>JABFXP010000186.1 GCA_013361685.1 Catenulispora sp.
CTCGGCGGCGAAACCGGCCCGGCCGGCGCCCGCCGCCGGGATCGTGAAGGCCGCCGACACCCTGGGCACCGGTCCGGCCGCCGCGCGCTCCGGGCTGAAGCACCAGCCGCGCACCCACCGTCCGGCGAAGCGGCCGCGGCACAGCACGCACCCCTCGCCGTCACACCCGGCCGTACCCGGCGCCCATAAACACAGCACGTATAAAGACAGCACCCAAACAGGCTCCGTGCACAAGGGGAGTGCCGGAACCGGCGCCCCCCACGGCGCCGTCCGGCACTCCCCAGTCCCTGCCCCGGCTTCGGGCTCGGGCCCGCATCCGGTCAGGCGTCCCGGGCCGCCTCCGGCCACTGAGCGTCCCGCAGCGCCCGCTGCGACGCCGCGTACAGCACCGCCACACTCATCACCAGCGACAGCCCCAGCAGCGTCGCGGTAGGCGAGAGCCACTGCAGCGCGACGCTGGCCGCCAGCGTCCCGGCCGGGATGCCGACCAGCAGGAACATCTCCAGCGCGGCGGCGGTGCGGCCGCGCTGCTCGTCCGGGACCGCCTGCAGGATCAGGACGTTGACCATCACCACCGCGGACGGGATCGCCGCGCCGCTGGCCGCCAGGAACACCGCGTCGGCCCACGGATCGGCGAAGAAGGTCATGCCGAAGTTGGTCAGCGCGAACACCACGCAGGCCACGATCAGCACCCAGCCCGGGCGCAGCGCCCGCAGCAGCGGCTTGACCAGCGGCGTGCCGGCCAGCCCGCCGGCCGCGGCGGCGGCCACCACCAGGCCGGTGGTGCCGGACGCGGCGTGCTGGTCCCGCAGCCGGACCACCAGGCTCAGGAAGATCGGGTAGCCGGCCACGTTCACCAGGCACAGGCTCAGCGCGGTGGCCCGCATCACCGGGTCGCGCAGGATGGTCTTGATGCCGAGCAGGACGCCGCCCTCGGGCTTGCCGCCGCCCGCGTTCCGGCCGCCGTCGGCCCGCAGCGCGGACTCCGGCACCCGCAGGAAGAGCACCGACAGCAGTGACACCACGCTGGAGACCGCGGCGAAGACGAACGGCAGCGCCCGCGAGACCGCGAACAGCGCGCCGCCCAGCGGCGGCCCGGTCAGCTCGCACGCGTGGTTGCGCAGCTGCTCCCGGGTCAGCGCGTCCGGCACCTGCTCCGGCGCCACCACCTGGCGGATCATCAGGGTGCGGGCACCGGCGAACGGCTGGATCGCGCCCAGCAGCGCGGCGGTGGCCAGCAGCTGCCAGACGGTCAGCACCCCGGCGAAGTGGGCGGTCGCCACCCCGGCCCCGGCCAGCAGCCGCAGCGATTCGGACACCAGCAGCATCCGGCGGCGGTCGTGCCGGTCCATCAGCTGCCCCACCGGCAGCGTGGCCAGCACCGTGGCGACCAGCTGCACGGTGGCGAACAGCCCGGCCCGCAGCGGCGAGCCGGTCATCGCCAGGATCACCAGCGGGTAGGCGATGTCCGCGGTGGCCAGGCCCAGCATCGCCGCGGCCGAGCCGCCCCACAGCAGGGTGAAGTTCCGGTTCCGGCGCAGCGGGACCGCGGCGGCGGCGCCGTCCTGAGCGGTCGGCGCGGCGACTGTTGCGGTCATCGTGAACCCTCCCCATTCGATGAATGTTCTCGTTGGCGCGACCATTCATGCTTGATGAACTATTCACGCTTACGTGAATGATGACGTATCCGTGAGCGTCTGGCAAGATAGGCGCCATGGGCAACCGGAACAGACGCGCTGAGCTGGGCGAGGCGATCGGCGAACTGCGCAGCGGGCTGCGCGCGGGGCAGGACGCGGTGGCCGACGCCCGGCGGGCGGTGGCCGACATCCGGCCGCTGATCGACGAGGTGGTCCGCACCGTCACCGACGTGGACACCATCAAGGCGCTCGCCGACAGCACCCGGCTGCGGATCCTGCGCGGGCTGACCCGGGACGGGGTCGCGAAGTCGGCCAAGGAGCTGGCCGAGGATCTCGGCGAGCCGCAGACCAAGCTCTACCGGCACCTGAAGGTGCTGCTGGAGGCCGGCCTCATCGAGGTGGCCGAGACCCGGGTGGTATCCGGCATCGTCGAGACCAAGTACCGGGCGGCGCAGTCCTCGGTCACCATCGACCCCACCGAGCACCCGGAGGAGACCCGGGAGGCCATGGGGCGGATCATCGGGGAGAACCTGACGGACTACCGCGAGCGCTTCCTGCGGCACATGGAGACCGAGGCGATGCCGGCCGACTCCGAGCAGGCCAAGCGTAACGGGATGCTCATGTTCCTGTCCTCCACCGTGGCCCCGGACGCCGCGGCGGACTTCCAGCGGCGGATGCAGGACCTGGTCAAGGAGTTCGACAACCTGCCGCGCGACCCGGACGGCGTGCGGGTCGAGGGCATAGTGTCCTGGTTCACCCCGTCGCGGTCGAAGGGCCCGGGTGACTCGGGTGACTCGGCTGACCCGGGAGATCCGAGCGGCCCGGACGGCCGTCCAGACCCAGCGTCCTGATCGGCGGCCGCTCCACCACCGACACGTCGGTGGAGCGCGGCGCGAAGCCCTCGGCGTCGCGGTGGAACTGGGTCATCAGGGTGTGCGGCTCCGCCGCGTCCTGCCCGGGCAGTATCCGGCCCTCGCGGTGCAGCCGCTCCCACGCCACCTGCATGATCTCGCTGGCCATCCGGCCCAGTCCGGCGTCGTCCTGGTGGTGGTGCAGCCGCACGCCCACGTCCACCTGCGCCATGCCGTCCAGCCCGACCAGCGCCAGGGTGTCGATCAGCATCGCCGTCTCCACCCCGTAGCCGGTCGGGAACGGCAGCCGCTCCAGCAGCGAGCGGCGCGCCGCGTACTCCCCGCCCAGCGGCTGCACGAACCCGGCCAGCAGCGGCCAGTGCAGGTTCAGGATCGGCCGCGCCACCAGTTCGGTGACCCGGCCGCCGCCGGCCGGCAGCACCGCCGAGCCGGTGACCAGCGGCCGGTCGTACATCGCCTTCACCAGGTGCACGCCCGGATCGCACAGCAGCGGCCCGAGCACGCCGGTGACCACCGTGGCGGAGAACTCGCGCAGGTCGGCGTCCACGAAGCACACCAGCTCGCCGGTGGTCGCCGCCAGCGAGCGCCACAGCACCTCGCCCTTGCCGGGCACCGAGGGCACGGCCGGCAGGATCTCGTCGCGGTGCAGCACCTTCGCCCCGGCCGCCGCGGCGTTCTCCGCGGTCCGGTCCGCCGAGCCGGAGTCCACCACCAGCAGCTCGTCGACCAGCGGCGCGGCCTCCATCAGGTCCTCGCGCACGGCGGCGACGATCGCCCCGACGGTCTCCTCCTCGTCCAGGGCCGGCAGCACCACGCTGATCCGGACCGGGCCCGCGGCCGGCTCGTGCTTGGCGGCGAGCAGACGTTCCAGCGGCCAGTCCGACGCCTTCGAGGAGCGCACGGCAAGCCACCGCTCCACCTCTTCCAGCACCGGGCACTCCACTCTGAAATCGGTTCAGCGGTCCCCTCCAGACTAAGCGACGGCCTCCTGCGGCCGCCGTCTCGGGATCCGGACAGGCTGGTCCCGGGAGCGGGTCCGCGCCTTACTCTCTCTTTATCGACAACTGAACACAGCGCTCATCCAGAGGAGCTGAGGGACCGGCCCTGTGACGCTCCGGCAACCATCCGTTCTGCCGCTTTTTCAGCGGCACGGCCTGGTGCCAACTCCGGCCCACCCGGCAGCCGCCGAGCCGTGGGGAAGATGAGGAAAGGAACCTCGCGTCATGTCCAGCGCTCTGCTGTCCGCCCCCTCCGGCACCGTCTCCGATCGGCCCTTCGGCCCGGCCGTGGCCCTGTCCTGTCGCGAATGCGGGCACACCACGGAGCTCGGCCCGAAATTCGCCTGTGAAGAGTGTTTCGGCCCCCTGGAGATCTCCTACGACTTCGGCACGGTGACCCGCGAGCAGATCGCCGCCGGGCCCGCGTCGATCTGGCGCTACGCCCCGCTGCTGCCGGTCCCGGCCGACGTCGCCGCCCGGCCCAACACCGACCCCGGCTGGACCCGCCTGGTCCGCGCCCACAACCTGGGCCGCGAGCTCGGGCTGAGCAACCTGTACGTGAAGGACGACTCCGGCAACCCGACGCACTCCTTCAAGGACCGCGTCGTGGCGATCGCCGTCGAGGCCGCCCGCACGTTCGGCTACACCACGCTGTCCTGCTCCTCCACCGGCAACCTGGCCGGCGCGGTGGGGGCCGCGGCGGCGCGCGCGGGGCTGGACGCGTGCGTGTTCATCCCCTCGAACCTGGAGAAGGAGAAGATCGCCGTCGCCTCGGTCTACGGCGGCCGGCTGGTCGCCATCGACGGCACCTACGACGAGGTGAACCGGTTCTGCAGCGAGCTGATCGGCGACGAGCTCGGGGAGAAGTGGGGCTTCGTCAACGTCAACCTGCGGCCGTACTACGCCGAGGGCTCCAAGACGCTGGCGTACGAGATCGCCGAGCAGCTGGGCTGGCGGCTGCCGGAGCAGATCGTGATCCCGGTGGCCTCCGGGTCCCAGCTGACGAAGATCGACAAGGGCTTCCGGGAGCTGGTCAAGCTCGGGCTGGTCGAGGACACCCCGTACAAGGTGATCGGCGCGCAGGGCTCCGGCTGCTCCCCGGTGTCGCAGGCCTACCGGGACGGCATCGACGTCATCCGCCCGGTGCGGCAGCCCGACACCATCGCCAAGTCGCTGGCGATCGGCAACCCGGCCGACGGCCCGTACGTGCTCGACATCGCCCGGCGCACCGGCGGCGCCGTGGAGGACGTGACCGACGAGCAGATCCGCGCCGCCGTGAAGCTGCTGGCGCGCACCGAGGGCGTCTTCGCCGAGACCGCCGGCGGGGTGACCGTCGGGGTGCTGAAGAAGCTCGCCGACGAGGGCCGGCTGGACCCGGACGCGGTGACCGTCGTGATCAACTCCGGCGACGGGCTCAAGACCCTGGACGCGGTCTCGGACTGCGGGCCGACCGCGGTCATCAAGCCTTCGCTGGACGCTTTCCGCGCGACTCTGTGACCGGCGGCCCCCACCAAGTAAGGAGCATGTGAATGAGCATCACTGTACGGATTCCCACCATCCTGCGCACATACACCGACGGCCGTGCCGAAGTGTCGGTGGCGGGCGGTACCCTGGGTGAGGTGATCGATCAGCTGGAGGCCGACCACACCGGGATCCGGGCGCGGGTCCTGGACGAGCAGGGCAAGCTGCGGCGGTTCGTCAACGTGTATGTCAACGACGACGACGTGCGGTTCGCCGACGGACTGGGGACCGCGGTGCCCGAGGGCGGCAGCGTGTCCATCATCCCGGCGGTCGCAGGGGGCTGAGTGCCGCGGGGCACCCCGGTGCGCCGCGTGTCGGACCGATACCCGTATCGTTATCTACTCACCGTGTTCACGGCGAGCGGATACGCGGGGATCGGTCCGTATTTGTCCGCGCAGCTCTTACATACCCCTCCAGAATCTCTCTGATTTAGGCCTGTTGTACCGAGCGTCACTTTGGCTAGTCTCAGCGCCGGTCGAACGATTCGGCGAGATCCCTCCAGCTCAACCCTCTTGGTACGGCGGGTGGTACGGCGGCGAACG
>JABFXP010000469.1 GCA_013361685.1 Catenulispora sp.
CCCCACTCACCCCACTCCCCTCACTAACCCCAAACCGCCGATACACCCCCCGCAGCACCCGCGGCGCCCACCACCCCGCCTCCCCGACCACCGCCAGCACCGCCGGCACCAGCATCATCCGCACCAGCGTCGCATCGATCAGCACCGCAAGCGTCAGACCCATCCCGAACTCCAGAATCGGAGCCGCCCCGCCGGTCATGAAGCACGCGAACACGATCACCAGCAGCGCCGCCGCACACGTGACAACCCGCCCCGTATACCGAATCCCCGTCACCACCGCCCCGCGCGCGTCCTCGCCGTGCAACCGCGCCTCGCGGATCCGCCCCAGGATGAAGATCTCGTAGTCCATCGACAGCCCGAACGCGACCGCGATCATCAACGGCGGCACCGTCACGTCCAGCGACCCCAGCCCGCCCTCGACCCCTTGGCCGAAGAGTCCCGCGAAATGCCCCTGCTGGAACACCCACACCACAGCCCCGAGCGCCGCACCGATGCTCAGCAGGTTCGTCACCACCGCCTTCACCGGGATCACCACCGACCCGGTGAACAGGAACAGCAACACGAACACTGCCAGCAGCACCGCCCCGGCCGCGTACGGCAACCGGTCGACCAGCATCTGCCGGAAGTCCACCAAGCGCGCACTGGACCCGGTGACCAGCGCCCCCTGATGCTCGGCCCGGATGCTCTTCACCAGCCCGGTGGCCACCGCCCCGTCGTTCGTCCCCGACGGCGTCAGCCTCACCACCGCGCTGCCGTCCGGATACGTCTTCTGCGACGACTCCACGACCCCCGGCAGACCCCGCAGGTGCTTCAGATAGTCCGGCCGCGCCGCCCCGCCCGGCACCAGCACCGTGACGTGGTCGGCGTTGCTGTGCCCCGGAAAGTGCGCCAAGCCCAGGTCATACACCTGCCGCGCCTCAGAGCTCGCCGACAGCTCCCGCGCGTCCCCCGGCGACAACGACAGCGCCCGCGCCGGGACCGCCGCCGTCACCAGCGCCGCCCCGACCACCAACAGCACCGGCACCGGCCGCCGCACGACTCCGCTCGCGAACCGCCCGAACCAGCGCCCCTGCGACCGCCGCGCGTTCGCCGGCTTGATCCGGTGCCCGTACTTCGCCAGCAGCGCCGGCAGCAACGTCACCGCCGCCAGCATGTCCACCGCCACCACCGCGCACGAAGCCAGCCCCATGCTGCGCAGGAACGGCGCCGGGTACACCACGATCCCGACCATGCTCACCGCGACCGTCAGCCCCGAGAAGAACACCGTGCGCCCCGCCGCCGACACCGTCGCCCGCACGCAGTCGGCGATGACCGCGGCACTGTCGCTGGCGCCGCCGCCACTACCGCTGCCGCCGGTACTGCCGCCGGTGGCGCCGCCGCCGCCGCGAACCGCCAGCACCGCCGCCCGCTCCTGTTTGAACCGCGTCACCATCAACAACGCGTAGTCGACACCGAGCCCGAGCCCCAGCATCGTCGTGATCTGCACCGAGTACACCGACAGATCGGTCACGAAACTGAACGCGAACAGCGCCAGCAGCGTCGAAGCCACCCCGCACAGCGCCAGCACCAACGGCAGCGCCGCCGCCAGCAGGCCGCCGAACACCACGATCAGCAGCACCAGCACGATCGGCAGCGAGATCATCTCGGCGCGGCCGGCGTCGGACTGCGCCGTGCTGTTCAGGGCGTCGTCAAGCAGCGGCCCGCCGCTGACCCGCACCTGGAAGTCCGCCGTCCCGATCGCCCGCAGCCGCGCCTCGGCGGCCTTCAGCGCCTGGTGCTCCTCGTGCGAGCTCAGCCCGCCGTCGAACGTCACCGTGACCGCGATCGCCTGCCCGTCGCCGGTCATCCCCGGGGTCTGATACGGATCCGGCACCTGCACCACACCGGGGATCTGGCGCAGGTCCGCCACGGCGCCGGTGATCCGCTCGCGCAGGCCGGCGTCGCCGGCGACCGGGCGGCCCGCGGGCGGGTGGGCCACCGGCTCGGTCCGCAGGCCCCGGGCCGTGACCATCGCGTCGATGGTGTCCGTCCCCGGATCCAGCTTGTCCACTCGATCGGCGGTCACCCGGGACTCGCTGCCGGGGACCGACGCGCCCAGTCCCCCGAGCCTGCCGAAGACCCCGCCGCCGATCCCGAGGCCGATCGCGAACACCACCAGCCAGACCGCGACGACGGTCCGGGGGCGGCGGATGGCGAGTTCTGCTGCGTGTCTCAACATAGGCACCACGGTGCGGCATGAGACCGGGTGCGGACCTCCCCCGGAAGGGGGGAACGCCTCCCTCATCCGGGGGAGGGAGTCATCCCTCCGGGGAGGGAGTCACCAACGCGCTCTCATAGGCGAAGATCACCGCGTGCACGCGGTCACGCAGGCCGAGCTTCATCAGGATATTGCTGACATGGGTCTTGACCGTGTGCTCCGAGACGAACATCTCGACGGCGATCTCAGCGTTCGAAGCGCCCCGCGCGATCAACACCAGCGTCTCGCGCTCGCGCGGCGTCAACACGTCCAGCCGCTCTGACGGCGCCACGGCCCCGCCGCCCCCGCCCCGCGCCGGCCGCCGCGACGTGACGTCCGCGATCAGCCGCCGCGTCACCGACGGCGCCAGCAGCGAGTCCCCGGCCGCCACCACCCGCACCGCGTGCACGAGGTCGTCCCGCCGCACATCCTTCAGCAGGAACCCGGACGCGCCGGCATACAGCGCGTCGTACACGTACTCGTCGAGGTCGAACGTGGTCAGCATGAGGATCCGCGCCCCGCCCTCGGCGGTCACCAGCCGCGCCGCCTCGATGCCGTCCATCACCGGCATCCGCACGTCGAGCAGCAGCACGTCCGGCGTCAGGGAGCGGGCCAGCTCCACCGCCTCGGCGCCGTTCCCGGCCTCGCCGACCACCTCGATGTCGGGCTGCGCGTCCAGGATCATCGCGAAGCCGCTGCGCACCAGTTCCTGGTCGTCCGCCACCACCACCCGAATCGCCACGACCGCTTTCTATCAGCCCCGGGCGACCGCCGTCTGCCCTGTCCGCCGTACTCGTCCGCCGCCGCGCGCCTCAGCCCTCCGACGGTATGTACGCGGTCACCGCGAACCCGCCGCTGCCCGGCGGCGAACTCCAGGTCACCCGCCCGCCCACCGGCGTCAGCCGCTCCCGCAGGCCGTTGAGACCGTGCCCGCCGCCGGTCCCGTGCGCGGCGCCCCGGCCGTCGTCGGCCACCGTGATCTCCAGCGCGTCCGGCGTCCACGCCAGCACCACGTCGGCCCGCGAGGCCCGGGCATGCTTCAGCGTGTTGGTCAGCGCCTCCTGCACCACCCGGTACGCGGCCGTCTCAGCACCCGGCGACAGCGAGGCCGGCGTCCCGGTCGCCGCCACCTCCACCCGCAGCCCGGCCTCGCGCACCTGCCGGACCAGAGCGTCCAGCCCGGCCAGGGCCGGCAACGGATCGCGGCCCTGCCCCTCCTGCTGGAGCACCCCCACCAACGCCCGCAACTGCGTCATCGCGTCCCGCCCCGCCGCCGAGATCGCCTCGAACGCCGCCTCCGCCCGCTCCGGCTTGCTCCGCACCAACAGCGGCCCGGCCTCGGCCTGCACCACCATCAGCGCCACCGCGTGCCCCACCACGTCGTGCATGTCGCGGGCGATCCGGGCCCGCTCGGCGCGCGCGGCCCGGTCGGCCAGCACCTCGGCGGAGTCCCGTTCGGACTGCGTGAGCAGGCCGAGGAAGATCGCGGTCAGGCTCAGCGTGAAGGTGACGAAGAAGTCCAGCGGGTGGCCGATCTGCCGGTGCAGGACCTCGGCCAGGACGTTCCCGGTGACGAACAGTCCGATCATCACCACCCGGACCCGCCCGCGCAGCACCGACCCGATCGTGAACTCGGTGACCAGCACCGCGTACGGGAACGGCTGCGCCGGGTGCACCGTGGCCGTGACCAGCAGCGTCAGCGAACCGACCAGCATCGCGATCGGCACCGGGTAGGTCTCGCGCCACAGCAGCGGCACGATCGTGGCGGTCTCGGCCGTGAACCGCCACGGCTCGAAGGGCAGCACGTTCGGCAGCAGATAGCCGCCGGTGTTCAGGGCGAAGATGATCACGGTGATCACCATGTCCGCGCGGCGGGGCGGACGCGGGCGGAAGCCGCGGATCTGGGAGGCGCCCGGGATCTGCACTCGACAGATCATGCTCCCCCGGGAGTAGCCGCACCTCCCCCTTCAGGGGGATCCTGGTGGAGGGCAACTGGAGTACAGTCGAGATATGTCGCGAGTCAGTTGGGGAGTCACGCAGATGACGCAGGGTGGGGCCGCCTTCGAACCCGAGATGCGCGCCGGCGACGCCGACCGCGAACGTCTGGTGGAGCAGCTGCGCGAGCACCACGCCGCCGGCCGCCTGACCCTGGACGAGTTCGAAGAGCGCATGACCCAGGCCTACGCCGCCAAGACCTACGGTGAGCTGCGCACGCTCACCCGCGACCTGCCGGTCGACCTCGCGCAGCTGAACCTGCAGCAGGCGCAGCAGCGCACCGCGCAGACGCGCCCGGTCGAGGTCCGGCGGGAGGCGGGGCGGGTGCAGATCAACATCGACAACCAGGCCATCCAGGACCGGATCAACGAGCAGCTGGCCCGGCACCAGGCCCGGCACCAGGAGCGGATGGAGCGGCACCAGCGGCACCGGGAGCGGCACCAGCAGCGCCGGGACTGGCAGATGGAGCGGCGCGGGCACGGCTGGGGCTCGTTCGGCGCCTGGCTGTCGCTGTCCGTGCTGCTCACGACGATCTGGCTGGTCAGCAACCTCGCCGGGGCCCACAACTGGGGCCACTTCTGGCCGGTGTGGCCGATCGGCATCACCGGCGCGCTGATGGTCGTGAACAACATCAACCGGCGGAAGTGACCCCCGGTCTCCTTCAGTCGCCCGAAGGCGGGAATTTTCGCCGACAGACGCCGGTTTTACCACGCGCGGGATCGGGGTAGAAACCACCGGTTTCGCGTTCTGCAAGTGTTCGGCGTACACTGGCGTGTCGGCTCCGTGTGGAGTGGCTTCGGTGCGCCCCCGCGGCTGGGTCTATGAGTGCACCACTGAGCTACCACTTGCTCCTGTGCCACGGAAATCCGACGCGGCAGTAGACACCCTTCTGAAGGAGATTGAAGGAACTTGGCCAAAAAAGAAGGCGCCATCGAGATCGAGGGCACCATCATCGAGTCCCTGCCCAACGCGATGTTCCGCGTTGAGCTGGCGAACGGCCACAAGGTCCTCGCGCACATCTCCGGCAAGATGCGGATGCACTACATCCGGATCCTCCCGGACGACCGGGTCGTCGTCGAGCTCAGCCCGTACGACCTGACCCGTGGACGCATCGTCTACCGCTACAAGTGACCTGTAGGACTCCTCCTTCGCCGGAGGAGTCCCTGCCGTTCACACCCATCGAGGCTCACCGCGGAACTCCAGCGGTGGGCTGCCTTTCGGTGTGCTTGAGCACGCCGGACGACCGATACCCGTAAAGGAACCATCATGAAGGTCAACCCCAGCGTCAAGAAGATCTGTGACAAGTGCAAGGTGATCCGTCGCCACGGCCGCGTCATGGTCATCTGCGAGAACCTGCGCCACAAGCAGCGTCAGGGCTGAGCTGGACCGGGCCCCTCGGGGCTCGGATGCGTTACTCGCAGCGTCCCGACCCCGCGGGCCTTCGCCATGAGGCTCGCGGACGTTACCCCCGGCCCGGAGGCCGGAGACCTGGTCAGGCACCAGGACCGGCGCTGCATCGACACCTCCGGAACGAACAGGAACAGGAGCCTGCCTGATGGCACGTCTCTCTGGTGTGGACATCCCGCGCGAGAAGCGTCTGGAGATCGCCCTCACCTACATCTACGGCATCGGCCGCACTCGTTCGCAGCAGACCTGCGCCGAGACCGGCATCAACCCGAACACGCGCGTGAAGGACCTGACGGAGGACGACCTCGTCAAGCTCCGTCAGTGGATCGACACGAACTACCGCGTCGAGGGCGACCTGCGCCGTGAGGTCCAGGCGGACATCCGCCGCAAGATCGAGATCGGCTGCTACCAGGGCGTCCGGCACCGCAAGGGCCTGCCGGTCCATGGTCAGCGCACCCACACCAACGCGCGCACGCGCAAGGGCCCGCGCAAGGCCATCGCCGGCAAGAAGAAGGCCGGCCGGAAGTAGTCCAGCCACGGACCGGATTAGCTGGTTGTCAGTGGCCCGGACCGATCACCTCAATCAGGAGAACCCAGCACAATGCCTCCCCAGAGCCGTAAGGCCGGCGCCAAGGCTCCCAAGCTGCGCCGTAAGGAAAAGAAGAACGTCGCCCACGGGCACGCTCACATCAAGAGCACGTTCAACAACACCATCGTCTCGATCACCGACCCGCAGGGGAACGTGATCGCGTGGGCGAGCTCGGGTCAGGTGGGCTTCAAGGGCTCGCGCAAGTCGACCCCGTTCGCCGCTCAGATGACCGCCGAGGCCGCCGCCCGCCGCGCCATGGAGCACGGCATGAAGAAGGTCGACGTGTTCGTCAAGGGTCCCGGCTCCGGCCGCGAGACCGCCATCCGGTCGCTGCAGCAGACCGGCCTGGAGGTCGGATCCATCAACGACGTCACCCCTTCGCCGCACAACGGCTGCCGTCCGCCGAAGCGCCGGCGCGTCTGAGCTAGGAGAGTAGAAGAACCATGGCCCGTTACACCGGCCCCGACTGCAAGCGCTGCCGCCGCGAGAAGACCAAGCTCTTCCTCAAGGGCAGCAAGTGCGACGGCCCCAAGTGCCCGATCGAGATCCGTCCCTACCCCCCGGGTGAGCACGGCCGCGGTCGCACCAAGGAGAACGAGTACCTGCTCCAGCTTCGCGAGAAGCAGAAGACCGCCCGTATCTACGGCGTTCTGGAGAAGCAGTTCCGCGGTTACTACGAGGAGGCCAACCGCAAGGGCGGCAAGACGGGTGAGAACCTGCTCCGCATCCTCGAGTCCCGTCTGGACAACGTGGTCTACCGGGCCGGCTTCGCCAAGTCCCGCGACCACGCCCGTCAGCTGGTGCGCCACGGGCACATCCTGCTGAACGGCCACAAGGCGAACATCCCCTCGATGCGCGTGTCGCCCAACGACATCGTCGAGGTGCGCAAGGAGAGCCTGGAGCTCACCCCGTTCGTCGTGGCCCGGGCCGAGGCCGGCGAGCGTGCCGTCCCGGCCTGGATCGAGGTCATCCCGTCGAAGATGCGGATCCTCGTCCACTCGCTTCCGGAGCGCGCTGTCATCGACACGCAGGTCCAGGAGCAGCTGATCGTCGAGCTCTACTCCAAGTAGCGGCTCGCAACCCACGGGGAGCCCTCTTGCGGGGCTCCCTGTGGGGGCACCATCCCCGTGGTCGGTATATAGCGGCCGGCCCAGGCACTGGAGGTTGAAAGCGTGCTCATCGCACAGCGCCCCACTCTGACCGAGGAAATCATCGATGAGTACCGTTCGCGGTTCCTCATCGAGCCGCTGGAGCCCGGCTTCGGCTACACCCTCGGCAACTCGCTGCGCCGGACGCTCCTGTCGTCCATCCCCGGCGCCGCGGTGACGTCCATCCGGATCGACGGCGTGCTCCACGAGTTCACCACGATCCCGGGTGTGAAGGAGGACGTCACCGACCTCATCCTGAACATCAAGCAGCTGGTCGTCTCCTCGGAGATCGACGAGCCGGTGACCATGTACCTGCGCAAGCAGGGCCCGGGCACCGTCACCGCCGCCGACATCGCCCCGCCGGCCGGCGTCGAGGTCCACAACCCCGAGCTGATCATCGCCACGCTCAACGGCAAGGGCAAGCTCGAGATGGAGCTCACCGTCGAGCGCGGCCGCGGCTACGTCTCCGCGGTGCAGAACAAGCAGGCGGGCCAGGAGATCGGCCGCATCCCGATCGACTCGATCTACTCGCCGGTGCTGAAGGTCAAGTACGACGTCGAGGCCACCCGCGTCGAGCAGCGGACCGACTTCGACCGCCTGGTGCTGGACGTGGAGACCAAGCAGTCGATGCGCCCGCGCGACGCCGTCGCCTCGGCCGGTAAGACCCTGGTGGAGCTGTTCGGCCTGGCCCGCGAGCTGAACATCGAGGCCGAGGGCATCGACATGGGCCCGTCCCCGACGGACGCCGCCCTGGCCGCCGACCTGGCGCTGCCGATCGAGGACCTGGAGCTGACCGTCCGCTCCTACAACTGCCTCAAGCGCGAGGGCATCCACACCGTCGGCGAGCTGGTCGCCCGCAGCGAGGCCGACCTGCTGGACATCCGCAACTTCGGTGCGAAGTCCATCGACGAGGTCAAGGTCAAGCTGATGAGCATGGGCCTGGCGCTGAAGGACTCCCCGCCCGGATTCGACCCCTCGCTCGTCGTCGACAACCAGTTCGACGAGGACGAGGACCTGGACGCCGCGTACGCGGAGACCGAGGAGCTGTAAAGCCCCTCACCCCGCCGGCGGGCACCCGCCCGCCGGCGGTTCTGATCCCGGGTACCTGACACGGCCCGAGACACCAAGGAGAAGAAATGCCCCAGCCGAAGAAGGGCGCCCGCCTCGGCGGCTCCCCGGCGCACCAGAAGCTGATGCTGGCGAACCTCGCCAAGTCGCTGTTCGAGCACGACAAGATCACCACCACCGAGGCCAAGGCGCGCCTGCTGCGCCCCTACGCCGAGCGGCTGATCACCAAGGCCAAGAAGGGCGACCTGCACAACCGTCGCCAGGTCCTGGCCGTGCTGCGCGACAAGGACATCGTCTTCCGCCTGTTCGACGAGATCGCGCCGAACTACACCAACCGCCCCGGCGGTTACACCCGCATCATCAAGGCCGGCAACCGCAAGGGCGACAACGCCCCGATGGCCGTGATCGAGCTGGTCGAGGCCCTGACCGTGCAGCAGACCGCGGTCCGCGAGGCCGAGGCCGCCACCAAGCGCTCGGTCAAGGAGAAGGCCGCGAAGGCGGAGGCCCCGGCCGCCGCCGAGGAGACTCCGGCTGCTGAGGCCGAGGTCGCCGAGGTCGAGGCTGTCGAGGTCGAGGCCACTGAGGCTGAGGCTGAGGCCGCTGAGAAGGAGTAAGTCCTTCTGGCTTACGGAAAGCCCGTCGCTCTCTTCGGAGGCGGCGGGCTTTTCGCTTTGCTTCTGCGAGGCGAGCGTCGAGTCAGTCGCCTGACGCGCCCCAGAACCCGATCGCCGTCACCGTGCCGGAGTCGTCGTGGAGGTTCACGCAGAACCCTCCGTTCCACTTGTCCGAGGTCATCTCGTTGAGGTCGGTCGCCTTGAAGACCGCGGCGGAGGGGGCGCAGGTGCCGAACAGCGCCAGGGTCTGCTGCTCCGCCAGCGGTTCGATGTCGCCGCGCGGGCCGACCGAGTGGACGTCGAGGATCGACGCCGTTCCGCTGGCGACGATGTCCATCACGCGTTCGAAGTCGGGATCGTTGAAGTCGGGTTCGTCGGCGCACATGGCGTCCCAGTCGGCTAGCGTCGCCGGGCGCGGTACATCGTCGTACCAGGCGTAATGCCCTTCGTCGAAGGTCTGTTGCCGAAGTGCGGCGAATGTCGTCTGCACGTCCGTGTCGAACGGTTGGATGTACTCCCACCCCGAAGCTCCCATGCCCGTGGATCCTGCCAGCGCGGGCTGACAGCGGCCTACGCGACAATGGACCCGTGAGCACCGAGCCTGCCCCCGGGGACGTCCGCATCCGCCTCGATCTGGCCTACGACGGCACCGCCTTCTCCGGGTGGGCCATCCAGCCGAAGCGGCGGACCGTGTGCGGGGAGCTGACCGCCGCCCTGAGCACCGTGCTGCGGCGGCCTGTGACGTTGGTCGTGGCGGGCCGTACCGACGCCGGCGTCCATGCCAGTGGGCAGGTCGCGCATCTCGATGTGCCCGCCGAGTTGTGGGCCGAGCATGAGGAGCGGCTGCTGCGGCGGCTGGCAGCCGTGCTGCCGGTGGATGTGCGGGTCTGGTCGGCGGTGGTCGCGCCGGAGGGGTTCGACGCGCGGTTCGCCGCCGTGGGCCGCCGGTACGCCTACCGCGTCACCGATGCCCAGTACGGCCCGCATCCGCTGCGGCGCAACGACGTCCTGTGGCATCCGCGGGCGCTCGACCACGAGCTGATGAACCAGGCCGCCGCGGCGTTGCTGGGGGAGCACGACTTCGCCTCGTACTGCAAGAAGCGCGAGGGGGCCACGACGATCCGCTGCCTCACCCGCCTCACCTGGACGCGGGAGGCGCCGACCTCGCTGACGCCGACCGGGCTGCTCGTCGCCGACGTGCGGGCCGACGCCTTCTGCCACTCCATGGTGCGCAGCCTGGTCGGGGCGCTTCTGGCGGTGGGGGAGGGGCGCAAGCCCGTCACCGCCCCCGGCCGCATCCTCGCCGAGCAGGTGCGCTCGCCCGAGGTGAAGGTCGCGCCGCCGGAGGGGCTGACGCTGGAGGAGGTCGTGTATCCGCCCGACGGGGAACTGGCCGCTCAGCAGCTGAAGACCCGGCGGATCAGGGTGCTGGAGTCGTAGCCGCCCGGGCGTTCCGCAGCCGGATCCCGCTGAACCCCAGCGTCGAGGTGATCACCTGGTCCCAGAACGGCAGCAGCGTCGGCAGCACCCTGAGCTGGATGTCCGCCTCCTCGAAGAGTTCGAACACGTCGCCCACCCGCTCCGCCGGCCCGAGCGGCCGCACCTCCCGCTCGGCGACCTGCGCGTGGACCGGATCGCCGAAGGGGCGGAACTCGCCGGCGTCGAAGCGGTACGCGTACAGCTCCACCGTCCGCATCCGCTCCAGCCACCCGTACTCCACCGCGTGCACCCGCAGGCCGCCACCCGGCCCGATGATGCGCTCGCGGTCCTCCGGCGTGCTGTCCGGCTGCACCCACGCCATGGCGCGGGGACACTGCCGGGGGAACCAGTAGTCGGGACAGCGGTCGTAGTCCACGGCCCACACGTAGGCCTCAGGCTGCTGAGCCGTGGCGGCGACATGCGGCGCGAAGCGGGTGATCCTCGGGTCCTCGGAGAAATGCAGTACCTGGCCTGGTTCCGGTCGCATCCGTTCGTTCTACCGGAACAACGCCGCCAGGACCCCCGTAATACGTTCCCGCGCGTCCGGATCCGCTATAGCGATCCGCACACACGCCTCCTCCACGATCGCCGCCCCCGTGTACTCCAGCACCATCCGCAGCGTCGCGACCGCACCCTCACCCCGCCCTGGATTCGCGGCGTTGATCCACCCCGTCGGCTTGTCGCTGATCTCGGTCCCGCCGACTGTCCAGTCCAGCAGGTTCTTGAACGACCCCGGCAGCGTCCCCGCATACTCCGGCGTGCAGACCAGAAGCGCGTCCGCGCGCGCGATGGCGGCACGCAACTCGGCCACCGCCGCAGGCAACGGCTCGACATCCAGGTCGGGGTTGAAGTGCGGGAGCTCCCCGAGCCCTTCATAGAACACAGCGCTATACGTTTCCCCAGCTACATCCTGTACCAGCCGCAACATGGCCTCATTCGAGGACCCCTTACGCACCGACCCACACAGCAGTAACACCTCAACCATGCCCGCGACGCTATAACCATTCGCGCCACTAAGCCGCCCTAAGCGACACTGCACGCTATGGGCCATATCGACGTCAACAGCCTCCAGTACCACCTCCCGGACGGCCGCCCCCTGCTCCAGGACGTGACCTTCCGGATCGGCGACGGCGACAAGGCGGCCCTGGTCGGCGTCAACGGCGCCGGCAAGACCACCCTCCTGCGCCTCATCTCCGGCGACCTCCAACCCACCAGCGGCGCCGTGGTGCGCTCCGGCGGCCTCGGCGTGATGCGCCAGTTCGTCGACCGCAAACTGGAAGAGGGCGAGGAGCCTCCCACCGTCCGCACGCTCCTGTTGTCGGTCGCCCAGCCGATGCTTCAGAAAGCCGCCGCGGAACTGGAAGCGTCCGAGCTGCAGATGATGGAGGACGACTCCGAGCCGACCCAGCTCCGCTACGCACAGGCACTCGTCGACTGGGGCGACGCAGGCGGCTATGAAGCGGAAACGCTATGGGACACCTGCTGCACCATCGCTCTAGGCGTTCCCTATATCCAGGCCCAGTTCCGCCCCGCCTCCACCCTCTCCGGCGGAGAACAGAAGCGCCTCGTCCTGGAAGCCCTTCTCCGCGGCCCGGACCAAGTCCTCCTCCTCGACGAGCCGGACAACTTCCTCGACGTCCCCGGCAAACGCTGGCTCGAGCAAGCCATCAACGAGACACCCAAGACCGTCCTGTTCATCACGCACGACCGCGAACTCCTCGCCGGCACCGCCAAGAAGATCGTCACCGTCGAACTCGGCTCCGGCGGCGACGTCGGCGGCTCGGTCTGGATCCACGGCGGCGGCTTCGCCGACTACCACGAAGCCCGCAAAGCCCGCTTCGACCGCTTCGAAGAAGTCCTGCGCCGCTGGGAAGAGGAACACCGCCGCCTCAAGGACCTCGTCAACGAGCTCCGCCAGCAAGCGAAGTACTACGAGTCCATGGCCGCCAAGTACCAGGCCATGTGCACGCGTCTGGAGAGGTTCGAGAAGGCCGGACCGCCACCCGCGCCCCCGCGCGAGCAACAGGTGAAGATGCGCCTTAAGGGCGGCCGCACAGGCGTCCGCGCCTTTGAGTGCGTGAACCTGGAGCTCACCGGACTCATGAAGCCGTTCTCTACAGAGATCTTCTATGGAGAGCGCGTAGCGGTCCTAGGAGGGAACGGCTCAGGGAAGTCCCACTTCCTCCGCCTCCTTGCCGGCGGAGATGACGTCGCTCACACCGGAACTTTCAAACTCGGCGCGCGCGTCGTCCCCGGCCACTTCCGCCAGACGCACCGCCAGCCGCACCTGGAGCAGAAGACGCTCCTGGAGATCCTGTGGGAGGAGTTCTCCTTCCAGCGGGACAACGCCTCTCCGTCGCTCGCCCGCTACGCCCTGAACGACCAAGCAGAGCAACGATTCGGCAACCTCTCCGGCGGCCAGCAAGCGCGCTTCCAGATCCTGCGCCTGGAGCTCACCGGCTCGACGATGCTGCTGCTGGACGAGCCGACCGACAACCTCGACCTGATGTCGGCCGACGCGCTGGAGGCGGGCCTGCAACAGTACGAGGGCACTGTGATCGCCGTCACCCACGACCGCTGGTTCGCCCGCGGCTTCGACCGCTACCTGGTGTTCGGCACCGACGGCCGGGTCTACGAGGCGCCGGAACCGGTCTGGGACGAGCGGCGGCCGGACCGCAGGCCCGTGAAGACCGGGGCGAAGTCCTGACCGTGCCTGAGCACCCCCGACTATCGGGTAAGCTGGTGCTTCGGTGCGTTCATCTCCTGTCCGTACAAGCTCGACTCCTTGGCGTTGCATCCGGGGACCGGGCCGTATCGGATGAGGTGACCCGCGCCTTTAGGCATGCCTTGTACTCACGACGACGGCGTGCTTCTTCACCGCGTAAACGTCTACGACACACGCCAGGAGCATTTCCGTGCGTACGTACAGCCCCAAGCCCGGTGACGTGCAGCGTCAGTGGCACGTCATCGACGCCCGCGACGTCGTCCTCGGCCGACTCGCTTCCCACACCGCGAACCTGCTGCGTGGCAAGCACAAGCCGATCTTCGCGCCGCACGTCGACACCGGCGACTTCGTGATCATCATCAACGCCGACAAGGTCCACCTGTCGGGCAACAAGCGCGAGGACAAGCTCGCCTACCGCCACTCCGGCTACCCGGGCGGTCTGCGCTCGGTCAAGTACGGCGACCTGATCGACAAGGACCCGCGTAAGGCCGTCGAGAAGGCCGTCCGCGGCATGCTGCCGAAGAACTCCCTCGGCCGCCAGATGCTGTCGAAGCTGAAGGTGTACCGCGGCGAGGAGCACCCGCACGCGGCCCAGAAGCCGGAGCCGTTCGTCATCTCCCAGGTCGCGCAGTAGTCCGGCCACTTCCACTCTTCTTAGATTTCCCAGAAAGGAACTGTGGCTGTGACCGAGGTCGACACCACCACCGAGATCGTTGACGAGTTCGCCGGAGGCGAGGAGGAGGAGCTCACCGAGTACACCTCCGAGACCCCCGCGGCCGCGGCCGCGCCGGTCGTGCGCCGCTCGGCGACCACGTCGGGCCAGGGCCTGGGCCGCCGTAAGGAGGCCATCGCCCGCGTCCGCATCGTGCCGGGCACCGGCGTCTGGAAGATCAACGGCCGCACCCTGGACTCCTACTTCCCGAACAAGGTCCACCAGCAGCTGGTGAACGACCCGTTCAAGGTCCTGGAGCTGGACGGCGCCTACGACGTCGTCGCCCGCATCGACGGCGGCGGCATCTCCGGCCAGGCCGGCGCGCTGCGTCTGGGCGTGGCCCGGGCGCTGAACGCCGCGGACCTGGAGAACAACCGCGCCACCTTGAAGAAGGCCGGCTTCCTCACCCGCGACCCGCGCGCCACCGAGCGTAAGAAGGCCGGTCTGAAGAAGGCCCGTAAGGCCCCGCAGTACAGCAAGCGCTAAACCCGAGCTTCCGCGAGAGAGAATTTCGTGGGACTCGCCGAACGAACGCCCCGGGAGGTTCCGCTTCCCGGGGCGTTCGTACGATGTTTTCCCGGGAATACCGTCCCCTAGGGTTCCACCCCTCCTGCCCCCTCGAGGAGAGCGCGCATATGACCAGGCTTTTCGGCACCGACGGCGTACGCGGCATGGCCAACAGGGAAGTGACGGCGGAGCTGGCGCTGGACCTGTCGGTGGCCGCGGCGCACGTCCTCGGCGAGGTCGGCGCCTTCGAGGGCCACCGGCCCAAGGCGGTCGTCGGCCGCGACCCGCGGGCCTCCGGGGAGTTCCTGGAGGGCGCCGTGGTCGCAGGCCTCGCCTCGGCCGGCGTGGACGTGCTGCGGCTGGGCGTGCTGCCCACCCCGGCGGTCGCCTACCTGACCGAGGCGCTCGGCGCCGACCTCGGCGTGGTGCTGTCCGCCTCGCACAACCCGGCGCCGGACAACGGCATCAAGTTCCTGGCCCGCGGCGGCCTGAAGCTGGACGACGCCCTCGAGGACGCCATCGAGCGCCGGATGAACGAGCAGTGGACCCGGCCGATCGGCGCCGGCGTCGGCCGCGTCACGGACTACCCCGAGGGCGGCGAGCGCTACATCGAGCACCTGCTGCGCACCCTGCCGAACCGGCTGGACGGCCTGAAGGTGGTCGTCGACGAGGCCAACGGCGCGGCGCACCGGGTCTCGCCGGAGGCGCTGCGCCGGGCCGGCGCGGAGGTGATCGCCACCCACGTCGAGCCGGACGGCCTGAACATCAACGACGGCTGCGGCTCCACGCACCTGGAGCAGCTGAAGGCCGCGGTGGTCGCGCACGGCGCGCACGCCGGCATCGCGCACGACGGCGACGCCGACCGCTGCCTGGCCGTGGACGCCGCCGGCGAGGAGGTCGACGGCGACCAGATCCTCGCGGTCCTGGCCTTGGCGATGCGCGAGGCCGGCACGCTGGCCGGCGACACCGTCGTGGGCACCGTGATGGCGAACTTCGGCTTCAAGCAGGCCATGATCCGCGAGGGCCTGACCTTCGTCGAGACCGCCGTCGGCGACCGCTACGTGCTGGAGGCCATGCGGGCCGGCGGCTTCGTCCTGGGCGGCGAGCAGTCCGGGCACGTGATCCTCACCGACCACGCCACCACCGGCGACGGCACGCTGACCGCGCTGCACCTGCTGGCCCGGGTCGCCGCCACCGGCCGCCCGCTGGCCGACCTCGCGGCGGTGATGCACAAGCTCCCGCAGGTGATGATCAACGTCAAGGACGTCGACAAGGCCCGCGCCTCCTCCAGCGCCGAGCTGGCTCAGGCGGTGAAGGAAGCAGAGGCCGAACTCGGCGAGACCGGCCGGGTCCTGCTGCGCCCCAGCGGCACCGAGCCGCTGGTCCGGGTGATGGTCGAGGCCGAGGACGCCGAGCTGGCGCGCGGGCTGGCCGAGCGCCTGGCCGACGTGGTGAAGACCGCGCTGGGCTGACGCGCCCGCGACCGCGACCACGAACGCGATTCGGCCGCTGGTTCTTGACGAACCAGCGGCCGATGCTTCTTTGCGGCTTCCCGTTTCCGGTTTCCGCCTCTCCAGCCCCGGCGTCGTGCCGGGGCCGCTCACCTCAACCTCAGTTCATCTTCTTCGGCTGCCCGGTGGTCTCCAGCACGTTCATCCACAGCTGGCCGTAGGGGTCGACCACGCTCCGGCTCGCCGTCGCCAGCGTGATCGGCAGGTGCACCATGCGGCCGTGCCACTGGCCGACCACCATCGAGGTGAAGCCCGCCATGCCGGCGTGCGTGGCGGCCTGCGCCAGCCGCGTGCAGTACACGGCGTCGGCGGCGTTGGCCGGGACCGAGCGGATCTCATAGCCGGGGTCCACGTACCGCACCGACAGCGGCGCGTCCCCGAACCAGTCGACGATCCGCTTCTTCAGCAGCCCGCCGATGTCGTTCAACTTGGTGTTGCCCGAGGCGTCGGTCTGGTCCGAGGCCGGGAAGTGCTCCTGCCCGGCGCCCTCGGCGACCACGACCACCGCGTGCCCCTGGTGCTCGACGCGCTTCTTCAGACACGACAGGAACACGTCGATGTCGAAGGGGACCTCGGGGATCAGGGTGAAGTCCACATCATGGCTGGCCAGGGTGGCGTGGGCGGCGATGAACCCGCTGTGCCGGCCCATCAGCTTCACCAGGCCGACGCCGTTCTCGGTGGAGAACGCCTCCACGTGCGCGGCGCGTATGGACTCGGCGGCCTGCGTGAACGCGGTCTGGAAGCCGAAGGAGCGGTCGATCCACGGGATGTCGTTGTCGATCGTCTTCGGGATGCCGACCACGGCGATCCGCTCGCCGCGCCGCAGCGCCTCGTCGGCCAGCTTCTGCGCCCCGCGCAGGCTGCCGTCGCCGCCGATCACGAACAGGATGTTCACGCCCAGCCTTGCCAGGGTGTCCACGGCGACCCCCGGATCCTGGTTGCCCCGCGAGGTGCCCAGGATCGTGCCGCCCCGGTTCTGGATGTCGCGGACCGCTTCCTCGGTCAGCTGCAGCGGCTCCGAGCCGTCGGCCAGCCCCTTGAACCCGTTCCGGAAGCCCAGGACCTTGCGGACGCCGTAGGCCCGGCCCAGGTGCAGCACCAGGCCGCGGATCACGTTGTTCAGCCCCGGGCACAGCCCGCCGCAGGTGACGATGCCCGCGGTCACCTCGGCGGGCTCGAAGAACAGCTTCTCGCGGGGACCGCCGGGGTTGAACGCGGGCAGCCCGGCGACGTCCACGCCGCGCTTCTTGGCGATGCCCTGCACCACGTCCAGCAAGACCCGGTCGGTCTCGGTGATGTAGTGCATCGTCTCCTCGCGCTCGCCGAGCAGTTCCTTCAGCGGGGTGTCGACCGTGCGGTCGCCGAGGCGCGTGATGGCCAGATCATCGGAGGTGATGGTGAGAAGATCGGCCGTGTTCATGGGTTCACCGTAACAAGAGTCCCGAGTTCCGCCGCCTGAAGGTCCACTATGCGGCCCACCGGTGGAAACGGCCTCGGAGGGCCCTGGAGAGGGCGCTCCCGAAGGGTCCCCGGAAGGCCCGCGAGAGCGCTCTCGGGAGCGGCGGTCGTGCCCGCGCGGCGCCACGTACTCCCGGCGGCCTACGGCGTCATCCTCCGGGCCTACACCAACCCCCCACTTCAAGCTGAAGCGCTGCGGGCTCCGTGTTATCTACGGTGAGACTATGACCACAGCCACGACACCGACGGCCGGCCCGGCCGTCCCCGCGGCGACCTCGGCCGCCGTGATCGAGGCGTCCGGCCTCACCAAGCGCTATCAGGGCGCGGCCCGGGGCGCGGTGACCGCGCTGGACGGGTTGACCCTCGCGGTCCCGCCCGGCGTCATCGGGCTGGTCGGCGCGAACGGGGCGGGCAAGTCGACGCTGATCAAGATCCTGCTGGGGCTGCTGGCGCCCACGTCGGGCAGCGCCGCGGTGCTCGGCTACGACGTGGTCGACCAGGCCGAGCGGATCAGGACCCTGGTCGGCTACATGCCCGAGCACGACTGCCTGCCGCCGGACGTGACGGCCACCGAGTTCGTCACGCACATGGGCCGGATGGGCGGGCTGCCGCCGACCGCGGCCAAGGAGCGGGCCGCCGAGTCGCTGCGGCACGTCGGCCTGCACGAGGAGCGCTACCGCCTGATCGGCACCTACTCCACCGGCATGAAGCAGCGGGTGAAGCTGGCCCAGGCGCTGGTCGGCGACCCGCGGCTGCTGCTGCTGGACGAGCCGACCAACGGCCTGGACCCGGCCGGCCGGGAGGCGATGCTGGACCTGATCGAGCGGATCGGCGCCGAGTTCGGCATCTCCATCCTGGTGGCCTCGCACCTGCTCGGCGAGATCGAGCAGATCTGCGACTCGCTGGTCGCCATCGACGCCGGCAAGCTGCTGCGCGCCGCCTCCATGTCCGCCTTCACCAAGGCCAGCGCGGTGCTGGCGGTCGAGGTCGACGAGGGCTCGGCGCACCTGGGCGCGGCGCTGAAGGCGGCCGGCCTGGACCCGCGCCGCGAGGGCCGCGCCCTGCTGGTGCGGCTCGGCGCCACCGACGAGGAGTCGGACCGGGTCTACGACGCGATCCGCGACGCGGTCGCCGACCTCGGGCTGCCGCTGAACCGGCTGGAGCGGCGGCGGCACCGGGTGGAGGAGCTGTTCGCCGACGAGGTGCTCGACGACGAGTTCGACGACGACGGGTTCGACGGCGGTTTCGGGGACGGTGGCGGTGCCGGCACCGCCACTGCCGGCCCGCCCCGCACCCCGACCGACTCGGCCGCCGACCCGGCCGCAGGCGGAGCCGACCCCGACTCGGCCGCCGCCGCCCCCGCCGACGACCCGAGA
>JABFXP010000498.1 GCA_013361685.1 Catenulispora sp.
GGCCACGGCCGCGGCGGCCCCGGGCAGCTGCGCGCCGGCTTCGCCTGCCAGTGGTGCGGCGACCTGCTGCTGGCCGCCGCCGCCCGCACCCTCGACCGGCTCCCCGGCCTGCGGGTGCGGGTCCTGGAGATCGACCACCGCGACAGCCTGGCGGCGCTGCGGGCCGGCACGGTCGACGTGCAGCTCACCGAACTGCCGGTGACCGACCGGGACGTGGTGGCCGGCCCGGTCGTCCTGCGCGACCGGCGCGCGCTGGCGGTGCCGAGGGGACATCGCCTGGCGCAGCGGTCCGAGACCGGGGTGGTGCAGGAGGACCTGGCGGGGGAGCGGCTCATCACGGTGGGAGAGCCGGCCGACAGCGCGGCGCACACCTTCCACTATCCGCGCCACACGCCGTCCGGGCGGCCGATCGGGCGCGGCCCGGCGGTGGCGACGTGGCAGGACGCCCTGGTGAACGTCGGCGCGGGGCGGGGGGTCGCGCCGGCGAGCATGCGGGCCGCGCTGTATCACGCCCGGCCGGGGGTGGCGTACGTGCCGATAATCGATGCCCCTCCGGTCCAGTACGCCCTACTGTGGCTGCGCGGCAACGATCATGTGCGGATGCGGGGGTTCGCCCGGGTGGTCGGGGAGGTCGCCGAAGCTGCCGAAGCCGCCCAGGCCGCCGAAGCCGCCGAAGCCGCCCAATCCGCCGCGGCCGCCGCCGGACCGGCCCGCCAGCCGACGGCTGCGTGAGGCCGCCGTGGCACCAGAGCTCGACGAACTCAACACTCAGTACCGTTTTCAGGAGACAGATTTGCCTGCTGGTGAAGTCGTCACGATCCGTCCGCTGGTCGAGTCCGACCTCGACGCCGTGCTGCCGCTGCTGGTCCGGGACCCGGCCAGCCCGCTGTCCGCCGAGTCCTACAAGGAGAAGTTCGATCTGCGCCAGTACCGGCCGGAGTGGACCTGGCTCGCCGTCGACGACGCCTCCGGCGCGCCGCTGGCCGTCGCGGTGTGGTGGGGCTCGCCCACCGAGAACGCGCCGGGTGCGCTGGACGGCGTCGTGACGAGCCCCGCCGTCCCGGACGCCGACCGGATCGACCTGGCCGCCGCGGTGCTGCGCGCCGGTCAGGAGGCGTTCGCCGCAGGTGCCGAGGGGCAGGCCCGCCGGCCGCCGGAGTACCACGTGTTCGTGCCCGGCGACTGGCGCGACCGGCCGGAGGTCGTGGCCGCGCTCCAGTGGCGGGTCGAGGCCGCACGGCGGGCCGGGCTGAGCGATCTGCTGGAACGGCTGCGCTACGAGTGGACGCCGCAGGCCGGGATCCCCGAGCCGTCACAGCGGCTGACGTTCCACCCCGAGCCCGACGACGAGGTGTTCGCCGGCCTGTTCGCCGCGGTGCTGACGGACTCGCTGGACCACACCTCGGTGCTGGAGGCGGCGACGGTCGGCGCCGAGGCCCAGGCCCGCTCGGACCTGGAGTTCTACCGCGACGTGATGCTCGGCGAGCGGTCGTGGTGGCGCGTCGCCAAGGACGCCGACGGGGTCACCGTCGGGTTCGGGTTCCCGTCGCGCAACCCGGGCGCGCACGTCGTGGGCTACCTCGGCGTGCTGCCCGAGCACCGCGGCAAGGGCTACGCCGGCGACATCCTCGACGAGATCCTGCGGATCCTCGCCCTGGAGGTCGGCGCGGAGATGGTCCGTTCGGACACGGACTTGGCCAACGTGCCGATGGCGGCGGCGATGGAGCGTGCCGGGTTCGTGAACTTCGCGCGGCGCCTGGTGTTCTCCGCTCCGTGAGCTTCGAGAGCGCCGTACGCGAACGGCGTCCTCAGGGTTGAACGGAGCTCCGGACCGCGGCCAGCATCGCGGTCCGGTGCTCGGCCAGCCGGGACGGGGCCATCGGTCCGGCTGCGTCGACGACGTCAGTCCCGCCAGCCTTGACAGCCTCAGCGCCACTGTTCGCAGCGTCGGCCGCCCAGAGAGCGCTGGGCGCGGCAAGCCAGGACTCTGACATCCGCAGCACGAGCGCGAACAGGTCGGCAGCGGGGATGTCGGCGCGCAGCCGCTTCTCCCGCTGCGCCTGCACGATGGCGGCCAGGCGCGCGCGGTAGGCGGCCGTCTCCTCATCGGTGGGCTCGCTGCGCTCGAACGCCCGCCAGTGCGCGATCCGCCGCGCCTGAGGATTGGCGAGCAGGTAGTCGAAGCGCTGGGCGGCGAAGGCGACCAGATCGCCGTCGGGCAGCGGCACCGCCGCCATCACGGCGCGCGACTGGTCGTCCACGACCGCGTCGAACAAGCGGTCCTTGTCCCCGAAGTAGACGTAGATCAGACGCTTGTTGGCGCCCGCCCGCTCGGCGATGCGGTCCACCCGCGCCCCGGCGAGCCCGTACTCGGCGAACTCCTCGGTGGCGGCCTTCAACAGCGAGGCCTTGGTCGCCTCGGCGTCGCGGGGGCGGATCACCACGCCACAGGTCCCTCGGCGGTGAAGAACCCGCCGGTGGGGCCGTCCGGACGCACCTGCGCCATCCGCACGATCACCTCCGCGCCCTGGGCCACGGTCTGGACGCCGGCGTTGTGGTTCAGGTCGGTGGCGGTGTAGCCGGGATCGACGGCGTTGATGCGGATCCCGGGGAAGGCCTTGGCGTATTGCACGGTCACCATGTTCACAGCCGCCTTCGACGCCGGGTACTCCACCCCCGGGTAGAAGTGCGTGAACGACTCCGGGTCGGCGAGCTCGCGCGTCAGGGCCAGCCCGCTGCTGACGTTGACCACGACCGGCGCCGGCGACGCCTGAAGCTGCGGCAGGAACGCGTGCAGCGTCCGCACCTGCCCGAACACGTTCGCCTCGAACACCGCGCGCATCGTGTCCCCGGTGACCTCGGCCGCCGGCAGGAACGCGCCGTCAGCGGCTCGCGGTTCCACCCCGGCGTTGTTGACCAGCACGTCCAGGCCGCCGTCGGCGGCGATCACCTTCGCCGCCGCCGCCACCGAGGCGTCGTCGGTGACGTCGATCTGCACGAACCGCGCGCCGAGCTGCTCCGCGGCGGCGCGCCCGCGCTCGGCGTCGCGCGCGCCGACGTAGACGATGTGGCCCGCAGCGAGGAGCTGACGTGCTGTTTCGTAGCCGAGACCCTTGTTGGCGCCGGTGATGAGAGTGGTCGTCATGGCCGTTCCTCCATGTGTAACTAACTGGATAGTTACAAGCTTAGCACCGTCCTCGCCCCGCCCTCCGCGCCCCGGTGTACGAAACAGTTTCGTTTCGCGCCCGAACCGTGCTACTGTACGAAACGGTTTCGTACACCACCGGACGCGGGAAGGAAGCGGCATGGAAGCCGGGCCGAAGCTCGATCCCGAACGGGAACAGGCGATCCTCGGAGCGACACTGGAGTTGCTCGCCGAGGTCGGCTATGAGGCTTTGCGCCTGGACGCGGTGGCCGCCCGCGCCAAGGCGAGCAAGGCCACGCTGTACCGGCACTGGCCCGGAAAGGCCGACCTGGTCGTGGCCGCGATCAAGTGCTTCAAGGACGTCGACCTGACGCAGATCGACGACACCGGCAGCCTGCGCGGTGACCTCATCGCCACGCTGAAGGGTGTCCGGGAGCTGATGAGCGGCCCCACCGGCCAGATCATGAGCGGGCTGCTCGTCGCCGTGCAGAAGGACGCTGAGCTTGCCGAGGCGGTGCGCACCTCCATGCTGGAGGATAAGGACGACGTCACGCAGCGGATGCTCGAGCGGGCCGTCGCCCGGAACGAGGTGCCCGCGGACACCGACGCCACCCTGTTCACCGAGGTCGCTCCCGCGATGATGTTCATGAGGATTTTCGTCTACGGCGACACGGTGGACGACGCCTACCTGGACCACCTGACCGACGACATCCTCATCCCCCTGATGGCCAGGCGCTTGAGCGACTGACCTCGAACCCTACTCTCGCGCGGCCCCGCCCCGGCCGGCCGCGTGGCGATCCAGTGCTGCCTGGAATCGGGCACCTCTGAAAGTGAGTCAAGGACATGTCAACATCAACGGACCGCGTTCCGTCGACGGCGCAGGAGGCGCAGCCCACGGCCCCGGACCCCCGGCGCTGGCTGGCACTGGTCGTCATCGCGATCGCCCAGCTGATGATCGTGCTGGACGGCACCATCGTGAACATCGCACTGCCGACCATGCAGCACGCGCTGCACATATCCGAGGTCAACAAGCAGTGGGTGATCACCGCCTACGCACTGGCCTTCGGAGCGTTCCTGCTGCTGGGCGGCCGGGTGGCCGACTACACCGGCCGGCGGCGGGCCTTCGTGATCGGACTGCTCGGCTTCGCCGCGGCCTCCGCGCTCGGCGGCGCCGCCGTCAACCAGGCCATGCTCTACGGCGCGCGCGGCCTGCAGGGCGTGTTCGGCGCGCTGATGGCCCCGGCCGCGCTGTCGCTGCTGACCGTCACCTTCACCGAGGAGAAGGAGCGGGCGCGGGCCTTCGGCGTCTACGGCGCCATCGCCGGCGGCGGCACCGCCATCGGCCTGATCCTGGGCGGCGTGCTGACCCAGTACGCCTCGTGGCGCTGGACCCTGCTGGTGAACGTGCCGATCGCGGTGCTGGCCGCGTTCGCCGCGATGCGCTACCTGTCCGAGAGCAAGGCCGAGGGCGACACCAAGTACGACATCCCCGGCGCGCTGACCTCCACCGCCGGCCTGGCCGCGCTGGTCTACGGCTTCAACAAGGCCAACACCGACGGCTGGAGCTCCGGCACCACCCTGGGCCTGCTGGCCGTCGGCGTGGCACTGCTGGCCGCGTTCGTGATCATCGAACTGCGCGCCTCGCACCCGCTGCTGCCGATGCGCGTCATCCTGGACCGCAACCGCGGCGGCTCGTTCCTCAGCTCCCTGCTGCTGGGCGTCGGCCTGTTCGGTGTGTTCATCTTCCTGACGTACTACATGCAGGGGATCCTGGGCTACTCGGCGCTGAAGTCCGGCTTCGCGTTCCTGCCGTTCACCTTCGCGGTGGTGGCCGGCGCCGGCGTCGCCACCCGGTTCCTGCCGACCGTGGGGCCGCGCATCCTGATGTTCCTCGGCTTCGTGCTGGCGGTGGTCGGCATGGTGCTGTTCACCCGGATCGGCGTGGACACCGCCTACGCCACCCACGTGATCCCGGCCGAGGCGATCATGGCCTTCGGCGTCGGCCTGTTCTTCGTGCCGCTGTCCTCCACCGCGCTGATCGGCGTCGCCGACCACGACGCCGGCGTGGCCTCGGCACTGGTGAACACCACCCAGCAGATCGGCGGCGCCCTGGGCACCGCCATGCTGGTGACCTTCGCGACCAGCGCCACGACGACCTACGCCGCCTCGCACGCCGCCTCCGGCTGGAGCAAGGACGTCCTCACCGCCCACGCCCAGGTCCACGGCTACATCGTGGCCTTCACCTGGAGCGCCGCCATCCTGGCGGTGGCCGCGATCGTGGTCGGCGTGCTGGTCAAGGCCCGCAAGAGCGACCTGCCGGCCGGCACCACGGCGGTCCACGTCGGCTGAGGCCCCGGCGCGGCCGGCCCGGCCGTCCCAGCCGGTCTCTGA
>JABFXP010000528.1 GCA_013361685.1 Catenulispora sp.
GCGCCCCCGCGTCCGTCGCGCGGCCGCGGCACCGGCACCGCCACCAGCGGCGGCCCCACCCCCGACCCCGCTCCGCGACCGCGACCTCCGCACCCCCGCGCCGATCCCGGGCCCGTACAGCCGGTAGTACCTCTCCACCAGCCCGCTGCCCGCGATCGCCGCGTCCGTCGCCATTACGTCCGCACCCGCCGCGAACCCGTGCCCCCGCCGCGCCAGCGTGCACGCACCCCACACCACGGCGGCCATCGTCAGGTCCGACTGCCGCGCCGGAGTCGCCGCGCCCGCGTCATCCCGCGGCAGGTTCACCGGCAGACCGTCGGCGAGCACCGTGACGGGACCGCGCGGCAGCACGTAGCGCATCCCGACCCGGCCCAGGTCCTCGACCCGTTCGGCGCGCAGGGCCAGACCCGGCCGGTCGATCTCGGTGGCGCGCCCCGACACGCTCGCCACGAAGCAGTCTCCGGCCAGGAAGTCCAAGTCCTCGCCGCCCAGACCGGTGCGGCCGGTCGAGGACACGATCAGCAGCGGCCGGTGCCCGTCCAGCAGCGCCGGCACCTCCGGGGACGTCAGGTACCCGGCCTCGTGCGCGGCCAGCAGCCGCGGCCACTCGCTGTCGAACACCGCGACCCGCATCCGCTGTGCCCGCAGCACCGCCGCCACCTGCTCGCCGACCGTCCCGAAGCCGATGACCAGAGCGGGCGCGCCGTCGAAGCCCTCGCCGGGCAGCAGCTCGCGGATCGAGCGGACCACCGACTCGGCGATCCAGTGCGCCTCGATGCCGCGCTTGACCTTGCTCTGCGCCACGCTGAACACCGGCAGCGGCAGGTCCGCGCCGAGCGCTTCGAGTTCTTCCACGCCCGCCATCGACTGCTCCACCAGGCCCCGGTAGGCCGGCATCAGCTCCGGCACGAGACCGGTCAGGACCGGCGCCACCCGGCCGCCGTCGTCGACGACGACGCTGGGCTCCATCACCCGCGCCGCGTGCAGCCGCAACGCCGTCTCCACGTCGGAGGCCGGCAGCACCGTGATGCCGAGCCCGGCCATGTGCGCCGCGACGCGCTGCCGGAGCTTGTACGGATAGCCCTTGTCCAGCACGGTCATCGCCTCGGGCCGGGTGCCCAGGGCGGTGAGCGTGTGGGCCTGCACCACCAGGTCCGGCAGCAGATTCCCGACCAGCAGCAGGCCGCATTCGTTCAGCGGCTTGTCCGGCACCTGCTTCGGCAGCCCGGCCAGCAGCGGCAGCTGCTCGGCGAAGGCGTCGCACTCCCAGCCGGTGAACGGCACCGCCTCCAGGCAGCCCAGCGCCCGGGCCACGTCGGCGTCGCCGAGGCCGGCCCGGTCCATCAGCGTGGCGGACAGCACCAGGTGCCCGTTCCCCCGGTCCCGCGCCGGAGAGGTCGGGGCCAGCGCGACGAGCAACGCGCTCCCCCCGCCGAGCGGCACCAGGTGCGAACCGGGACCGAGCCGGTGCCGGCCGGCCGCCGCGGGGAAGGCGCCGTCGAGCCGGTCCAGCACGTCGGCGAGCACCAGGCGGCCCTGCTCGGCCGTGCCCCGCAGTTCGGTGATCGTGGTCGGGTGGCCGCAGTGCGTGTCCTTCACAGGCCACGTATACCAGATTGCTGCTATATGACCGTTTCGCCCGGCGGGTTTCCGCTTGTTCCCGGGCGTGCCGCACACCCCGGCACCGACTGGACACCCTAGATCCGATTGTGGTGTGTAATGGCCGGGTGACCCCCAGCACCACCGGCCCCACGGACGACCTCACGCCCACCCAGCGCGCGGCGGCGGTCCGGCGTCTGGAGAAGGCGATCGGCTCGCTGGCCGGGGTCGCGATCCAGCGCATGGAGGAGCGGCTCGGCTGGTACCGGGCCATGCCGCCGGACAACCGGTCGTGGATCGGGCTGGTGGTGCAGGCCGGGATCGCGGCGTTCGTGGAGTGGTTCCGCAACCCCCAGGACCGCACCGCGATCAGCGCCGACGTCTTCGGGACGGCGCCGCGCGAGCTGACCCGCTCGGTCACGCTGCGGCAGACCGTGGAGCTGGTGCGCACCACCATAGAAGTGGTCGAGGAGGGCATCGGCCAGATCGCCCAGGGTCCGGTGGAGCAGGCGGCGCTGCGCGAGGGCATGCTGCGCTACTCCCGGGAGATCGCCTTCGCCGCCGCGCAGGTCTACGCGCAGGCCGCCGAGCTGCGCGGGGCGTGGGACGCGCGGCTGGAGGCGCTGGTCGTCGACGAGCTGATGCGCGGCGACGTCCTGGACGACACCGTCCGCTCCCGGGCCGCCGCGCTGGGCTGGGACAGCTCGGCCGATCTGGTGGTGGTGGTCGGCGCCACCCCGGAGCCGCTGGGCGGGCACGACGACGTCCGGCAGCACACCGCCCTGGTCGTGGACGCCGTGCACCGGGCCGCGCGCCGGGCCCGGCTGACGGTGCTCACCGGGGTGCAGTCGGACCGGCTGGTGGTGATCATCGGCGGCGCCGACGACCCGCTGACCGCGACCCGGGCCCTGGCGAACGAGTTCGGGCCGGGGCCGCTGGTGATCGGCCCGGTTGTCGAAGACCTCCTGTCGGCGGGCATTTCCGCCCAAGCCGCCCTGTCCGCGCTGCGCGCCGCCCCGGCCTGGCCGGACGCGCCGCGCCCGGTGCTGGCCGCCGAGCTGCTGCCGGAACGGGCCCTGGCCGGTGACGAGGCCGCGAAGGCTCAACTGGTGGTCGAGGTGTACCGGCCGCTGGAGTCCGCGGGCGCGGCGTTGTTGGAAACCGTGTCCGCGTATCTGGAGCAGGCGGCGTCGCTGGAGAGCGCCGCGCGGATGCTCTTCGTGCACCCCAACACCGTGCGCTACCGGCTGAAAAGGGTGAGCGAGCTCACAGGCTTGAATCCGGCGCAGCCGCGCGCGGCGTTCACCCTCCATATGGCCCTGGCCTTGGGAAGGTTGGCCGGACCCGCGAACGGTTTGTAGGAACCCTCCAAGATCCGCACCGAGATCTTCGTCTGGGCCGGTAAAGGCAAACTATCGGCACACCGGCAAGAGTGAATTCCGTGCTAGTACTCGTCGCGCCGGGCCAGGGTGCCCAGACTCCCGGATTCCTGACCCCGTGGCTGGAAGTCCCGGGCTACGCCGACCGCCTCGCCTGGTGGTCCGCGGTCGCCGGGCTGGACCTCGTGCACTACGGGACCGAGGCCGACGCCGACACCATCAAGGACACCGCGATCGCGCAGCCGCTGCTGGTCGCCGCCGGCCTGGGCGCGGCCCTGGCGCTGTTCCCGCACCCGGCCGACGCCTTCCGGATGGTCGGCGCGGCGGGCGGCCACTCCGTCGGCGAGATCACCGCCGCCGCCGGCGCCGGAGTGATCACCGCCGAGGCGGCCATGGTCTTCGTCCGCGAGCGCGGGCGGCTGATGGCGCAGGCCGCGGCGGTGACGCCGACCGGCATGACCGCGGTGCTCGGCGGCGACCCCGACGTGGTGCTGGCCAAGATCGCCGAGCACGGGCTCGTGCCGGCCAACAACAACGGCGCCGGCCAGATCGTGGCGGCCGGCACCCTGGAGCAGCTGGCGGCGTTCGGCGAGGACGGTCCGGCCGGGGCCCGGCTGCGCCCGCTGAGCGTGGCCGGGGCGTTCCACACCGAGCACATGGCCCCGGCCGTGGCCCACCTGGGCGCGCTGGCCAAGGGCATCACCACCCGCGACCCGCGCACCCGGCTGGTGTCCAACGCCGACGGCGCGGTGGTGCACGACGGCCGGGAGGTGCTGCGCCGTCTGGTCTCGCAGGTGTCGAACCCGGTGCGCTGGGACCTGTGCCAGGAATCGTTCGCCGAACTCGGGGTAACCGGGCTGCTGGAGGTGCCGCCGGCCGGGACCCTCACGGGGCTGGCCAAGCGGGCGCTCAAGGGCGTGGAGACCTTCGCCCTGAAGACGCCCGACGACCTGGACGCGGCCCGCGAGTTCGTCGCCAAGCACGCCGAGCCCGGCGACACGAACCCGCTGGAGGCCGCGCCGACCTGGCGCCTGGTCGTGGCGCCGCACGGGGGCACGGTGCGCCGGGGCGCCTTCGGCGAGGGCGACAAGCTCGGGAAGGACACGGCGGTGGCGACGGTCCTCGCCCGTCGTGACGAGCACGAAATCACGGTGCAGCACGAGGGCGAGATCCTCGAGTGGCTCGTGGAAGACGGGGATCCGGTCGCGCCGGGGCAGCCGCTGCTGCGCGTCCATCCGACCGGCTCGTTCGCGTGAGCCAGCCCGACATCTGCTAGAGGGGATCCGATCATGGCAACCATCAGGGAGAAGCAGGGCGCGGCCCACACCCGCATCATGGGCGTCGGGGGCTACGCCCCGAGCCGCGTCGTCACCAACGACGAGGTCATCACCTGGATCGACTCCTCCGATGAGTGGATCCGGACCCGGTCGGGCATCCAGACCCGCCGCTGGGCCACGCCCGAGGAGACCGTGCTGGAGATGTCGGTGCAGGCCGCGGGCAAGGCCCTGGCCGCCGCCGGCGTGCACGGCGACCAGCTCGGCGCCGTGATCGTCTCGACCGTCTCGCACATGCACCAGACCCCGGCGCTGGCCTGTCTGGTCGCCGACCGGCTCGGCACCAACGGCGCCGCCTACGACATCTCGGCCGGCTGCGCGGGCTTCTGCTACGGCGTGGCGCAGGCCTCGGACATGGTGAAGGCCGGCTCGGCGGAGTACGTGCTCGTGGTCGGCGTGGAGCGGCTGAGCGACCTGACCGACATCCACGACCGCGGCACCGCCTTCATCTTCGGCGACGGCGCCGGCGCGGTGGTGATCGGCCCGTCCGACACCCCCGGGATCGGCCCGGTGGTCTGGGGCTCCGAGGGCGACAAGTACGGCACCATCACCCAGACCTTCCCGTGGAACGAGGTGCCCGAGCCCGGCCCGGACGGCGAGCCGGCGCGCGGCCCGTTCCTGCAGATGGAGGGCCAGGCGGTGTTCCGCTGGGCCTCCTACCAGATGGCCGAGGTCTCGCTGAAGGCGCTGGCCGAGGCCGGTGTCACCGCCGGCGACCTGGACGCGTTCATCCCGCACCAGGCCAACATGCGCATCACCGACCGGCTGGTGAAGGTGCTCGGGCTGCCCGAGCACGTGCCGGTCGCCCGCACCATCGCCGAGTTCGGCAACAACTCCGCGGCCACCATCCCGCTGGCCATGGAGCGCATGCTCCAGGACGGCTCCGCACCGCACGGCGGCCTGGCCCTGCTCATCGGGTTCGGGGCGGGTCTGGTCTACGCGGCGCAGGTCGTTACTCTCCCCTAAGGCTCCGCGGCCTCGCGGCAAGCCGGTACCCCTGAAGATAAACACAACGAAGGAGCGCCATCTCATGGCTCTGACCCAGGAAGAGATCCTCTCGGACCTCGCCGAGATCGTCGAAGAGGTCGCGGGTGTCGACAAGGAGGACGTCCAGCTGGACAAGTCCTTCACCGGTGACCTGGACGTCGACTCGCTGACCATGGTCGAGGTCGTCGTGGCCGCCGAGGAGAAGTTCGGCGTGAAGATCCCGGACGACGCGGTC
>JABFXP010000800.1 GCA_013361685.1 Catenulispora sp.
AGGCCCAATGCCGTTGGTTTGGGTTCTGCAGGGGTTCAGGTTGTTGCCGGGATGAGGGCGATGGTGGTGGGCGCGGCGCGGGTGGTGACGGGTTTGCCGATCTGGGCCAGGGGGCGGCGTGGGTAGCGGTGTCGTAGGCGTTTGATGGTGCGGGCGCTGGTGCGTGGTCCACGGGCGGGGTTGCGGTAGCGGCGCAGATCGGCGGCCATGGCTGTGGCGATCCGGGTGGCGGCTTTGACGGTGCGGGCCAGTTGGGCGATGACGGTGCGGCGGGCGTGTTTGAGGACTTTGATGAAACTGATCAGATCAGGGTCCTGTCCGCGCTCATCGGCGATCATCGTGGTTAGCCGGGTCAGGCACACATGCACGGTCAGATGGGCCCAGATCTCGGCGTGGACCAGCTCCGGGCTGTGTGAGCGCAGGATGTAGCCGTTGCCTTGCTGGATGGTCTTGATCTCGCGGAAGACGTGTTCGGTCTGCCAACGCTCGACGTACAGCTGCGCGATCTCTGCCGCCGGCGCCTCCTGCGGATCCAGAAGGCTGGTCAGCAGCCGGACTTTCTTCCCTCCCAGGTGGTACTCGATGACGCGCACCATCACCGATCCGATCCGTTTGGCACCGGACTTCTTCGCGGTATCGAGCCGGGCCAGGTACGAACCATCGCCGAGGACCTGCACCGGGTTACGCGCGATCCTGGCCTCCGCCCGCATCACCACTGCCACCTGGTGTTCGGCCGCGAGCTGGAACAGCCGCACCGAGGGGAACCCGGCATCGAACAACACCACATCCCCAGGCCCGGCCGCGCCGATCACCTCCTCGGCCAACTCCCGCTCCGGGCTCAGATACCCACCGATCGCCGCCGCCCGCAACCCATGCGTCCCGCACTCGGCCAACGTCACCACCTTGGCCTGCGGATACCCGCTACGCGGCTGGGCACCGGTGGGAGCCCCGAACACCGCCCGGTTCTCCTCGCCCTCCGGCACGTCGACCACGAACCCATCCACCGCCAACACCAGCCGACCCCGCCAACGAGCCCCCACCGTGTCGGCACCAGCCACCGGATCGGCAGCAACCCGGCCGAACACCTCCGCCATCGCCGCCTGGCCCAATTTCTCCCGAGCGTTGTGCAACGACGACTTATCCACCGACGCCCCCGCCAACCCCGGCACCCCGGCCGTCAGATTGTCCAGCACATCCTCATAGGAATCCTCAGCCCACAACGCCAACCCCAACGTGAAATACACCATGAACTGCGGCGTCAACGGCGACGGCCGCGGACCCGGCGGCGGCACCCGACCCGACACCGCCGCAGCCACGAGATCAGGACTCACCCACCGAGTCAGAACCCCAAGATTCACCCGCGACGTCAACCCAGTCCACGCATGCCGCGCACCACTCATAACACTTACTTACCCACCCAAACCAACGGCATTGGAGCGAAGGCCCGCCGGAGGCGATTTTGACTGTCGCTCTTGACCTTCTCGCCCGCGAGCTGCGACGCAGTCGCCAACCCCGAAGTAGAACCGCACTCAACCCGATAACGTTCACAACCCTCAGCCACAGCCATTGACAGCGTTTCAGGACACTTCGACACTCCGCCTTGTGAACGTTCCCTCCTTCAGGACCCGCACCACCCGGTCCGCAATCCTTCTATCCGCCCTGTCTCTGACCTTCACAGGCCTCATGCACGGCACCGCACGTGCCGCGTCAACGCCCACCGCCCCCTCACCCACCCTCACCGCAACCTTCAACAACACCGGAATCAGCGACGACACCTCACCCACCTCAGCGAACCTCGACGGCGTAGGCGCCAGCTTCTCCGCGCAAGCCCTCGCCGCCGACGGCTGGGCACCCGGCGCCGCCTACAACCTCGCGGACGGCACCATCATCGCAGTCCCGCAAGTGGCGCCCGGACAGCCGGACAACACGTTGGCCGCCGGGCAGACGTTCGCGGCGGCCGGAGCTGGCGGCGCGTTGGATCTGGTCGCCACCAGCACGAACGGCAGCACCTCGGGGACGGGAGTCGTCACCTACGCGGACGGCACGACGCAGAGCTTTGCGATGGCGGTGCCGGACTGGTGGACGGGGACGGTGGGGATCGCGGCTGTATCGCCGTACCGGAATAGCGGCAGTGGGCGGCAAGTGCATCAGGTGAGCCTGTACCTGACCTCGGTGCCGCTGGTGGCGGGCAAGTCCGTCGCGTCGGTGACGTTGCCGAACGTCAACGCGTCGAGTAGTGGGCCCGCGCTGCATGTGTTCGCCGTGGCGTTCGCACCGGTGGCGCCTGTCGCGGATCTGGCGGCTGCCTTCAACAACACCGCCATTAGCGATGACGGCAATGTCGCGGGCGCGAACATCGACGGGTGGGGCAACAGCTTCTCGCAGCAGGACCTGATCGCGGCGGGCTGGTCGCCGGGGGCGCGGGTGGTGGCTGGGGCGGCTTCGCTGACGATGCCGCAGACGGCAGCCGGCAAGCCGGACAACGTGGTGGCGAACGGGCAGCGGATCGGCTATTCGACTAGTGGCAGTGCTCTGAGCTTCTTGGCGACCAGTGTGGACGGCGCCGCCTCGGGGGCTGGGACGCTGAGCTATAGCGATGGCAGCACCCAGAATTACACCATCGGCACGCCTGACTGGATCACCGGTGCGACGGACACGATGGCGGTGTCGTTGCCGCATTGGAACCGAACGTCCGGGCAGGCCTCGGCGTCGGCCAAGCTGTATGTGGAGTCCGTTCCGTTGGCAGCGGGTAAGACGCTGTCCGCGCTGACTCTGCCTGCGGCTGGGGCTAACGGTGCCCAACTGCATATCTTCGCTATCGGGAGCCGGGATTCGTCGGCGGCGTGGGCTGGGAGTTGGGCCGCTGCTGCGGATGACGGGCTGGTGCCGGGGCCGTGGACCAACCGCACATTGCGGATGGTGGAGCACTCCAGCGTCGGCGGCTCGCAGGTGCGCATCCGCCTGGACAACGCGTTCGTCGGCACGCCGGTCAACGTCGGCCACGCGACGATAGCTGTGCAGAGCAGCGCATCGGCGGCGAGTGGGACGCCGGTGACGCTGACATTCCACGGGAACCGGGCGGTGACGATCCCGGCGGGTGGGCAGGCGCTGAGCGACGCGGTGCCGTTCGCGGTGCCGGCGGACGCGAATCTGTTGGTGAGCCTGTATTTTCCGGGGACGGTGCAGTTGGAGTCGGTGCACAGCCTGGGAACGCAGGACATGTATTCGAGTGCTGATCAGGCCGGCGACCAGACGGCGGCGGTGAGTAGCTTCCCGGTGAACAACACCTTCGGATTCTGGACTCTGCTGTCCGGGGTGGATGTGCAGACCGGGACGACTCCTGGGCCGGGGACGGTTGTGGCGCTGGGCGATTCGATCACCGATGGCGTGGGCTCCACGTACAACGGCAACGCCCGCTGGCCCAACGACCTGGCCCGCCGGGTGCTGGCGAGCAGCTATCCGCATCGCGGCGTGATCGATGAGGGAATCAGCGCGAACAAGGTGGTGACGGATGACTTCACCGGCGTGCAGGGCAGCGGTGGTGGAGGGATCAGCGCGGTCAGCCGGGTGGATCGCGATGTGCTCAGCCAGAGCGGCGCCCGGACGCTGATCATCCTGGAAGGGGTGAACGACATCAAAGCCGGCACGCCTGCGGACCAAGTCATCGCCGGCCTGAAGCAGATCGCCGCGACGGCCCACGCCTACGGCATGACGGTGATCGGCGGGACGGTGACGCCGTTCCAGGGCTACAGCGCCTGGACGACCGCGTACGAGGCGCAGCGCCAGACGCTGAACAACTTCGTGCGCGCCAGCGGCGGCGTGTTCGACTCCTACGTCGACTTCGACGCGGCTGTGCGCGACCCGTCGAACCCGGCGGCGCTGCTGCCCGCCGACGACTCCGGCGACCACCTGCACCCGAGCTCGGCGGGCTATACGGCGATGGCCGCCGCGGTGGACTTGTCGAAGCTCTGAGCGGCGTCGCTCCGGCCAGACCTCGCCATGCAGAGTCTTGGCGAGGTCTGGCCGGTCGCGCTGCGGGGATGTGCGGCGCCGGTCCCGGGGAAGTTGCGGCGCCGCGTGGCCCTCAGCTCAGTCCTGCCACCGCTCAATCGCCGCGATGATCTTCGGCCGCAGCTCGCTGCCCTTGATGACCTCGTCCACCGAACCGACCTCGACCGCGCGTTGGATGCTGTGCACGCGATCGAACTCGGTGGCGACCTCGCCGAGCTTCTCAGCCCGGACCGAGACCCGCAGCTCGTCCAGCTCGGCGGCCAGCGCGGCGCGGTCGGCGCCGGAAGCCGCGGTGATGCGGGCCTCCAGCTCGCGGATGCGCGGGTCGTTGGCGGTGCGGGCGTTGACGTCGCCGGAGAACACCACGGCCGCGGCGGGCGCGCCGCCCAGCACCGAGGCGTAGGAGCCCTCCAGCGCAAGCACCGTCATGTTCGGGTTCAGCGCCTTGGAGAACACCACGAACGCGCCGCCGTGGTAGCGGGAGATCACGCAGAACACGATCGGGCCCTGGAAGTTCACGATCGCGCGGCCGATCTCGGCGCCGTACTCCAGCTGGAGCTTGCGCATCGACTCCGGGGAGCCGTCGAAGCCGGACAGGTTCGCCAGCACCACCAGCGGGCGGTTGCCGCTCGCCGCGTTGATGGCCCGCGCCACCTTCTTGGAGGACTGCGGGAACAGCGTGCCGGCGGTGTAGGTGTCCGGCCCGTCGGTGGGCGGGAAGCCCCGGCGCGGCACCTGGCGGGACTCGATGCCGACCAGGCAGACCGGGATGCCGCCGAGGTGGACGTCCTGCACCACCGCGGTCTCGGCGCCGGCCATGCCCGCCCAGCGCTCCAGCACACCGTGGTCCTGGTCGGAGACGGCGCGCATGACGGTGCGGATGTCGAACGCCTTCTTGCGGTCCGGGTTGGCGGTGGCGCTGAAGATCTCGCCGACCGTGGTGAAGTCCGAGCCCGCGTAGTGGTGCGGGTAGCCGGAGATGTCGCGGTCGGACGGGTCGTCGGTGGCCGCGCGGCGCGGCCGCTCCTCGCCGGGGGCGATGTAGGTGTGGTCGTAGTGCGCCATCAGCACGTCGCGCGCCGCCGCCAGGTTCGGCGCCCAGTACTGCGCCTGCCCGTTGGGCCCCATCACCCGGTCGTAGCCGCCGATGCCGAAGTTGTCCTCGGCCGACACGCCGCCGGAGAAGTCCAGCGCGTGCTTGCCGGTGAGCACCATCGCCGAGTCCGGCGTCATGACCAGGATGCCCTTGGTGTGCATCAGCATCGTGGCCTCGGCGTTCCAGTACGGCTGCGCGCCGACCGTGGTGCCGGCGACCACGATGTTGATCTCACCGCCGTCCTGGGTGTACTGCACGATGCGCTTGAGCGCCGAGGCGACCCAGTCCAGGTTCTCGGTGCCGGACTCCATGGAGATCCGGGCGCCGGCCGACAGCGCGTACCACTCGACCGGGACCTTCATCTCCTCGGCCAGGTCCAGCGCGCCGATCACCCGGCGGCACTCCGGCTCGGACAGCGCGCCCAGGGACTTCGTCGGGTCGCCGAGCAGCACCACGCGGGTGATGCCCTCGCGGTGCCGCCGGGTCCGGGTGGTCACCACGCCGGCCACCATCGCCGCCTTGTTGCGCCCCTTGGGCCGGTCCACCGGCACCAGGCGGTGGGACTGGTCGAGGTCGTACTCGGTGAAGTCGCCGAGGGAGTCGACCAGTTCGTACGGATACACCGTCCCCCGGCTGGCCGCCCGCAGCACCTTGAGCCGGTAGTCGTCCAGCGGCTCCACCGGGTCCAGCGACGGCTCCCCGACGCTGAGCGTGGGGTTGCCGGAGGCGTCGAACCGGACCCGGACCGCGATCTTGATCAGCTCGCCGGTCTTCCACGACCGCTGGCGCCCGATGAGCTCGATCTCCTCCAGCCCGGCCCCGGCCGTGGACGGCAGGATGCGCTGCGCGATCAGGTCCAGCTCCGAGCGCTTGATGTCCGACGGCGGCCAGATGTAGACCACGATCCGGTTCGTGTTGAAGCGCTTGGTGGAAGGCCGCCGCTGCTGCGCGCGCCGAATGGAGTCCACGCACGCCGCGATCGCATCCTCGGCCGTGGGCAGCGCCACCAGCCGACCGTCATGCTCACGCAGCTCGGCCAAGTCCCGGACCTGGGTGAACGCGACCAGCCGGTCGTCGGCCGGGTTCTCCCGGGCCACACACTGATACAGATACACGTCCTCATCCGAGGACGGCAGACGCGTCAGATCGAACTTGCTCAGCCGCTCCAACTGCATCCGCTCGGCGATGTAAGGATGCAGCCCGCGGATCAGCCGCTCCTCGGTCATCCCGGTGCTGGAGCGCCGGAACGTGAAGTGGTGGTGCATCACCGCGTTGCGCCGCCCGGCCACCGTGGTCGTCACCCGCCGCACCTGGCTGGGCAGCGGATGCGCGCTGATCACCCGTTGCAGCTCCGCCGCCGCCTCGTCGGTGTCCGGCTGGTTCTCCCACAGCAGATAGACGTCGGCGTCCAGAGCGCCGTCCGCGGCGCCGATCTCGGCCAGCCCGTCCAGCGCCTCGCCCAGCCGCTCGAACGGCACCGCCGCCGAGGCCAGGCGCGAGCCGTCGCGCTCGGCGACCACGAACGAGGTGCCGCCGGCCTTGGCGGTCTGCACGCCGGTCAGGCCCTTGTTGCCGTAGTACCGGCGGGTCAGGACCTCGAGCATGACCGAGTTGTCCAAGTCCGCGTGCACCAGCCGCTGCCCGAGCAGCCGCACCAGCGGCTCGGTGCTGCGCACCATCTCGGCCATCCGCTCGGCGCGGTCCTCGGCCCGCGGGTTCTCGTCGAGGTAGCGCAGGTTCTTGCGGACCCCGGCGTAGACACGCGCCCGGTTGCGGCGCAGCAACGGCTGCCCGAACCAGGCATACACCACACCGCGCGCCAGGTCCGCGAGGTTCGGGAACCGCACCTGCGTGGCCGCGACCAGCCGCTCCAGCACCAGCCCGGCCGGCTCACGCAGCGACTCGTCCGGCGGCAGCTCCCGCAGCCAGGTGCGCAGCAGCGCGGCCACCACCGCGGCGTCGCTCGTGGCGCGCTGCCGGGCCAGGAAGATGCGGAACACCGCCGCCTCCAGCGCCGGGGTGCGCTCCAGGTCGGTGACGCCGTAGTGGGCCAGCGCCTTGCTCAGCGCGGCCTGGAACGCCTCCGGCGCGCCGGAGCGCTCCACATCCAGGCTCTGCAAGTAGGTGTGGAAGAACTCGTGCGCACTGTGCAGGTGGCTGTCGCCGCCGCCGTCCTCCCCGCCGCCGGGCCGGTTGCGGCCCAGCGCCGCCAGATCGGCGAACACCTCGATCAGGTTCAGCTCGGCGCCCAGCGGCCGCAGGCCGTCCTCGACCGCCGAGGTGCGGGCACTGAAATAGGCGTCCAGCACCCGGGCCTCGTCGTGCGGGTCCACGTCGAAGCCCAGCAGCAGGCTGCGCAGGTCCTCCAGCCCGCGGGCGACGCGGGCGCGGGCCGGGACGTGCGCCGGCGTGGCCGGCAGGTCCAGCTCCACCGCCGGGGCGTTCTGCCCGGCGGCGGGCTGCCCGCCGGCCGCCTCCTCGCCGTCCTCGACGACCGGCTCCAGCCGCAGCAGCGGTGCGCCGGTCTCCACCTGCGAGCCGACGGCGACCGCCAGCTCCCGCATCCGGGCCTTGAACGGCGCGCGCAGCACCGTCTCCATCTTCATGCTCTCCAGCACGACCACCGGCGCGCCGGCCTCCACTTCGGCGCCGACCTCCACCGGGGTGGCGATCACCAGCGCCGGGGCCGGGGAGCGGACCACGCCGCCCTCGTCGCGGCTCACCCGGTGCGTGACGCCGTCCACCTCGACCAGGTGCACCGAGCCGTGGGTGGCGGTCAGCAGCCGGTAGCGCTCGCCGTTGACCACGATCTGGCCGGTGTGCCGGTCGAAGCGGTCCAGGTCGACGTCGGCGGTGCGGATCTGCTCGCCGGCCTCGATGCCGACCCGGTAACGGTGGGCGCCGACCCGGGCCACCCGCACCCGGTAGCCCACGCCGCGCAGCTTCAGGTCCAGCGGGCGGCCGGACTCGTGCTGCACCTGCGGGCGGCCGCCGAAGGCGGTGGACAGCAGCCGGGTGCGCTCCAGGGCCTCCTCGTCCTCGTAGGCGTCGATGGCGGCGGCGGCCAGCGCCACCGAGGCGTTGCGGTGCGAGACCAGGCGGCCTTCCCCGCGTACCCGGTCGATCCAGCCGGTGTCGGCCGAGCCGTCGATCACCTCCGGCTGGTCCAGCAGGTCCAGCACGAAGCTCTTGTTGGTGGTGCCGCCCTCGATCACCACCGAGGTCTCGGCCATCGCGCGCCGCAGCCGGCCCAGTGCCTCCTCGCGGTCCCGGCCGTAGGCGATGACCTTGGCGATCATCGAGTCGAAGTCGGCCGGGATGGTGTCGCCCTCGGACACGCCGGTGTCCACCCGGATCCCGGGGCCGGCCGGCAGGTCCAGGCGCGCGATCTTGCCGGGGGAGGGGGCGAAGTCGCGGTCCGGGTCCTCGGCGTTGAGCCGCGCCTCGACGGCGTGCCCGCGCTCGGCCGGCGGCTCGCCCTCGAGCCGGCCGCCGCCGGCCACGTGCAGCTGCGCCTTCACCAGGTCGAAACCGGTGGTCGCCTCGGTGATCGGGTGCTCCACCTGAAGGCGGGTGTTCACCTCCAGGAACGCGAACTGCTGGTCGCCGGGGTGATACAGGAACTCCACGGTCGCCGCGCCCCGGTAGCCGACGCGCACCGCCAGCCGCTCGGCCGACGTCTTCAGCTGCGCGGCCTGCTCGGCGGACAGCACCGGGGAGGCCGACTCCTCGATCACCTTCTGGTTGCGCCGCTGCACCGAGCAGTCCCGCACGCCCAGCGCCCACGCCGTGCCCTGGCCGTCGGCGATCACCTGCACCTCGACGTGCCGGGCTCCGGTGACCAGCCGCTCCAGGAAGACCACGCCGGAGCCGAACGCGCGGGCCGCCTCGGCGCTGGTGCGCTCGTAGGCGTCGACCAGCTCGGCCTCGTCGGTGATCACGCGGATGCCGCGCCCGCCGCCGCCGGCGGTGGCCTTGAGCATCAGCGGGTAGCCGACCTGGGAGGCGGAGGCGATCGCGGCCTCCAGCGTCTCCACCGCGCCGCGGCTCCACGGCGCCACCGGCACCCCGACCTCCTCGGCGATCAGCTTCGCGCCGATCTTGTCGCCGAGCTGCCGCATGGCCTCGGCGTCCGGGCCGATGAAGGTGACGCCGATCCGCTGGCAGAGCTCTGCGAAGGCCGGGTCCTCGGCGACGAAGCCCCAGCCGACCCAGGCCGCGTCCGCGCCGGACTCCAGCAGCGCCCGCTCCAGCACCGCCAGGTCCAGGTAGGGGCGGTTCGCGGCCGGCCCGAGGTCGTAGGCGATGTCCGCCTCGCGCACGAAGGTGGCGTCGCGGTCGACGTCGGTGTGCAGCGCGACGGTCTCGATGGGTCCCGCGCCCCCGGCGCTGAGCTCCCGGACCGCGTGGATCAACCGCATCGCGGCCTCTCCACGGTTGACGATGGCGACTCGACTGAACACCGGCCGGGCCCTGCCCTTCCATGATTCGAAGGCACCAGACGCACGACCGGTTGGCTGGCCGGTTTCCCGCACAGTCGATGGAGTCGGCCGAACGTACTGGATGTGACTGGTCGGAGTGTAGTGGATCCGAGTGGAGGGACTGTGGAGCGTTTGGTGAGTACGGCGCTACTGATCGGTAGGATCCTGGTCGGTCGTGCGGCTGTTACCGGGGGCCGACGGGCGGCCGACGGGTGGCCCGACCGGCGGCCGGCCGGCGCGAACCGGCGCCGGCCGCACCGCGGCGCCGGTCAGCAACCGGTGTGCGAACCGGTCGCAGACTTGATCAAGTATTTGCCGCCGTCCCACGTCAGCGTGTAGGTCAGCGTCCAGATGCTGCACGTCTGATTCGGAGTGTCCGAGGGGCCGTAGCCGGCCGCCTGCTGACTGCGGAAGGTGATCTCGGCGGTGGTGACCGGGTCGGGTCCGGCCGGGGCCATCGTCTTGAGCATTCCTTGATCGTCGCTGCTGGTGGCCTCCGACTTCTTGAAGGCGGCGCGCTGCTGCGAGTCGTTGACGTTCACGTCGCCGCTCGGGTCGTAGAGGGCGAGCGCGGCGTCGAAGTTCTTGGCCGAGACGGCGGAGAAGTAGGAGTCGAACAACGTCGCCACCTGGACCGCGCGCGGGTCGGCGACCAGCGAGGGGTCGATCTGCACCGTGCCGACGACGCTGGTCGCGGGCGGCGGAGGCGGCGGGGTGGGGGTGGGGGTCGGTGTGGGCGTCGGGGTGTCGGTGTCGGTGGGGCTCGGCGTGTCGGTGGTGGTGAAGGTCGTGTCGGACGGGGAGGGGGAGTCGGTGGGACTGGTCGTGCTCGGGCCGGTGGTCGGGGTGCCGGTGCCGGCCAGGCCGGAGCGGGAGGTGGAGGCGCTGCCGGCGGCGACGGTGCCGGTGGCGTTGAAGACCCCGGTGACCGCCACGGCGCCGGTCGCCACGGCGGCGGTGAGGACGACGGCGCCGGCGATGATGAGCGGGGCGGCGCGGCGGCGGTCGTGGTCCGGACCGGGGTCGGAGGGCGGGGGCATGCCCGGGGTGCCGATGATGTCCTCGGCGCGGACGGTCATCGGGAGGTCGGCGTTGTAGGGCGGTGGCGGCGGGCCGGGTTCGGCGAACGGCGCCGGCGGGGTCGGGGACGGGGGCGGCGGTCCGAACGACGGCGGGGCGTAGGACGGGCTCGCGGCGGGCGTGGGCGGAGCTTCGTATGACGCGGCGGCTTGCGTCGGCGGTGCCGCAGCGGGCGGTCCGAACGATGAGGGTGCAGGCGGCGCGGCGGGCGGAGGCACGGCGGCAGGTGTGGCCGGAGCGTCGTGCGATGCGGCGGCCGGTGCCACGGGAGCGTCGTTCGCCGGTGCGGTGCCGGGCGCAGCGGGGGCCTCGTGAGCTGGCGTGGCGGGTGTCGCAGGGCTTTCGTAGGAGGGCGCTGCGAAAGTCGCCGGCGGTTCGTAAGCCGGCGTCGGGGGAGTCGCAGGGCTTTCATGGGAGGGTGCTGCGAAGGTCGCCGGCGGCTCATAGGCGGGCGCCGCCGGAGGCGCAGCAGGCTCATACGAGCGCCCGCTGACCGGCGCGATCGGCATGCCGACCGTGGCCTCCGCCGGGGTCGGCGACGCGGCGGAGGCCGCCACCCGCAGCTCCGCCATCCAGATGTCGAGCGTCGGCCGCTGCTGCGGATCCGTGCTGAGCGTGTCGCGCGCCAGCGCCGCGAGCTGCGTGGAGATGTGGCCGAGCCGGGACGGGTCCCGTTCGGCCGGGTTGCGGGCGATCATGCGGGTGGCCAGCAGGCCGAACTTGTAGACGTCGGCGGCCGGGGTGCCCGGCTCCTCGCCCTCGGGCAGTTCCCAGCCGGGGGTCTCGACCGAGGGCAGCACCTCGGCGCCGTCCAGCCACATCGAGTCGCAGTCCAGGAAGAAGACGCGGTGCGTGGTCGGCGCGAACACCAGGTTCTTCGGCGACAGGTCGCCGACGCAGACGTCGAGGCGGTGCAGCCGCTGGAGCGCGTCGACCACGTCGGTCAGCAGCCACAGCCGGTCCCGGTCGGAGATCAGCAGCCCGAGGTCCTGGAGCAGCCGGTCCTCGTTGAGCAGGTACGTGACCTCGGCCATGATCCGCGCGCTGCCCGAGTTCGAGACTTGTGTGAAGTAGAAGTCGTCCGGGACCGCCCGCATGAGGAAGCCGACGACGTCCGGCCCCTCCGTGACCAGCGTCTGCGGCCACGCCGTCCGCTCCTGGAGCCAGATCGCGTCCGGCCCGGCGCGGCCGGGCAGGTCGCCGAGCGCGTCCAGCGCCACGGCGTCGACGTGGAATCTCTGCTCGGCCAGGTAATGCTTGAAGGCCAGCGCGCCGCCGTGCGCGTCGCGTGGCTGCTCGAGCAGCAGCACCCGCGCTCGCGGGCCGACGTGGAGCTCGGAACCCTGGACCAGGCTGTTGAGATCGGTGCGAGCCGTCATGCTGCTCAGCCTATTGCGGCCATACAAGCGTCGGACACGTTTATAGGGAGATCCGGCAAGTCGTTAGGCCCGGCATCCTTCGTATCAGAGCTCGGGCTTGAGAACTCAGTCCTCACGCCGCGTCGTGGAACACCAACCCCAGCGCGTGCCGCCGGCCCGAGCGCACCGTGCTCACGCCGTGCCGCACCGGCCCCGCCGACCAGCCGCGGACGCTGCGCACCGGGCGGTCGCGCGTGGTGAAGATCAGCCCGTGCCCGTGGGGGAGCGGGGTGGCGGTGCCGCGGGATTGGGCACGCGGCCGCTGCTCGACGAGCAGGAACTCGCCGCCGGTGTAGTCGGTGCCGTACTCGTCCAGGCCGATGACCACCTGCAATGGGAACACCATGTCGCCGAACACGTCGCGATGCAGGGCGTTCCAGTCGCCGGGGCCGTAGCGGAGCAGGATCTGAGCCGAGCGGGCCTGCCCGGCGGCGTGGCAGCGCTCGATCCACTCCGCCAGGTCGTCGGGCCACGGCGCCGGGCGGCCCAGGCGTTCGGCCCACTCGCGGGCGATCGGCAGCAGGTGCGGCCACAGCGCGGCGCGCAGCTCGGCGACCTTCTCGGGCAGCTCGTGGGTGAAGTAGCGGTACTGGCCCGAGCCGAAGCGGTGGCGGGCCATGTCGACCGTGGTCCGGAACAGCTCGGGCTTCTCGTAGAGGGCTGCGATGTCGCGGCACTGCTCGGCAGTGAGCAGGCGCGGCGTGGGGGCGCAGCCATGGGTGTCGAGCTCGGTGGTGATGGCCGGCCAGTCGGCGTCGGCCAGGGTGGCGACCGGGTTCATGGGACCTCCTCGGGTCGGACTCGGGAGCTTGCGGGCTTGACCGGCGGGCTCGCCCTCAGACCAGCAGCGGCGCGATGGCGCCTTCCAGCGACAGCAGCTCCTGTTTGCGGTCCACGCCGCCGGCGTAGCCGCGCATCGAGCCGTCGGCGCCGACCACCCGGTGGCACGGCCGCACGATCAGCAGCGGGTTCGCGCCGATCGCGGCGCCGAGCGCCTGCACGCGGTCGCGCGGCAGGCCGAGCTGCGTGGCGAGCGCGCCGTAGGTGGTGGTCGTGCCGTAGGGGATCGAGTCGAGGGCGTCCCATACCAGCCGCTGGAACTCGCTGCCGGCCGCGGCGTAGGAGAGCTCGAATTCGGTCCGCGTGCCGGCGAAGTACTCGCGCAGCTGGCCGATGACGTCGGCGAACGGCTCAGCGTCCGAGCTCCACGTCTCACGGACGGCGGGCGCGGAGCGTTGCCCGGACATCGAGAGGGACGTCAGCAGGAAACCGTCGCCGGTCTGCTCGCCGATCAGAAGCAAAGGCCCGAGCGGGCTGTCGATTGTGGTGTGAACGGTCATCGTCCTCGTCCTTCCTTGTCGCTCCATTCTCGGACGACCGGACTGCGGACACTGGCGGGATTCGGACATGGCGGCGGGGCGCAGGAACGGCGCTACACCAGACCTCGCGAAATCAGAAGCTGCCAGACCGCCGCGACAGACGCCGCGATCGGCTCATGCTCGGTGTCGATCCGCAGCTCCGGGGCGGTCGGCGCTTCATACGGGTCGTCGACGCCGGTCAGGCCCGAGAGCTCCCCGCGGGCCTGGCGCGCGTACAGGCCCTTCACGTCCCGGCGCGCACACACCTCGACCGGTGCGGCGACGTAGACCTCCAGGAACGGGATCCCCACCTCGGCGTGCCGCCGCCGGATGCGCGCCCGGCCGTCGGCGTACGGCGCGATCACCGGCACCAGGGCCATCGCGCCTTTCCGGGCCGCCGCCTCTGCGAGCCTGCCTATGCGGCGGACGTTCTCCTCCCGGTCGGGCCGCCCGAAGCCGAGTCCGGCCGAGACCGTGCGGCGCAACTCGTCGCCGTCCAGCACTAGGACCTGCCGAACCGGCCGAGCGTGCCGACCCTGTCCCGCCTCAAGCAGCCGATCCGCCACCGCCGCCGCGATCGTGCTCTTGCCCGCGCTGGGCAGGCCGGTGAACCACACCGTGGCGCCGCCCAGCCGGTCCGAACTGATCACCGCGCGAGTCTACGACCCCCACTCCCGACGCCCTGCTACCGTCTACCGAATGCGTATCCTGATAGTCGGGGGCTCAGGCTATGTCGGGTCCCTGATGCTTCCCGGGCTGGCGGCCCGCCACGAGGTCCGCGTCCTGGACCCGGCGGCACCTCCGAACCGCCCCGAAGGCGTCGTCCACCTCCCCGGCAGCGCCCTGGACTCCGAGGCCCTGGCCACCGCCCTCGACGGCGTCGACGCCGTGGTCCACGCCGCCATGGGCCGCCGCTCCGACGTGAACTGGCCGCACCCGGATCTGGCCCGCTCCTTCGAGGTGAACGTCGCCTCGGTCTACGCCACCCTGGAAGCGGCCCACGAGGCCGGCGTCCGGCGCGCCGTCCTCACCGGCAGCATGTCGGTGTTCGCCAACGCCCCGGTCCCGCTCACCGAGCGTCCGCTCACCGAGGCCGTGGAGCCCGACGCCGCCGACGTCTACGGCGTCTCCAAGCGCCTGGCCGAGCAGGTCGCCCGGATCGCCGCCGACGCCCACGGCCTGACCGTCACCGTCCTGCGGCTGGCCTGGCCCACCCCCGACGCCGCCTGGCCGCTGTGGGCCCTGCCGGTCGTGCCCGACCCGATCGAGGTCACGCGTGCCGACGGCACCCGGTACCCGGCGCTCGCCGCCTCCGACCTGGTCTCCGCGGTCGACGCCGCGCTGTCCCGCAGTGGTGGCGGCTACGAGGTCTTCCACATCCTCGGCGAGGACGACTCCGGCCGTTGCTTGAGCACGGCCAAGGCCCGGGAGCAGCTCGGCTGGGTCGCGCGGCGCCGCTGAAAACGGCCGAAGGCCCCGCCCGGGACGGATCCCGGGCGGGGCCTTCGGCGGCTCCGGTCGGAAACCGGAGCCCCTTCTAACGGTGCAGATCTATCGGTGCAGATCTACTGGTGCAGGTCGTACCGGTCCAGCTCCATCACCTTGGCCCACGCCGCGACGAAGTCCAGGACGAACTTCTCCCTCGCATCGTCGCCGGCATACACCTCGGCCAGCGCGCGCAGCTCGGAGTTCGAGCCGAACACCAGGTCGGCGCGCGTCCCGGTCCACTTCACCGCGCCCGAGGCGTCGCGGCCCTCGAAGCTGGTGGACTCCGGGCCGGTCGGCTTCCACTCGATCCCGAGGTCCAGGAGGTTGACGAAGAAGTCGTTCGTCAGCGTGCCGACCTTGTCGGTGAACACGCCGTCCTCGCTGCCGCCGTGGTTGGCGCCGAGCACCCGCAGGCCGCCGACCAGGACCGTCATCTCCGGGGCCGACAGGTTCAGCAGGTTGGCCTTGTCCACCAGCAGGAACTCGGCCGGCAGGCGCAGGTCCTTGGCCTCGTAGTTGCGGAAGCCGTCGGCCTTCGGCTCCAGGGCGGAGAACGACTCGACGTCGGTGAGCTCCTGCGTGGCGTCGGTGCGGCCGGGGTGGAACGGCACGGTGACGGTGACGCCGGCGTCCTTGGCCGCCTGCTCCACGCCCGCCGCGCCGGCCAGCACGATCACGTCGGCCAGCGACACCTTCTTGCCGCCGGTCGCCGCGGCGTTGAAGGCCTCCTGCACGCCTTCCAGGGCGCGCAGGACCGGGGCCAGCTTGTCCGGCTCGTTGACGGCCCAGCCGCTCTGCGGCTCCAGGCGCAGGCGGGCGCCGTTCACGCCGCCGCGCTTGTCGCTGCCGCGGAAGGAGGAGGCCGCGGCCCACGCCGTGGTCACCAGCTGCTGGACCGTCAGGCCGGCGGCCAGGATCCGGGCCTTGATGTCGGCGGCGTCGGCGTCGTCGATCAGCGGGTGGTCCACGGCCGGCACCGGGTCCTGCCACAGCAGCACCTCGCTGGGCACCTCGGGGCCGAGGTAGCGGGTCAGCGGGCCCATGTCGCGGTGCGTCAGCTTGTACCAGGCGCGGGCGAAGGCGTCGGCGAAGGCCGCCGGGTCGGCCAGGAAGCGGCGCGAGATCGGCTCGTAGATCGGGTCGAAGCGCAGCGACAGGTCGGTGGTGAGCATCGTCGGCTGGTGCTTGGCGGCCGGGTCGAAGGCGTCCGGAACGCTGCCGGCGCCGCCGCCGTTCTTCGGCTTCCACTGGTTGGCGCCGGCCGGGCTCTGCTCGAGCTCCCACTCGTAGCCGAACAGGATCTCGAAGAAGCTGTTGTCCCAGGCGGTCGGCGTGTTGGTCCAGATGCCCTCCAGGCCGGAGGTGATCGCGTCCTTGCCCACGCCGGTGCCGTAGCTGCTCTTCCAGCCCAGGCCCTGCTGCTCCAGCGGCGCCTGCTCCGGCTCCGGGCCGACGTTGTCGGCCGGGCCGGCGCCGTGGGTCTTGCCGAAGGTGTGGCCGCCGGCGATCAGGGCGACGGTCTCCTCGTCGTTCATCGCCATCCGGCCGAACGTCTCGCGGATGTCGCGGGCGGCGGCCACCGGGTCCGGGTTGCCGTTCGGGCCCTCGGGGTTGACGTAGATCAGCCCCATCTGGACCGCGCCGAGCGGGTCCTCCAGGTGCCGGTCGCCGGTGTAGCGCTCATCGCCCAGCCAGGTCTGCTCCGGGCCCCAGTAGACGTCCTCGTCGGCCTCCCACACGTCGGGGCGGCCGCCGCCGAAGCCGAAGGTCTGGAAGCCCATGGTCTCCAGCGCCACGTTGCCGGTCAGGATCATCAGGTCGGCCCAGGACAGGGACTGGCCGTACTTCTTCTTCACCGGCCACAGCAGCCGGCGGGCCTTGTCCAGGCTGGCGTTGTCCGGCCAGGAGTTCAGCGGGGCGAAGCGCTGCTGGCCGGTGCCGCCGCCGCCGCGGCCGTCGCTGATCCGGTAGGTGCCGGCGCTGTGCCAGGCCATGCGGATCATGAACGGGCCGTAGTTGCCGAAGTCCGCGGGCCACCAGGGCTGGGAGTCGGTCAGCACCGCGGCGATGTCGGCCTTGACCGCGGCCAGGTCCAGGGAGTTGAAGGCGGCGGCGTAGTCGAAGTCGGCGCCGTTGGGGTTCGCCACCGCCGGGTTCTTCGCCAGGATCTTCAGGTTCAGGCGCTCGGGCCACCACTGCCGGTTGCCGCCACCCTGCGTCGGGTGCGCGGCCCGGCCGTGCGCGACCGGGCAGCCGCCGGCGGCGACGGCCTCCGGCGCGGTCACGTTCGGGTCCTGGCGGTGGTCGATGTCGACGTCGATGTCGCCGTGGTTCTCAGACATCTTCAGCTGTCCTTCCGGATCTGGCGGTTCTCGCGACTCTGCGATGGATCAGGAACTGGGAATGGCCGAACGGGCGGTGCAGGCGGGGCACAGGCCCCAGAAGACGACCTCGGCCTCGTCGATGGTGAAGCCGTGGTCGTCGGAGGGTTCCAGACAGGGGACGGCGCCGACCGCGCAGTCGACGTCCACCACCGTGCCGCAGTCCCGGCACACCAGATGGTGGTGGTTGTCCCCGACCCGGCCCTCGTACCGGGCCGGACTCCCGGCCGGCTCTATCCGCCGGATCAGCCGCGCGGCGGTCAGCGCGTGCAGGGCCTCGTACACGGCCTGCAACGACACGTGCCCGACCCGCTCGCGCACCCCGGCGGCGACCGCGTCGGCGTCCAGATGGGCGCCGCCGCGCACGGTCTCCAGCAGCGCGACACGCGCCGCCGTCACCCGCAGGCCGGCGCCGCGAAGCTCCTCGGCGGGGGTCATGTGCTCCAACCTATCCACCTAGACACGAATAGTTCAAGATAATGAGTCCTACAGCTTTTCCGTGGCGCTCCACCGGCGTCCGCCCACGCGGAACGGCTGTCGGCGCGGCTCGGCATAATGCGCCGTCGTGGAGGCGGGTTCGCAGGCACAAGACCATCATCGGACGGCCCTGGAGCATGTGCTCGGGCTGATCGCGGCGGCACCGTGGAGCAGCGGGCTGGTGTTGCGGGGGAGCATGCTGATGACCGCGTGGTGCGGGGACTCCGCCCGGGCGCCGGAGGACCTGGACTTCATCGCCGTGGACGAGACCCGTCCGGTGGACGCGCTGGATCCGTACCCCTTCGTGGAGCTCGAGTTCGTCCAGCAGTGGCCCGAAGTCGCCGACGGCGCGGGCCGCTACGAGATGTGGAGGGACGAGGAGTTCGCCACCGGCGGCCAGAAGCCCCGAGTCCCGCCCGAGGGGCTCCAGTGGGTGACCGATGAGGACTGGCTGCCCTCCGTCCCCTATGGCGACCTGGTCGACCGAGTCCGCCGGGAACCGGACGCCGGGGGCGGAGTCCGGCTGGACGCCGACCAGATCGAGGAGTGCAACGGCTGGACGTACGCCTATTCCACGATGGCCGGTGTGCGGCTGGTCATCCCGTGGCGCGCCGACGGCCTCGAGGGCCGGGTCCAGGTGGATTTCGCCCAGGACGAGACGCTGCCGCAGGCCCCGCGGTGGACCAGGATCCCGCGCTCGGACGGCGGGCAGTCGGTGGTGCTGGCGGCGAGCCCGGAGCTGTCGCTGGCGTGGAAGCTGATGTGGCTGGTCGGGGATACTCGTCAGGCTGGCGTGAGCCGGGGCAAGGACCTGTACGACGCGGTGCTGCTCGCCGAGTTGCCCGGGGTGGCGCCCATGGGCACGCTGACGCGCGACGCTCTGGACGCGGTGCGGGTCGATTGGGCGGCGTTCAGCGCGCGATATCCGCAGGTGCGGGGTACGTCGGAGGTGTGGAAGCGGCGGTTGGCGAGCGCGCTGGGGGTTGCGTGACGTACGCGTAGGTAGA
>JABFXP010000415.1 GCA_013361685.1 Catenulispora sp.
GGGCCTGAGGGCGGCCGCGATCGCGGAGCTGGCCGCGGGGCTGAGGGCGCTGGTGCGGGCGTGGATCCGGAACCCGGGCGTGCTGCGGGGACCGACTGGCTGACCTCGGACGGGACGCCCGGTGCCGCCGCGGCGATTCTGGTGGTCGGTGACCTGATGGTTGACGTTCTGGCGCAGCTCAGCGGGCCGTTGGTGGCCGCGTCCGACAGTCCCGGGCGGATTTCGATGCGCGGCGGCGGTTCGGCCGCCAACACCGCGTGCTGGCTGGCCGCGACCGGCTCCGACGCGCTGTTCGTGGGCTGCGTCGGCGACGACCTGCCGGGGCGCGAGGCCGCCGAGGCGCTGCGTGCCACCGGCGTGCGGACCATGCTCAAGGTGGACCCGGCGCGGGCCACCGGCACCGTGGTGGTGCTGGTCGACCCGGCGGGGGAGCGCACGATGGTGCCCGACCCCGGCGCCAACTGCGCGCTGACCCCGATGGACCTGCCGCGGGCCGAGTTCCAGCCCGGGCGGCACCTGCACCTGTCCGGCTACACGATCCTGAACCCTGACACCCGCGCGGCCGGGATGGCGGCCCTGGACCTGGCACACCGCCGCGGCATGACCACCTCGGTGGACGTGGCCTCGGCCGGCCCGCTGGCCGCGGTCGGCCCAGAGCGGTTCCTGGACTGGATCGGCAACCCGTTCATGCTGATCGCCAACCGGGACGAGGCAGCGGTCCTGACCGGCATCGACGACGACCCGGTCGCCGCCACCCGCGCCCTGACCGAGCTCTGCGACCAGGTGGTGGTCAAACTCGGCGCCGACGGCGTGGTCCGCCACGACGCCCTGTTCGACCGCACCATCCGCGTCCCCGCCGAGCAGCTCGGCCCAGGCGAACTGGTGGACACCACCGGCGCCGGCGACGCGTTCGCCGCCGGATACCTGGCGGCATGGATGCGAGACGCCGACCCGGAAGAAGCGCTGGCCGCTGGCTGCCGCCTCGCCGCGCGTGTGATCCGCAAGGTCGGCGGGCGGCCGTAGGTCTGGGGTGGCGGGCTGCCGGGTGCTGGCTGGCTGCTCGCGGTGCGGGCTGGCTGCTCGCGGTGCGGGCGATCGGCCAAGGTTGGCGGGCGGTTGGCGATACGGGTTGCTGGGCGCGGTCGCCGTGCGCGGCTTGTCGGCTCGCAGCGCGCGATCCCGCACCCGCGCGGTTCCGGTCGGGCTGCGGGCCGGGCTGCCGCGCGGGCTTCGGCCGAACTGCTGCGCAGGCTTCGGGCCGAACTGCCGCGCGGGCCGCGTAAGCCTCGGCCCAGCCCGCCAGCCCGCCAGCCCGCCAGCCCGCCCGGCGGTCCCGCCCCCACCTCACACTCCCTCAACCTCAACTCCATGCCGCCGCCACCTCCATCCTCAGCTCGCGGTTCCCGGGGCTCCTCGACGACTCCTTTATGTCGCTACGAAGAAACATGGGCGTGTCGTTCCCGCGTTGGTGGGGTTTCACCCGGGTGGCCCAGTGTTCTGCGTTGGTGACCGGTTTGCCGGCGCTGATGGTGCTCAGCGGCGGCGTTGGCGCGTCAGGATGCTGATCGCTAGGAGGGCTGCGCCGAGGGTGGTTACTGCGCCGCCGATGAGGAGGGCGGGGGTGTAGGTGTGGGGCATGGCCAGGGCGCGCATGGTGTAGCGGGCTGTCCAGAGGAGGCCTGCGGTGAAGAGGAGGACGCCGGCTATTGTCAGCTGGTCTTTGTTGCTCTCCACTGGTGCCCCCATGTCAGTTCGGTCCCTGACAGTGTGCGCCTTGGTGGTGGGGTGCGGCTACGTGGGTGGGGTCAGATCGCCAGGCGGAGGTGTTTGGCGGCCGCTCTGATGCGGACTGTTTGGCCCCAGTTCAGGGAGAGGTGATCGGTTTCTATGCCGTCGCCGAAGACGACCAGGGATTCGCCTTCGACGCGGACTGATAGTTCCTGTCCCTCCGGGAGGATGCCTTCGGTCAGGTCGGCGCCGGTGGTGGGGGAGGGCCAGGCTTCGCGGACGAACCAGCCGAGTTCTGGGTCGGTGGGGCCCGGCAGGGTGATCTGGTGGCTGCGTTGGCGGGCGATGGATAGGAGCCAGCCGGTTGCGCCGGTGCCGGAGCCGACGAGGAGGCCGGAGGAGGAGTGGTGTTCTGCGGAGCCCTCTGGGGTGGTGATCAGGTAGCGGGCGGATTGGTGGCCGGAGTGGCCGAGGTAGATCTCGTTCAGGGCCACCAGGGTTTCGCCGTCGTCGGTTGCCGCGGAGACCATGGTGCGGGCTTCGAAGCGGGCTTTGCCGGCGCTGATGCGGGAGAGTAAGGGTTCGAAGTCGTGGGGGGAGTGGCGGACCAGGACGCCCATGTTGGCCCCCGGGTTGGGGTCGATGCCGATCACCGGTTGGCCGTCGAGGTACTTCGCGGTGTTGGCGACCAGGCCGTCTTGGCCGACCACCACGACCACGTCCTCCGGTTCGAACAGGAAGCGGGACAGGTCCGAGCGTTCGACCGCCCCCCGGCGCCACTCCTTGGGGATGCTCGCCGACACCGCCTGGACCGCCGCGTTCAGCGACTCGTGCCGCTTCTTCACCGACGCCAGCGAGACCCCCCGCCGTTTCTGGACGAACTCAGCCTGCCCCCACGTCCCCTGCTCGGCGACGATCTCGTCCCGCTCGCTGTGCCGGTGCACGAGGACCACGCGCGGCGCCACGGACATCGGGCGGCTACTCCCGGCCCGAGACGCCGGAGCCGCCGGAGCCGCCGGTGCCGCCCGAAGCGCCTGAGCCGCCCGAGAGACCCGACCCACCCGACCCACTCACCAACTTGTTCAACAACCCCGTCACCACATCCGGCGTCAAGTTCACCGTCCCGATCTCCGGCAACTGCCCCGCGAACTCCCGCAACGCCAGCGCGAACAGCACGTTGCGATCCAGGTCCGCATACGCCGCCAGCTTCGCCGCCTCGTTCTCCGCCTGCGCCGCCCCCACCGCCCGCAGGTCCTCGACGTTCGCCGCCGACCGCAGCCGCAGCGCGTCCGCGTCGGCCTCGGCGACGGTCCGGGCCCGCTCGGCGCTCGCCGCCGTCGCGATCCGGGCCCGCTCGGCCTCGCCCTCGGCCGCGATCCGCGCCCGGTCCGTGTCGCCCTCGGCGGCGATGCGTGCCGCGGCCGACTGCTCCGTGGCCCGGCGTCGCGCGTTCGCCCCCTCCTGCGCCACCAGCTGTTCTTCGCGGGTGGCCAGTTCGATCCGGCTCTGCAGCTCGTTCTCGCTGATCGCCCGCTCCCGTTCGACCGCCAGCGCCCGGCGTTCGAAGCCGGCGCGGTCCGCCTCCTGCTGGATCAGCTCCCGGGTGGGTGTGCGCAGTGCGCGTTCGACGTCGGCCTCCGGCTTCACCGCCACGACGCGGACGCCGACCACGCCGATGCCGGTCTCGGCCAGGCGTTCGTCGCCGCCCAGGCCCTCGGCGACCCGCTGCCGGACCGAGGCGGTGCCGGTGGCCAGGGCCTCGGCCAGTTCCATGGACGCGATCAGGGTGAGCGCGTGCTGCTGGGCGAGCTCGGTGAGCAGGACGCCGACCTGTTCCAGCGGGGTGGCCCGCCACTGTCCGGTCTTCAGGTCCACTGCGAAGTCCAGGCGGCGGGTGGCCACGCCGGGGTCGACGAAGCGGTAGGTCATCGAGGCCTGGACCGTCACGTCCTGGAAGTCCTTGGTGCGCGCGTGGAACAGCATCGGCAGCTCCCGGTCGTCCACCGGGACCTCGGCCAGTACCGCGGTCAGCGGGCGGAACCAGAAGGCCTGGCCGGTGCCCTCGTGGGCCACCTGGCCGCGGCGCAGGTGCACCACGTGGTTGGTGGGGCTGCCGCGGAAGTGGCTCAGGAACAGGCGTTTGGTGATGTCAGCCATCGATGGTCCCCCCAAGCGGATATCGACTCGAATATCGACTCGAACGCAGCGAAGGTAGCGGGTCCGGGCCCTTATCGTCAAGATGACGAAATGGCGGCGGGTGGGCGGCGGTGGGAGCCGGTGACTCCACCGTCGTCTCAGGTGGGGTCGGCACAACTGCGACGGTCGGGCTGTTCAACGTCCGAATGGTCGCGCCCATGGGTAGCGGGTCGGGCGCGCACGATGCCCGCGACCTGCCGATCTACGGGGGCTGATCGTCGGCGAATCATTCCGACGGGTGACATCGGCCCGACTATCGGCTAAGAATCCTCAAGTCCCGGCCCGCCCCGGCCGACGACAACAACATGAGCATTCCTACACACATGACCGGGACCGCCGCGCCCGTCGACACCCTTTCCGCCCCCGCTCCGTCGCCGGTGGCGAACACCCTTGCCGCGGCCGCCGGGGGGACCCTGCCGGACTCCTACCTGTCGTTGCGAGCCGGCACCCAGGCCCGCGGTCTGCATGGCCAGCTGGTCCAGCAGCTGGGCCGGATGATCGTGGCCGGGGAGTTGGGCGCCGACCGGCCGCTGGTGCCCGAGGAGATCGGCCGCCGGTTCGAGGTCTCGCGGACCGTGGTGCGCGAGTCGCTGCGGGTCCTGGAGGCCAAGGGCATGGTGACCGCGCGGCCGAACGTCGGCACCCGGATCCGGCCGGTGCCGGAGTGGAACCTGCTGGACCCCGATGTCATCGAGTGGCGGGCCGCCGGGGTGGCCGGCCTGGACCAGTGCCGTGAGCTGGCCGAGCTGCGCTGTGCCTTCGAGCCGCTGGCCGCGCAGCTGGCCGCGGGCCGGCTCGGGGAGGCCGCCGGCGCCCGGCTGGCCGAGCTGGCCGCCGTGCTGAAGCAGGCCGCCGCCAACGGCGACCAGGCCGGCTACGCCAAGGCCGACGGCGAGTTCCACGCGCTGCTGGTCGCCGAGTGCCCGAACCGGATGGTGGAGCACCTGGCGCGGGTGGTCTCCGGCGCCGCCGAGAGCGCCGGGGTGCGGCGCCGGTCCTGCGGTCCGATGAACGACGCGGCGGCGGCCGGGCACCAGCGGCTGGCCGACGAGGTGGTGGCCGGCGACGGTCCGGCCGCGGCCAGCGTGATGCGGGCCATGCTCGCCGCGCAGCTGGAGGAGGCGGCGCCGACCTACGGGCTGCCCGGTCAGCGCGGTCAGTGACCGGTATATCCCGGCCGGTGATGGGGGTGAGGCCGAACAGGGCTAAAGTGGTGCGAGGCACCGCCTTTTGAAGCGGGCGCGGACAGCGCGCGTGCGGCGGTGCCCGCCGATCACCGGTATCCGGTGCCGGGGGAATACATCGGCGTGCCACAATGCTATGTCGCGTGCGATGCGGAACGACCGGGTGCGACCGGCCGGCTCCGCGACGCGATCGGAATCTTCCACACGAACCCGACACAGAGCAAGACGGCCCCGCGGTTCGGGACCGTATCCCGGCTCACGTCGGAAGCGGGTGGTTGCCATCCAGTAGCGAGAGGGTTTTCGTGTCGGCCAGCACTTCCCGTCCACTGCCCGCCGAGATCGCCGAGTCCGCCCACCTCGTGGCGCTCATCGAGCGGGGCAGGGCGCAGGGACACAT
>JABFXP010000955.1 GCA_013361685.1 Catenulispora sp.
GTCGAGCCGCTGACCGGTCAGGGCATGCTGTCGCGCATGTGCCTGTGGTCGCAGTCGCCGTTGTGCGGGCAGGCGGCGGCGGTCTGCTGGGCGGCCGGGCAGTAGTTCATGCCGGTGGCCGCCGCGGCGGGGCCGGTGGCGATGATCAGGGGGAGCAACAGCAGAGCGCCGACGCCGGTGGTTCCGGCCAGGCGCTGGCGGCGGTGCAGCGGGGCCGGGTCGTCGATGAGCCGCCGGATCCGGGCCGGGGTACTGCTTCCGCCCGCGCCGAGGGCGGCGGCCGGTGCCGGTCCGGCGGCGATCGCCAGCAGGGCGTGGGCGACCGGCAGGCGGCCGGAGGCGCTGGAGGCCGCGTCGTCGGCGCACATCTCGATCAGCAGCGCGGTCTCGGCCGCGGCGTCGCGGAAGGCGCGCAGCTTCGGGAACGCCCGCTCCATCGCGCAGGCGTAGGCCAGCACGAGGTCGTGGCGGCCTCGCAGGTGTGCGCGCTCGTGCGCCAGGACGGCGGTCAGCTTCTCGTCGTCGAGGGCTGACAGCGCGGCGGTGGTGACGACCACGGTGCGGCGGCGCCCGGGCAGGCAGTACACGGCCGGGGTGTCGGAGGTGACGACGGTGACCCCGAGGTCGGCGTCGGCGCGGCCGACGACGGTGACCGCGTCGCGGTGGTCGCGCCGCTGCCGGAGCATCCGCAGCAGGCCGGCGGTCAGGACCCAGCCGACGCGGGCGGTCACGGCCAGGGCCAGGACGGCCCCGGTCGCGGCCAGGGCGGCGCCGCCGGGCGCGGAGTACTGGGTGCGTAGGGCCATCACGCAGGCGTGCAGCAGCAGCGCCAGGTCGGCGGAGACCCGCATGGTCGGGACGGCCAGCGCGATCGCGCCGAGCACGGTCGCCACGGTGAGGCCGGCGGTCAGCGTCTGCCAGGCGGCCACGCCCAGGCGCGGGGAGCGGCGGGTCCAGGCCGCGCCGGTCAGGCGGGGGGCTATGACGAACGCCAGCAGCGCGGCGTAGCCCAGCAGCGCGACGGCGACGATCACGAGCGGTCCCCGGCGGCGCGGGCGAGGGCGGCGGCCAGCTCGGCGGCCTCGGCCGGGTCCAGCCGGTCGGCGAAGTGGACCAGGGCGGCGGTGCGGTCGGTGGTCTGGGCCAGGGCCTCGTCCATCAGCCGGGCGGTGTACTCCTCCCGGCCGGCGGTGGCGGCGTACCGGAACGCCTTGCCGTCCTTGGCCCGGGACAGCCAGCCCTTGCGGTGCAGGATCTCGGTGACGGTCTGCAAGGTGGTGTAGGCCGGCTTGCGGTCCGGCGGCAGCCCGCTGAGGATCTCGCGGACCGTGACCGGGCCGTCGGCGGCCCACACCGCGTCCATGATCGCGGCCTCCAGCTCGCCGAACATCGCCACTGCCGTCTCCTCGCGGTGCCTGCGGATCCATCTCCGAAGCTCCATCGTAGATGAGCCCGCTTCCGGGTGGCGAGGCCCGTCGGCGGGGGCCCCGCCGCTTGACCAACTAATCTCCTTAGGAGATAAGGTGATTGCCCGGCGGGCCCTCCCGGCTCGTCGCCGGAGTCGTTCAGGAGGTGGGCTGGTGCACGGTGTGCTGTTCGGCTCGGCGCTGGTGGCCGCGTTCTTCGGCGGGGTGGTGGCGCTGCTGGCGCCGTGCTGCGTGTCGGTGATGCTTCCGGCCTACCTGGCCTCGGGCTCCAAGCACCGCGGCGGGGTGCCGGCGGCGACCGGGCTGTTCGGCGCCGGGGTGGCCGCGGTGATCCTGCCGATCGGCATGGGCGCCGGCGCGCTCTCGGCGGCGATCGCCGGGCACCACGCGCTGGTCTTCGGGGTCGGCGGGGCGGCGATGCTGCTCGGCGGGGTGGCGATGCTGGTCGGGGACGGCGTGCGGCTGCCGATGCCGTCCGGGCGGATGCCGTCCGGTTCCGGCGCGGCCTCCACCTTCGGTCTCGGCGTGTTCTCCGGGGTCGCCTCCTCGTGCTGCGCGCCGGTGCTGGCCGGGGTGGCGCTGTTGGCGGGGGCGACCGCCTCGTTCTGGTCGGCGCTGGCGGTGGCGGCGGTGTACGTCGCCGGGATGGTCGCGCCGCTGGCCGCCTTCGCACTGGCCTGGGATAAGGGCGCGACCAGGACCCGGGCCGGGCGGTTGCTGTCCGGACGGCGGATCACGCTGCGCCTGGGGCCGTGGCGACGCGACCGCCCGCTGGGGGGCCTGGTGTCCGGCGTGCTGCTGGTCGCGATCGGCGTCCTCACCTTGATCAGCGCCGCCGAAGGGCCGTCGATGGGGCTCACCGGCTGGCGCGAACGGTTCGCGGCCTGGTTGCAGCACGCCGCCCACGGCGTGACCAGTTCGCTGGGCTGGCTGCCGGGCTGGGTGTTCGCCTCGCTCCTGATCGCGGCCTTCGCCGGCCTGGTGCGGGCCGCGCGCAGAGGCGGCACAGCACCGCCGGCCGCTCAGCCTCCTGATTCGTGCTGCGCCACAGACGACGTGGTCGTCGCGCCCGATCGGACCGAACCGCGATTCCAAGCAGAAGGCAGTCGATCATGACGAAGTCCCCGTCCACGCCGGGCGTGCGCGCTGCCGCCCGGCAGGCGGCCCCGGCCACCGCCGGCCGGCAGCAGTCCGGCAAGCAGGTGCGGTGGGCGATCGCGGCCGTCCTCGCGGTCGTCGCACTGGTGGGTTTGTTCGTGACCTACACCAAAGCGTCTTCTCCGTCCGGTGGTAAGGGCGCCTACCAGGTCGGCTCGCCCGGCATCGGACAACAGGCCCCTGACTTCGCGCTCGCCGGAACCGGCGGCACCGTGTCGCTGTCCGGGCTGCGCGGCAAAACGGTGCTGCTGTACTTCCAGGAGGGCCTGACCTGCCAACCGTGCTGGGACCAGATGACGAGCCTGGAGAAGGACCCGGCGAAGGTGAAGGCCGCCGGGGTCGACCAGATCGTCTCGATCACCTCCGACCCGGCCGATCTGATCGCGCAGAAGACCAAGGACATGGGCCTCGCCACGCCGGTGCTGTCGGATCCGGACCTGGCGGTCTCCAAGCAGTACCAGGCCACCAGCTTCGGGATGATGGGCGCCGCGCGCGACGGGCACAGCTTCGTACTCGTCGGCCCCGACGGCGTGATCCGCTGGCGCGCCGACTACGGCGGCGCCCCGAAATACACGATGTTCGTGCCCGTGGACCAGTTGCTGTCCGATCTGAAGACCGGGGAGCGACCATGACCGTCCTGGTCGAAGTGACCCTGCTGACCCAGGACCACTGCCCGCTGTGCGAACACGCCAAGAAGGTCCTGGCCGCCGTCGCCGCCGATCACCCGATCAGCGTCACCGAGATCGACCTCGGCAGCGAGGCGGGACGCGAACTCGCGACGGCCCACCGGGTGCTGTTCGCTCCGGGCGTGCTCCTGGACGGAGCGCCCTTCGCCTACGGGCGGCTGTCCGAACGCAGACTGCGCCGGGCCCTGTCACGGACCGGCACCACCACCTCCATCTCCACCTCGACCACCACCTCGAAATAGGAGGCCCATCATGGCCGATCTGCTCTACGTCCTTCCCGTCTTGGCCTGCCCGGTCGGCATGGGGCTGATGATGTACTTCATGATGCGCCCCGGCGCCAAGGCCAAATCCGGCACCGGCGCCGAGCAGCAAGCGCTGCACCAGCTGGAACTGGACGATCTGCGCCGCCAGGTCGACGAACTCAAACAGGACCACGGCGACCGGCCGGCCGGGGACGCCGCCGCTCGCTTCGCCGGCGGTGCGCTGTGAGCTGGCTGCCGCCGGTCGGCGCGACGACCGCGTCCGGAGCCCTCGCCTGGGTGTTCTGCCTGCGGCCGATGCTGCGGCACGACGACGGCGCGTGCTGCCCGCCCGCGCCGGAGGCCGCCGGGTCCGGCACCGCCGAGCAGATCAGGCAGCTGCGAGCAGAGGTGGAGCAGCTGCGTGCGGCGCGGGACGGCGACGACGTGGACGCGCGCCGCGACCGCAGTTCACGGGCCTCGCTGGGAGACCGGACTGCTGCGTGAACGACACCACGACCCGCGCCGACGAACCTACGGAACCGAGCCCGGAATCGAAACGCGCCTTCCGGACGGCTTCGGCGGAGGCACGGCCCCGGGTCCGGCGCCGGGCCTGGGCGGGATGGCGGCGGCGGATCCTCGGCCTGACGGCGACGCTCGTCGTACTCGTCGTCGCGGTCGCGCTGGTGCGCGCCGTCCGCCGGCCCGCCGACGCCTCGGAACCGGTGGCCCGCTACGGCGCGGGCCGGATCATCCCGGCCGCCCAGCGCGATCCCGCGCCGCACCTGTCCGGGCCCGCACTGGACGGCGGCCGCCTGGACCTGGCTTCCTGGTCCGGGCACGTCATCGTGGTGAACATCTGGGGATCATGGTGCGCTCCCTGCCGGCAGGAGGCGCCGGACCTCGAACGCGTCGCGGCCGAGACCGGATACCTCGGTGTCCGGTTCGTCGGCATCGACGTCCGCGACAACCCCGCACAAGGCCGGGCGTTCGAGGAATCGTTCGGGATCGGCTACCCCTCCCTCGACGACAGCGACGGCGCCCTGGTGCCGCAGTTCGGCCGCTACCTCACCCCGGCGGTGCCCACCACCTACATCTTCGACGCCCACGGACGGATCGCCGCGATGTTCTTCGGCCGGATCACCTATCAGGGCTTGGAGACCGATCTGGTGACCATCGCCCACGAGAAGAACTGACAGACGTGCACCTTCGCTCACCGGCCGGCCCTCGGCGGCTCGCCCGGCTTGCCCGACTTGCTCGACTCGCCCGGCTCGCCGCGGCTTCGGCAGCGGTCCTGCTGCTTCTGATCCTCGGCACGGCGGGCCCCGCTTCGGCGCACGCCACACTCCTGTACACGACGCCGGTAGCCGACCAGGGCACCGTCGAGTCGCCGCGCTCGATCAGTCTGGTGTTCGGCGAGCCGGTGACCCTGGCCCAGGCCCCGGTCCGGCTGCGCGACGGCGCCGGGCACTCGATCGGCCTCGGTGCCGCCGTGCGGGACAAGAGCGGCGCGGTGGTGACGGTGCCCGTACAGGCGACCCTGGTATCGGGGGTGTACAGCGTGGAGTGGCAGGTCGTCTCCGGGGACGGCGACCCGGTGACCGGCACGTTCCGGTTCGGGGTCGGTTCGACGGTCGTCCTGTCCGGCGGTGCGCCGTCCGCGACCGGAACAGCCGGGCGGCTTCCCTTGTCGTTGGCCAGGTTCGTGTTGTTCGCCTCCGTCGCGGCTCTGGCGGGCGGGGCGGTGGTGACCAGGCTCGCCGGACGCCTCAGGGTGCTGCGATCCGGGCGCGAACTCGACGTCCCGGCGGTGCCGTGGCGCTCGATCGCGGCGGCCGGAGCGGCCGCCGCGTCGGTGCTCGCGCTGGTGCAGGCCGGCTCGGGCAGCATCGCCTCGGGGTGGTCCGCCTCGGCACTGGCCCGCCTGCCCGACGGCGCGGCGGGGCGGATCGTCCTGGTCGAACTGGCAGCTTTGACGGCAGCGGCAGCGC
>JABFXP010000698.1 GCA_013361685.1 Catenulispora sp.
GACCAGCCCCCCGCCGCGGCCCCGGCCCCCGCCACGGCCCGGCGCCGCCGCGCCAACGGCGACGAACTCGAATCCCTCCTGCTCGGCGGCGTCCCCCGCCACACCGCCTACGAGGTCTGCAAGGCCGCGGGCATCCCCTACGACGAGGCCCGCCGGTACTGGCGCGCCATGGGCTTCGCCGACGTCGGCCAGGCCCGCGCCTTCACCGACGGCGACGTCGACGCCCTGCTCCGGCTCGGCGGCCTGTCCCGCAGCGGCCTGTTCACCGAGGAGTTCGCCACCCAGGTCGCGCGCTCCATGGGCCAGACCACCGCCCGGCTGGCCGAATGGCAGGTCGACGCGCTGTTCGACGCCTTCGACACCGCCGGCGTCGGCTCGGAGCAGATGGCCGAGTTCGGCTTCCGCATCGGCCGCCGCGTGCTGCCGGAGCTGGAGGAGCTGCTGGTCTACGTCTGGCGCCGCCAGCTCGCCGCCGCCGCCGGCCGGCTCCGCCAGCAGCTGGAGGAGCACGCCGAGGGCCTGCAGGCCGTGGGCTTCGCCGACCTGGTCTCCTTCACCCGGCTGTCCCGCCAGCTGTCCGAGGAGGAGCTCGCCACCCTGGTCTCGGTGTTCGAGGCCAACGCCGCGGACACCGTGGCCTTCGGCGGCGGCCGCCTGATCAAGACCCTGGGCGACGAGATCATGTTCGCCGCCGACTCCCCGGCCCGCGCCGCCCGCATCGCCCTGGACCTGCTGGCCCTGATGCGCCGCACCGAGGCGGTCCCCGAGCTGCGCATAGGAGTGGCGTACGGCCACGTGGTGCAGCGCAACGGCGACATCTACGGCACCACCGTGAACCTGGCCGCACGGCTGACCGCGATGGCCGAGCCGGACCAGATCGTCATCGACCCCGAGCTGGCCGCCGCCCTGGTCGGGGACGCCGCGTTCGAGGTGGCGCCGATCGGCGTGCGCATGGTGCGCGGCCTCGGCGAGATCGAGCCGTCGGTGCTGACCGCCGCTGAATAAGCGCAGCTCAAGCCCGGTGATAGTGCTCACGCCCACCCGTCGCCCACCACCGCCCCAAATCTGAGGGGCCTGGCGGCCCCGCTGCCTTGAATTTGAGATAGCGCTGTTAGCGTCATAGTCATGACCGATCTGCCGACAACGCTGTCGCTTCGAGAAGTCGGACCCCGCGACGGCCTCCAGAACGAGGACCCGGTCTCCACCGAGGCCAAGATCGAGCTGATCGACCGGCTGTCCGGCACCGGCGTGTCGCGGATCGAGGCGGTGTCCTTCGTCCACCCCCGCGCGATCCCGCAGATGGCCGACGCCGCCGAGGTCGCCGCGCAGATGACCCGCGCCTCCGGCGTCCGCTACTCGGCGCTCGTCCCGAACCTGCGGGGTGCCGAGCGCGCCCTGGACGCCGGCTTCAGCGAGATCGAGGTCGTGGTCTCCGCCTCCGACACGCACAACAAGAAGAACCTGAACCGGAGCACCGCGGAGTCGCTGGACGACATCGCCGCCATCATCGACCTGGCCCACGGCCGCGACGCCACCGTCCAGGTCATCGTCTCCACCGCCTGGGGCTGCCCGTACGAGGGCGAGGTCCCCACCGAGCGCGTGCTCTGGGTGGCCGGCACCGCCGCCGCCCACGGCGCGGACTCCCTGTCCTACGGCGACACCACCGGCATGGCCACGCCGACCCGCGTCACCCGGCTGATCGGCGAGACCCGCTCGGCGCACGCGGAGCTGCCGCTGAACCTGCACTTCCACAACACCCGCGGCACCGGCCTGGCCAACGTCCTGGCCGCGCTGCAACTCGGCGTCACCGACTTCGACGCCTCGGTCGGCGGCCTCGGCGGCTGCCCCTACGCCCCCGGCGCCTCCGGCAACATCGCCACCGAGGAGCTGGTCCACATGGTCGAGGACATGGGCATCGACACCGGGGTGGACCTCGACGCGCTGCTGGACACCGCGGCCTACGCCGAGCGCGCCGTCGGCCGCACGCTGCCCTCGCAGGTGCTGCGGGCCGGACCGCGGACCCGGCTGGCGCAGGCGTAGCTACTCCCGCGGGCCCTGACCCGGGTGATGGGGGCTCTGATGCGGGGCCGATCCCGGCTCCTCCCGCGCCTGGGCCAGGGCCCGTTCCCAGGCCTCCTCGCCGCGCACGCGCCACAGCGCCTCGCGCACGTATTCGGACACCGACACCCCGGCCTCGGCGGCCCGGGCGCGGACGGCGGCCAGGGCGTCGCCGGCCGGGGACGGGGGATGCTGGGCTCCGGTCACGTCGGGCCACGGTACCGCCACCGGGCGTGAAACCGCGGGACCATCGCCCGGACGGGTGAGGTGGCACAGCCGGGGGAGATCACCTAGCGTGGTCCCGTGGTCGCGAACGGGGCACGTGGAAATGACTGATCAAGCGTCGGTCCGGCTCCGTGCGCTCACCGACCTGGCCCGCGCGCTGGCCCGGGTCCACGGCTTCCCGGAGGTCATCACGGTCGCGGCCGAGGAGTCGCGCGAAGCCCTGGACGCCCGGATGGTGTCGCTGTCGGAGTACGTGCGGGCCACCGGACAGCTGCGCGTGCTGATCAACCACGGCGACCTGCGGCCCTTCGAGGAGCGCTACCCCCAGGACGAGTGGTACGCGCCCTCGGACTTCCCGCGCATCGTCTCCGAGGAGTACCCCCGGCCGTGGACGCTGCGCAGCGACGACGCCGGAGCCGACCCGCGGCGCACCGCCTCGCTCCAGCTGCGCAAGCGGCACAGCGCCCTGATAGCCCCGATATTCTTCGCGGGCCAGGTGTGGGGCGAGCTCTACGCCGCCCGCACCGCCGATCAGGAGCCTTACACCGACGCCGACCTGGACTTCGCCGCCACGCTCGCGGCCCTGGTCAGCGCCGGGCTGGCGCAGGCCGACCGCCAGGAGTACCTGGAGCGCCTGGCCTACACCGACGAGCTCACCGGGCTGGCCAACCGCCGGGCCGTGGAAGAAGGCCTGGACGAGGCGATGGAGCTGCACCGCCTCACCGGCCTGCCGGTCGGCCTGATCGTCTGCGACGTCAACGGCCTCAAGCGGGTCAACGACACCTCCGGCCACGACACCGGCGACGCGGTCCTGGAGCAGCTGGCCGGCCACCTGTCCGCGGTGGCCGGCACGGTGAACGACGGCGCCCTGGCCGCCCGCATCGGCGGCGACGAGTTCAGCGTCCTGGTGGTCGGCCGGCCCGTGGCCACCGTCACCCGCCTCGCCGAGGAACTGGCCGCCCGCGCCGCCAAGATGGACGGCATCGACGGCGCCGCGGTCGGCTACGCCGCCACCGACGGCCCGGCCGGCCCGGTCGCGAGCCGCGCCATGCTCTTCCGCCTCGCCGACGCCGCCCAGTACGAGGCCAAGCGCGGCGGCCTGCTGGAGCCGATCATCGCCGGCCCGCGGCATCTGGCCCGGGTGCAGGCGACGACGATCCACGGTTCGTCCGCCGCGGCGCGGGATCGGCGGCGGATCCGGCGCGGGGGCCGGTGACGCTTACCGGGGCGCGGAGCCTGAGGCCCGCAGTCTGCGGCAGCGCTGCTCGAAGCTGGTGCGCTCTGCTCGAAACCGCACGAGGAGGACGCCGACGGCGCCGGGCGGGGGCCGAAGCGCGCAGCACCGCCATCCGGGCGGAGTTCCTCGCTGCTGATCGGCGACGCCGTCCCCGGGACGACGCGCCGACCAGAACGATCAGAGTGATCTCTCAGGGGCGCTGCCCGATCTTGTCGACGATGCCGGATCCGGTCATCACGCTCGCCTGGATGACGGAGCCGTCAGCGGTGTTCTGGGACTGGTCACCGAGAAGGGCGAAGGTCTTCTTGTCGAAAACGAGCTCCAGTCTCTGCGTGCCGTCGGTGCGGGCCACGGCGATCCCGGGCCGGCCGTCGGCGGTCTTCGCGTCCTTGATCACCGTCACGCCGGGGATGAGGGCCGCCGCCTGGTAGAACGTGGCACGGACCGTCGGCGGCAGGAAGGACTGGCTCGTGGCTTCGGCGATGATGAAGAACTCCTCCTGATCCCGGGCCTGGTCCGTGCGGGCGCCGAGGTTTCTGGCCTGTGCGCCGATGATCCCCAGCAGGGCGTGGGGGTCGGTGGGCAGTGTCAGCAGGTAGTCGTAGCCCGGGAAGTCCAGCGGGGCCAGGGGGGCTCCTCCTTTGATCGGGATGAGCGGGGTTCCGGCCGGTAGCGGATATGGGTTCTTCGAAACCATCGCGCCGTCCCGCAGGTGGATCTCGTACCCCGCGGTGTCGCGGATCAGGCCCTCGCCCTTTCCGTCGACGGGAAGCCATTGCTGGCTGACGGTCGTCCGGCCGTTGGCGTGGGTCGTGGACTCGGCGAAGGTGTACTGGCCGGCTCGCACGGCGGCGCCCGGCTGACCGGCGGCCGCCTTGGCGGCCTGGTCCAGTACCGAGGCCGCCGACGCCGGGCCCGCGCCGACGAAAGTCAGGGCGACCAGTCCCGCGGTGGCGCTCGCGGCGGCGGATCCGGCGATCGCGATTCGCGTCCGGGCCCGCGAGCGCACCCGCACGCGACCGTGACCGGGGACGTCGGAGAACAGGGAATCGCGCGTCCGGGACAGGTAGGCGGCGGTGGGCGCGGGCATGTCGGCCCGGAAATCGGTGAGCGGATCGATGTCGGTCATCATCATCAGCCTCCTGAGAGGTGGGATTCGGGATCGGTGCCGTTTTCGCCGAGGACGGCGCGGAGCTTCTTGCGGGCCCGGTTGAGACGGGACCGGACGGTGCCGACGGGGATGCCGAGGGAGTCGGCGGCCTCGCTGTAGGACAGCCCGCCCCAGGCGATGAGGAGCAGGACGTCCCGGTCGCCCCTGCCGAGCCGGGCCAGGCCGGCGGCCAGGTCGCGGGTCAGGGCACCGGCCGCGACCCGCGCCGCGACCGCGTCGGCATGGTTCTCGGCCACCGGATCCACGCCGGTCCGTGCCAAGGCCCGGTACTGCCGGGCTTCTTGTCGGTGATGGCGCTGGAGCAGGCGGGTGGCGATGCCGTACAGCCACGGACGCGCGTCGGGCCGGGACGGGTCGTAGGCGGCTCGCTTCCGCAGCGCGACCAGGAACGTCTCGGCGGTCAAGTCGTCGGCGAGGTCGGTGCCGACCCGGCGGGACAGGTAGCCGTGGATGGTGGCGGCGTGCCGGTCGAAAAGGACGCCGAACACACCGAGGTCGCCGAGCGACCTGGCGATGACCTCGGCATCGGTCTCACCGGCATCCCGCGATCCCTCCACACCCGTCTCGGCGTCGAGAACGCGGTGCACGCCGCTCACCGGCGACGTGCTGCGGGTCTGCTGCGGCTGTGATGTCTCATCGGGCTTCTCTCATCGGGTAGGTGGTCATGCTGGCTGTCGCCCGATGAGCCCGAAGTGGTTCACGGCCGCGGTTCACGGCCGCTTCGCCGCAGCCTGATCGCCAGGTGTGGTTGGTACTCCAGCAACGACAGAACACACGGCTACGACAAATCTCGAACCTCAGCTGGAGT
>JABFXP010000034.1 GCA_013361685.1 Catenulispora sp.
GCCTCGGCCAGCCGGGTCCGGGCCTGGCTGCCGACGGCGCCGCGCCGGGTGGCGACGAAGTCCTCGGCGGCGGCGATCTCGCTGCGCGCCGTCAGCGTCGCCTGCTCCAGCAGGCTGCGCGCCCGCTGTTCGTTCTGTTCCTGCTCCCGGACCGTGTTCAGCGCCTCGTCGAGCAGCGCGTCGGCTTCCTCGGCGCGGCGCAGCGCGTCGATCGGGTCGTAGCGGCCCGCCAGTTCGGTGCGCAGCGCGGTCGCCACCTGCCGGGCCCGGCCCGCGCGCCCGGCCAGGTCCGCCGACGCCGCGTCCGCGCCCCGGGACTGCGCCAAGGCCGAGGCGTCGGCGAGGTCGGAGTCCATCTCGGCCAGCGCGCCCGGGAGCTTGGCGGCGGCGCTGTCGAGCTCGGCGGCCCGCCGGTCGATGGCGTCCAGGAGCTGCTGTGCCTGTTCCAAGGCGGACTCGGCGCCCCGGATCAAGACCGCCGCGCGCCGTTTGTCGTTCGCGTCCAGCGCGATGCCGGCCGCCCCGAGCGAGTCATAGGCGAAGGCCAGGCGGTCGGCGATCTGCTGCGGGTGCCCGGCCAGCGGGGCGGTGGCGGAGTCGGCGTAGGCCGCGCGCATCCGGTCGAAGACGCTCTGGACCGGCGCGACCCGCTCCTGCTGCGCCGTAGCGGCCCGGCGGGCCGTCGCCAGTGCTTGCGGCGCGTGTTCGACCAGCGCGCGCAGCCGGTCGAAGGACTTCACCTCCGCGTCCAGCCGGGCGTTGGCCCGTCGGCAGCGTTCGACGATCTCGGTGAGCATCCGCCGCTTGGTGGGCTCGTCCTCGGGGATCTCGTCGTCGAGCCTCTGCCGGATCCGGAACGCGGCAGTGAGCTCGGCTTTGGCGTCCGCGAGGGCTTCGGCGAACTGCGCCGTGGCCTCGTCCCCGAACTCGGCGGAGGCGAAGCCGAGTTCTTCCTCGCTGGTCCGGACGGCGTCGTCGGTGGCGACGAGTTCGTGCGTGGCGGTGGCGTCCAGCTCCGTGGTCGGGACCGGACCGCTGGCGCTGTGTCCGGCGCCGCGCCGCCGGGAGCGGGTGTAGACGTAGACCCCGGCCGCGCCGGCGGCGACGACCACGAGCACGGTCCCGACCACGCGGGCGCCGCTCACCCCGAGGGAGGAGCCGCCGGGGTCGGGGTCGCCGGGGGTGACGGCCACGCTGGGGATCGGCTGGCCGGCGACCACCGCGTCGATGCCCTGCGCCGCCCCGATCGCGGCTCCGGCCCAGTCGTTCTGCCGCAGCGCCGGCTCGATGGCGGCGCCGGCGACGGAGGCCAGCTGCGCGGCGGTGACGCCCGAGTCGGTGTCGGTGGAGTAGCCGTACTGCCGGTCGTGGGTGGCGACCGCGAGCAGCACATCGTGCAGGCCCAGACCGTTCTTGGTCGCGGTCTGGTTGGCCCAGTCGACCGGCGACGCGCCGGAGAAGTCCCGGACGTAGGCCACGAAGAGCTGGATGTTGCGCTGCCTGTCCAGCTGGCTGAGTGCGGCGGAGACCTCGGCGCGGCGGCTTCCGAGGGCGCCGACCTTGTCGGTGATCTGGCCGGTGCGTTCCAGCTGGATCGGCGCGTCAGCGGGGACGGGCCGGGCGGCGGCCGCCGCGGACGGAGGCGCCCATGCGGCGGTCGCGAGCAGCAGCATTCCCAGGGCGGCGATGCGGCAGGCGAGCGCGCGCGTCGGGGTCGCCTTCGCCATGGCCGCCTCTCCAGCTTCGTCTGCCGAGCTCTTGATCGACACTAGGCAGCGCTGTGGTGGAGCCGCGACTCGAGACGGCCCGACGGGTCACGGCACGTCGGGGGCGTCCGGCGCGTCCGGCGCGTCGGACGCCGCTAGCTAAGGTGATCTTGTTAGTGAGGTGGGCACCGCTAGCGGGCCGCCCGTCGGCACTTGTGGGCCAGCACCGCCCACGCCGCCGCCAGGAACAGCACGGTGAAGCCGCCGAGCCAGAGCCAGCCGCGCCCGGCCGAGTGCGCGAACGTGTCGCCGTAGGACGTCAGCAGCGGCGGTCCCATCGGCGAGGCGCCGTGCGCCCACCGTTCGTCCAGCCGCACCCCCGAACCGAGCGCCTCGAACGCCCACCGGTTCGTCATCGCCCAGCTCAGCCCGGAACCGAGCCCGCTCATCCGGGGAACCGGCACGAACGCGCCGGAGAACAGCACCTGCGGGAAGCACAGCAGCGGCAGCATGAGCGTGGCCTGTCCGGGCTCGGCCACCGCCGCCGACGCCAGCAGCCCCAGCGCCAGCGCGGCGGCCGAGGCCAGCACGGCGGTGCCGAACAGCGAGCCGTAGACGCCCCAGCCGGCCGCGGGCAGCCGGTTCAGCAGCCGCAGCACCGCCAGCAGCAGGGCGTCGGCGGCGACCAGCACCGGCAGCAGGATCGCGGTCTTGGCCAGGAGGTAGGGGCCGAGTCGCAGGACGGTGAGACGCTCGCGGCGGACGATCGGGAGTTCGGTGCAGATCTGGAGCAGTCCGTAGGTGAGGCCGAAGAAGAAGGCCCCGAACGCGATCCAGAAGCAGATCATCGCCGTGGAGGCCGGGTCGAGCGAGCCGGGGTCGAAGACGCCGGGCCGGAACAGCATGGCGAACATGGCGATGATCACGATCGGCGAGCCGACGAGGACGGCGGCGGACAGCCGGTTGCGGGCCAGGATCTCGGCCGAGCGACGCGTCAGCAGCCACCATTGCCTCAGCGGACCGATGGGCTTGGGCAGCTCAGACGTCGACGACGATGCCGTCTCGGCAATGGGCTGCTCGTCTGGACCTTCGATCTCGTTGGACACCGATGGCGCTTCGGCCGCCGCGCCATACGCTTCCTCAACGCTGTCGGTGCCGAAGTGTTTGAGCAGCCCTTCCGGGGCCCCGCGATAGACCAGACGTCCGCCCGGAGCCAGGAACGCGACGCTGTCCGCGCGCAGCAGATCGGCTGGGGTGTGGGTGGTCAGGATGATCGTCGTGCCCTGGTTCGCCAGGGCGCGCAGCAGCCCCAGAAGGGCTGCGCCGGCGGCGGGATCGAGCCCTGATGTGGGCTCGTCGAGGAACAACACCCGTGGCCGGGTCAGCAACTCCACGGCTATGCTCGCGCGCTTCCGTTCGCCCCCGCTGAGCACCCCGACGCGCTGGTCGGCCACGCCGGTCAGGCCGAGGTCGGCCAGCGCGCGCCGCACGGCCGCGCCGACGTCCTCGGCCGGTGTCCCGGCCGGGAGGCGCAGTTCGGCGGCGTAGCGCAGGGTGCGGGACAGTGGCAGGTCGCGGTGCACGATGTCGTCCTGCGGCACGTAGCCGAAGCCGCCGGCGCGCGGGGCCGGTGGCCGGCCACCGTGCGTGACAGTGCCCTCATCCGGTGGCCGCACGCCGGCCAGCACCTCCAGCAGCGTGGTTTTGCCGGCCCCGCTGGCTCCGGCGATGACCAGCACCGATCCGGGCGGCGCCGCGAGCGACACGTCGTGCAGCACGTCGCGGTCGCCAGCCAGTCGCAGGCGCAGATTTCGTGCTCTTATACCTATCGCCGTCATGGCGTCCCCTCGATGCGGAACAAAACGTTGAACTGAACAACGTTGAGCTGATGGCAGCAGCATGACTCTCCAGACGCACATAATGAGGCATGACGGCCTTCGCCAAACTGCGCGCCACCGAGTTCGGATACCTCGACGAGCAAGGGCAGGTCTATCTCGACCACACGGGCGCGGGGCTGCCCGCGCGGCGCCAGCTCGACGCGCACGCGGAGCGGATCCGCAATGCCTGCTTCGGGAATCCGCACTCGGAGAATCCGACGTCGCTGGCGTCGTCGCTGCTGGTCGAGGAGACGCGGGCGGCGGTGCTGGAGCACTTCAACGCCGATCCTGCGGAGTACGCGGTGGTGTTCACGCCGAACGCCACCGGCGCGTGCCGTCTGGTGGGCGAGGCGTTCCCGTTCGGGAAGCGGTCGCGGCTGGTGCTGCCGCTGGACAACCACAATTCGGTGAACGGTTTGCGCGAGTACGCGCGGGCCGGGCGGGCGCGGACGGTGTACGTGCCGTTCTCGGGGCCGGACCTGCGGATCAGCGATGAGGCGATCAGGGAGGCACTGACGGGAGCGGGGGCTGGGGCTGGGGCGAGGGCGCTAACGCGGCGCGGGGGTGGCGGGTTGTTCGCGTATCCGGCGCAGAGCAATTTCACCGGCGTCCAGCATCCGCTGGAGTGGATCGCGACGGCTCAGGAACTGGGATACCAGGTGCTGCTGGACGCCGCCGCGTTCGTGCCGACCAACCGCCTGGACCTGAGCCGGGTGCACCCGGACTTCGTGACGGTGAGCTGGTACAAGGTGTTCGGCTACCCGACCGGTCTCGGGGCCCTGATAGCCCGCCGCACGGCGCTGGCCGGTCTGCGCCGTCCCTGGTTCTCCGGCGGCACCATCCACGTGGTCAGCGCTCAGGGCGACTGGCACAAGATGGCCGACGACGAGACCGCCTTCGAGGACGGCACCCTCAACTTCCTGAGCATCCCGGACATCGCCGTGGGTCTGCGCTGGATCGCGGACGTCGGCCTGGACGCCATCCACGAGCACGTCGCCGACCTCACCGCCCGCCTGCTGACCGGCGCGGCGGCCCTGCGCCACAGCAACGGCGAGCCCCTGGTCCGCATCTACGGCCCCACCGACGGCCATCTGCGCGGCGCGACGGTGACGCTGAACGTCCTGGACCCCTCCGGCGTCATCGTCGACGAGCGCGCCGTCAGCAAGGACAGCGCCGCCCGGGGCATCTCTCTGCGCACCGGCTGCTTCTGCAACCCCGGCGCGGGCGAGGCGGCCTTCTCCATATCCCGCCGCCTGCTGTCCGGCGCCGTCCGCCGCACGACCGGCACCATCGACGACTACCTCCAGCGGCTCGGCCTGCCCTCCGGCGGCGCGGTCCGCGTCTCCTTCGGCCTGTCGTCCTCGCCGCAGGACGTCGACACGTTTCTGGAGTTCGTCGCCGACACCTACCGGGACCGGCCGCGCGCGGATACCGGGCTCACCCCGCGCGAGCGGTGCTGACCTGCGTGTCTTCCTTGATCGGGGACCGTGTGCTGTTTATCGTGAGGCGCATGCGGATCCAGCTGACCAGCGTGTATGTCGATGACCAGGCCAAGGCTCTGACTTTCTACCGCGATGTCCTGGGCTTCGTGAAGAAGCACGACGTGCCGGTCGGCGCGGACCGCTGGCTCACGGTGGTCTCGCCGGAGGATCCGGAGGGCGCCGAACTGCTGCTGGAGCCGTCCGATCATCCGGCGGTGGGGCCGTACAAGGCGGCGCTGGTCGCCGACGGGATTCCGGCCGCGCAGTTCACGGTGGAGGATGTGCACGCGGAGTTCGAGCGGCTCAGCGGGTTGGGGGTGCGGTTCGAGCAGGAGCCGCAGGGGGCGGGGCCGGTGACGACGGCGGTGCTGGATGATACGTGCGGCAATCTGATCCAGTTGATTCAGACGAGTTGATGAGTTGACGAGTTG
>JABFXP010000240.1 GCA_013361685.1 Catenulispora sp.
GCCTGCCAGTCGCGACCGCTGACGCCGGCCGTCGAGCTGGACTTCGACGCATAAGCTGATCTGGGTCAAGAGCTGATCTGGGTCAAGAGCGGCGTTCTCAACCCTGAGACGTTCTACTCCTTCGGTCGCAGGTCCTTAAGCGGCAGGCCGCCTAAGAAATCTGCGACAAGTACTCTTCGACGCTCTGCGCGATCCCCGCCGCGCCGGTCCCAAGCCGCGCCGCCCCGCCGACCCCCGCCACCCCAGCCCGCCACCCACCGTCCTGCCGCCACCCGCCCCGCCCTGCTCCCGCACCAGCACCGGCCCACGACCCCACCGCCGAAACCGGACCCGCGCCGCCCGAACCACCTGCCCCGTTCACCGCGCCCTGAGCCCCCATCCCAGGCCCCACCGGCGCGGAAGGCGGCACCGGAACACCCTGCCCCGCACCGGGCTGCCACAGCCCGTCCATGCCGCCATACGCGTCGAAGCGAATATTGGCGAGCGGGATGTTCAGCTCCTGAAGACGCGCGATGGTCGCACGCACCATCGGCACCGACCCCGAAACGTACACATCGTGACCGGACCAGTGGTCATGGAAATCACCATGGTGAGCCACCACCGCAGGAAGCATGCCGCGCTCGCCGGGAGCTTGCGGATCGTGAGACACCGGCGTGACGAGCGACAGCCACGGAAGCCGCTCGACCATGCGCGTGAGCTCCGGAAGGTCGTAGAGCTCCTCGTCGCGGCGGGCACCGAAGAACAGGCGGACCCGGCGGTTGGTGTTCCACAGGGCCATGTCCTCAAGGATCGCCTTGATCGGGGCCAGCCCGGTGCCGCCGGCGATGCACAGGACGTCGCGGGTGGAGACCGTGTTGCAGAACATCGTGCCCATCGGCGGGCCTAATCGGACGGTGTCGCCCACCCGGGTGTGGTTCACCAGCGCGGTGGAGACCCAGCCGGCGGGAATCGCGCGGACGTGCAGCGTCAGGGTGTTGTCAGGCCGCGGCGCGCTGGCGATGGAGTAGTGGCGCCAGACGCGGGGCCAGCGCTGGGTCTCCAGAGACAGGTACTGCCCGGGCCGGAACTCGTAGGGCGCGTCAGGCTCCAGCGTCAGCACGGCTATGTCACGGGTGCGAAGTTCGTGGTGGACCACGCGGGCGGTCCACCAGGCGGGGGTGAGGTGGGAATCTTCTTCCGCTGCCTCGATCATGGTGCCCGCCACCAGCTGGTAGGCCGCCAGCCAGGCCAGGTCCATCTCCGGGGTCCAGCCCGGGCCGGCGAAGCGTTTGAGTGCCGAGATGAGGCAGCGCCACACCACGTCGTAGTGTTCGGGGCGGGCGCCGAACTTGCGGTGGTCGCGGCCCAGTTGCCGGAGGTAGTCGGCCAGCGTGTCCGGGTGGTCGGCGGCCGCGACCACCTGGACCAGGGCTTGGAACAGCCGGTCGCGCTGGGCGTCCATCATCGGCGGGAACATGTCGCGCATGCCGGGGTGCTCGGTGAACACCAGCGCGTAGAAGTGCGCCACGACCTTGTCGGGGAGGTCCGCCACCAGGGCGAAGCTGTCCCGGATCAAGGCCGGGACACGCGCCGGGTCCAGGTCGGTGCCGCTTGCGGCTTGCTGCCCCATCACTCCGCGCCCCCAAGCCTTCCACCGGGCTCCGTGACCCCTACGTCACGGAGTGCATACCCAGTGCAAGCAGTTACGTTAGGCTCAGGCCGCGTCGCGGAACGTCGAAGTCCGCATGAAGTCCGGTCCGTTACCGGAGTAAATGTCCGCTATCTCGCGGGGAAAAATCCTGGAAGTCCGCCGGGAGTCCGGGCGGTGAGGTCCGGGCGGCGGGGTCCGGGCGGCGGGCACGCCGGCCGCGCCGGTTCGCGAGCCCGTCAGGTGCGGCGCGCTGCGCTAACGCGAGGGTTCTTGGCGCATGAGGGTTACGCGGCGGCTCAGGATGGCCTCCGCGGTCGCTCGTCCGTCCGGCCAGCGGCGCACGGCGATCCAGTCGTCGGTGAGGGGTCGTCTCAAAGGGTCCGCTGCCATGGAGAGCAACAGGTTGGGGCCGTAGGTGGCGCGTAGGGCGCCGAGCCCGGACTCGGCGCTACAACCGCCGTCGCCCGCTTCGGTGACCAGTGCCGGTATGAGGTCGGCACCGGCGGCTTCCTGCAGGATCTCGAAGGCCTTCTGGTGGCCCTCGGTCCAGCCCAGCGCCCGGAGCCGCTGCGAGCCCATCGGAGCTGCTTGTGACACGTATGCTGTCCCAGCTTTCACTGTTCTGCCCGGTTCAACTCGACCGGGAGTAGGTCCAACGCCTGTCCCGGTATCTACCGAAATCCCGGAAGATCGCTTCATGGTACGTACGGCTGTAACGCATTGTCGCCAGAGTTTTGCCCACCTGGGGAACAGTCCTCAGTCCTGCGGGAGCGGCGCTTCTCCGGGCTCCGTCGAGGAGTCCCGTGGAGCTGCCACCCGCTGACGAAGTGCCAGCCTCGCCAACCACAACTTGCGCGAGGGCCACACTTGTTCCACGGCGGCGTTCAGGGCCGCGCCCAGCAGAGTGGCCAAGGCCGTGACGTAGAGCCACACGAGGATCGCCACGGCCGCGGCGAGGCCCCCGTACAGCGAGTTGGACGCGTTCGTGCCGGAGAACGTGGAGGAGACGTAGTCGCGCAGCAGCGCCGACCCGCCCAGCCACAGCAGCAGCGCCAGCACCGTGCCCGGCAGGTCCTGCGACCACGGGGTGCGGACCGGGACCGCCAGGTGGTACAGCGTGTTGAGGAACGCCGCCAGCACCGTCAGCACCACCGGCCAGTACGCCGCGTGGATCAGTCCGGTCACCCCCGGGAAGACGCTCACCAGGAGGTCCGGGCCGATCACCAGCAGCGGCAGCGCCACCGAGCCCAGGATCAGGCCCAGCAGGTACATCCCGAACGCCAGGAACCGGGTGCGCACGATGCCGCGCCGCCCGGACAGGCCGTAGGCGATGGTGATGGTGTCGACGTACACGTTCATCGCCCGCGAACCCGCCCACAACGCCAGCAGGAACCCTATGGAGATCAAGTCCGGGTGGCCGTTGGCGAGCAGGTTGGTGAGCAGGCCGTCCAGCTTCTCGATGCCCGGGCCGGACAACATCGTGCCGGCGCCGTTCAGGATGTGCGCCTTGATCTCGGCGATCCTGGAGGCGCCGATCCAGCCGTTCAGGTAGCCCAGGGTGCCGGCCAGCCCGATGGCCAGCGGCGGCAGCGAGAGCAGCGCGAAGAACGCCGCCTCGGCCGCCAGGCCGGTGATCCGGTAGCGCATGCAGATCGAGAAGGTGATCTTGGTGACCGTCCACCAGTTCCGCAGCTGCGCGCGGAACCGCTCGCGCGGCGACGGCCGGGCGGTGGCCGGCTGAGCGGTCGCGTCAGCACCGGCGGGCAGATCGAGCACTGGGCGCATGCGCTGGTCCTCGGGGCCGACGACGGGAGGCGGGAGCTGTTCGCTGGGCAAAGTGGCGTGGTTACCGGTTGGTAGGCGAGCGGGGCGATCGGGTACTACGTTAACGGCAGCAGGCCCCAGTCCCCGCATCACGCCGAACGGAGATGACCGGAACCATGCCCGAAGGCACGCTGACCGGACCCGCCGACGAGCCCCTGAACCAGGCGCCGCCCCTGGCCGGATACAACGCCTACACCGCCGACGCGGCGCTCGTGGACGCCGTGAAGCGGCTGTTCGGTGACGGATCTTCCACGCATGATGAGCTCCTGGACCTGGGCGCGCTGGCCGGTTCCTTCCAGGCCCGGGAATGGGGCCGGCTCGCTGAGCTGAACCATCCCGTCCTGATTACCCACGACCGCTATGGCCGACGCGTAGACGAGGTCGAGTTCCACCCGGCCTGGCACGAGCTGATGACCGTCGCGGTCGGCCACGGCCTGGGCGCCGCCCCCTGGCAGGAGGACCCGGCGAGCCCGCGCCACACCGCCCGCGCCGCCAAGATGCTGGTCTGGGGCCAGACCGACGGCGGCCACCTGTGCCCGGTCTCGATGACCTACGCCGCCGTCCCGGCACTGCAGGCCAGCCCGGAACTCGCCGCCGAATGGACACCGCGCCTGGCGTCGAAGACCTATGACTTCGGACTGCGCGACCCCGCCACCAAGGCCGGCTGCCTGGCCGGCATGGGCATGACGGAGAAGCAGGGCGGCTCCGACGTCCGCGCCAACACCACCGCCGCGACCCCCGTCCCCGGCAGCGACGGCGAATACACCCTGGTCGGCCACAAATGGTTCACCTCCGCGCCGATGTGCGACGTGTTCCTGGTGCTGGCCCAGGCCCCCGGCGGCCTGAGCTGCTTCCTGATCCCGCGCGTCCTGCCCGACGGAACCCGCAACTCCTTCCGCCTGCAACGGCTCAAGGACAAGCTCGGCAACCGCGCCAACGCCTCCTCAGAGGTCGAATTCCACAACACCCGCGCCTGGCGCGTCGGCGACGAGGGCCGCGGCGTGGCCACCATCATCGAGATGGTCGCCATGACCCGCCTGGACTGCGTCACCGGCTCCGCCTCCCTGATGCGCGCCGCCCTCGCCGAGGCCGTCAACCACACCCGCCACCGCAAGGCCTTCGGCAGAGTGCTGGCCGACCAGCCCCTCATGCGCACCGTCCTGGCCGACCTCGCCCTGGAATCCGAAGCCGCCACCCTCACCGCGCTCCACCTCGCCGCCGCGACCGACGCCGCCACCGGCCCGGCCCCCGACGAGCAGTCCCGCCTGTTCCGCCGCATCGGCCTGGCCGTCGCGAAGTACTGGGTCACCAAACGCTGCGCGCCGTTCGCCGCCGAAGCCCTGGAATGCCTCGGCGGCAACGGCTACGTCGAGGAATCCGGCATGCCGCGCCTGTACCGCGAGGCGCCGCTGAACTCCATCTGGGAGGGCTCCGGCAACGTCAACGCCCTCGACGTGCTGCGCGCGCTCAGCAAGGAAGCAGGGGTCTGGGACGCGTTCCTGGCCGAGACCGGCGCGGCGCGCGGTGCCGACGCGCGGTTCGACGCCGCGTACAAGGAACTGCAGGACGAGATCGGCTCGGTCGACGAGGCCGGCGCGCGGCGGTTCGTGGAGCGGATGGCCTTGGTGTTGCAGGGTTCGCTGATGCTGCGGTTCGCGCCGACGCCGGCCGCCGACGCGTTCGTGGTTTCGCGACTCGGCGGGGAGTGGGGCCGGACGTTCGGAACGTTGCCAGGCGGGTTGGAGTTCGGCGCGGTCGTCGAGCGGGCGTTGGTGGTCTGAACAGCGCGGATGGCGCTGACATCACTCCCAGCGCCGATCGTTCCCCGGCGGTCGGAGCAGCACGACGGCTGTGATGACGTACAGCACGGCCGCCCCGAGCGCCACAGCGTGCAGCCCGCGGAGGAAGCCGCTGTCGCCCGGCTGCCCCGCGACCGCGCCGGCCACCGCGATCCCGATCGCGCCGCCGGCCTGCCGCGCCGTGTTGTTCACCGCCGACGCCAGCCCGGACCGCCGCGCCGGCAC
>JABFXP010000573.1 GCA_013361685.1 Catenulispora sp.
CCCGGGCCCTTCGAATCCCGAAGTCGACAGCCAGTCCTGCAACCGCACCACCGCACCGGCCCCGACCAACGGCCCCCACAGCGTGCCAATCCCACCGAGCACCGTCATCAGCACGCCCTGCCCCGACGTCGTCCAGTACAGCGCGTCCAACGACACGAAGCCGTGGGCGAGGGTGAACAGACCGCCGCCGAGACCGGTCAGGCCAGCGCTCATCACGAACACCATCAGCTTGTACCTATCCACCGGATAACCCAGAGCCCGCGCCCGTTCAGGATCGTCCCGGACCGCCACCAGCACCCGGCCGAACGGCGAGCGAACCACCCGCCAGGCGAACCACAGGGCCAGCGCGACGATCGGCAGCACCGCGTAGTAGAACGAGAACGGCTCGGTGATGTCGAATCCCGGCATCGAACGGGGAACGCCTTGCAGGCCGTTCTCTCCGCCAGTCAGGTCCCGCCACTTGTTCGCCAGAAAGTACAGCGTCTGAGCGAACGCAAGCGTCACCATCGCGAAGTAGATACCAGTCCGCCGGATCGCCAGCAGCCCGATCGGCACCGCGATCGCCATGGCGAACACCGCCCCGAAGGCGACAGCCACCGGGAACGGCACCCCGGTGTGCAGCGCGATCAGCCCACTGGCATAGCCCGCGCCACCCCAGAACGCCGCGTGCCCGAACGACAACAACCCGGCGTAACCGAGCATCAAGTCAATCGCGACCGCGAACAAGCCCCAACACAGGATGTCGATCGCGACCGGCGGATACAGCATCCACGGCAACGCCAGGGCAACGACCACGGCAGCGAGCAAACCCGCCACCTTGAGCGGCGCCAATCGACGCTCGGAGTCTGCGGAGCCGGACCCGGACCCGGACCCGGAGCCAGAGCCAGAGGCCGAAACGGAAGCAGCAGCGGAGGCAGCGACGGCGCGCAGCAGCCCAGTCACGCGCGCACCTCCTGCCGCCCGAACAGCCCGGCCGGCCGCCACAGCAGCACCGCCGCCATGACCACGAACACCAGCACCTGCGCCAGGAACGGCGCATACAGCTCGCCGAGCGCCTCGATCAAGCCCAGGGCGAATCCCGCGATGACCGCCCCGGACACCGACCCCAAGCCGCCGATCACGACGACCGCGAACACGGTGATCACCAGATCGGAACCCATCAGCGGGTTCACCGAGCGCATCGGGGCGGCCAGCACGCCGGACAGGCCCGCCAGCCAGATCCCGAACCCGAAGACCGGCGCGATCCAGCGGCGCACGTCCACCCCCAGCGCGCGGGCGACGTCAGGGCGCTCCGTCGCGGCGCGCACCACCATCCCGACCCGGGTGCGGGTGAACGCCAGCCACACCGCCGAGCACACGACCAGCGCCGCGACCAGTACGAACGCCTGGTACTTCGGGTAGTCGAACAGCCCGAGCGAGATCGTGCCCTGCAACTCCTTCGGCGCGCTGTAGGGCTGCGAGCCGACGCCGTAGAACCGGACCACCAGGTCTTGCAGGACCAAGGTGACGCCGAAGGTGAGCAGGAAGTTGTACAGCGGGTCGAGCGAGGCCAGCCGGGACACCGCGATCCGCTCCAGCAGCGCGCCGAACAAGCCGAGCGCCAGCGGCACGAGCAGCAGCGCCGGCCAGAACCCGATCCCGGCCTTGTCCAGCGCCAGCCAGCTGCCGAACGCGCCGAGCATGTAGAAGGCGCCGTGCGCGAAGTTCACCACGCCGAGGATCCCGAAGATGACCGCCAGGCCGAGGGCGAGCAGGGCGTAGAAGGATCCTGACACCAGGCCGTTGAAGACCTGTTCGAGGAAGTTCGTCACAGCTTGCAGCCGCTCTCGGCGGCCGGGGCGAAGGCCTGGTCACCGGGGATGGTCTGGACGATCTGCTCGTAGTCCCAGTCGGTGCTCACCTGCGCGGCCGGCTTGACCTTGGCCAGGTAGGCGTCGTGGACCAGCAGGTGGTCGGCGGCGCGGATGGTGCCGCCGCGCCCGAACAGGTCGTCGACCTTGGCGCCCTCCAGGCCCTTGACCACCGAGTCGGAGGCGTCGGTGCCCGCGGTCTGCACGGTCTTGAGGTATTGCAGGGCCGCGGAGTAGTTGGCGGCGTCGACGAAGGTGGGGCGCTTGCCGGTGCGGGCCTGGAACTTGTCGGCCCAGGCGCGGTTGGTGGCGTCGAAGTTCCAGTACCACGGGTCGGTGAATTCGACCCCTGCGAAGGCGTCCGGGCCCAGGGAGTGGATGTCGGTCAGGGTCATCAGCCCGACCGCCATCGGGATGCCGGCGTCGGCGAGCTTGAAGGAGTTGTACTGCTTGACCAGGTTCTGCAGGTCGCCGCCGGCCTGCATGATGCCCAGCACGTCCGGCTTCGGCGAGGCGGACTTGGCCTTGAGCAGGTAGGTGGAGAAGTCCTGCCCGGGGAACGGCGTCGGGTCGTGCGCCTGGACGGTGCCTCCGGCCGTGCCGACCGCGGCCGTGAACGACTTCTGCATGTCCTGCCCGAAGGCGTAGTCCGGATACACGATGTACCAGTTCTTCGCGCCGTTCTTGGTCACCGCGGTGCCGGTGCCGTAAGCGAGCATCCGCGTGTCGTAGGCGTACTGGAAGGTGTACTTGTTGCAGGAGGCTCCGTGCAGCGCGGTGGAGGCGGCGCTGATGTCGATGTAGAGCTTCTTGTGGTTCTTGGCCTGGGTCGCCACCGACAGCGCGGCGGCCGAGTTGGGCACGTCGAGCACCACGTCGGCCTGCTGCCGGTCGTAGAGCTCGGCGGCCTTGGTGTTGGCGACGTCCGGCTTGTTCTGGGTGTCGGCGTCGACCACGTCGATCTTCTGCGTGACGGCCTTCGAGCCGTACTGCGCCTTGTAGTCCTCGACGGCCATCTTGACGGCCTCGACAGCGCCCTTGCCGGCCAGTTCCGCGTATGGGCCGGACTCGTCGGTGAGCACGCCGAGCACGATCTTGCCGTCGGAGATCTTGCCGCTGCCGCCGCCGGGGCCGCCGCCGGAACACCCGGCCAGGACGACGGACGAGGCCGCTGCGACCGCTACGACGCGGGAGACTTTCTTCATCAGGGGACTCCTATAGAGGGATGAGGGGAGGTGAGGGGAGGGTGGATCCGCTGGACTACAAGCCCAGGTGGTCGAGCAGTTCGAGCTCCCGCTCGGCGAGGTCGCCGTTCGCGATCGGCTCCTGGAGACGTCCGTCGACCAGCGGGTAGTGCCGGTCGGCGACCCGGCTGGCGAACCGGATGTTCTGCTCGATGAGCAGCACCCCGATCCCGTCCTTTTTGATCTGGGTCAGCACCTCGCCGATCTTGTCGACGAACAGCGGCGAGAGCCCCTCGCTGGGCTCGTCGCACAACAGCAGGCGCGCGCCGGTGCGCAGCACGCGGGCCAGCGCGAGCATCTGCTGCTCGCCGCCGGACAGCTGGGTGCCCATGCTGCGCCGCCGCTGCTTGAGCGCGGGGAAGTACTCGTAGATCCGCTCCAGCGGCCAGCCGCCGCCGCTGACCTTCGGCAGCAGCAGGTTCTCCTCGACGGTCAGCGTCGCGAAGACCCCGCGGTCGTCCTGCACCCAGCCGAACCCGGCGGCCGCGCGCCGGTGCGCCGCGACCGCCGTGACGTCGCTGCCGCCCCACAGCACCCGGCCGGCGGACGGCTTGTGCAGCCCCATGACGCAGCGCAGCAGAGTCGTCTTGCCCGCGCCGTTGCGGCCGACCAGCGTGACGATCTCGCCGGGCGCCACGTGGAGCGACACCTCGTGCAGGACGGTGCCCTGCCCGTAGCCGGCGACCAGGTTCTCCACGCGCAACGCGCCGCCGCCCGCCGCGCCCCTAGGCATGGGCCGAGCCCAGGTAGGCGGTGACGACCCGGGGGTCCTGCCGGATCTTCTGGTACGGCCCTTCGGCCAGGATCACCCCGGCCTGCAACACCGTCACCTTGTCGGCGAGATCGGCGACCACCGACATGTTGTGCTCGACCATCACGATCGTGCGGCCCGCGCGGACCTGCTGGATCAGCTCCACGGTGCGGGAGATGTCCTCGACCCCCATACCGGCGGTCGGTTCGTCCAGCAGCAGCACCTTCGGATCCAGCGCCAGCGCGCACGCCAGTTCCAGGGCGCGCCGCTGCCCGTAGGGCAGCGATCCGGCCGCGTCCGCCGACCGGCGGACCAGCCCGACCGACTCCAGCAGGCGCGCGGCCTCGTCGCGGAAGCGTGCGAAGGTCCGGCCCGAGGCCCAGAACCGGTAGCCGATCCGGGTGCGCGCGGCGAGCGCCAGTTCGACGTGTTCGGCGACGGTCAGGGTGTCGAACAGCTTCGTGATCTGGAAGGAGCGCGCGACGCCGAGACCCGCGATGCGCTCCGGCGTCGAGCCGGTCACGTCCCGCCCCGCCACCTCGATGCGGCCGCGGCTGGGCCGGTGGACTCCGGTGAGCAGGTTGAACAGGGTCGTCTTGCCGGCGCCGTTCGGGCCGACCAGGGCGTGCACATGCCCGGCCGTGACGCTCAGGTTGACGCGGTCCACGGCGGTGAAGCCGGCGAAGTCCTTGCTGAGCGCGACGGTCCGGACCATGGTCTCGGTGCGCGGCGGGTCGTCGTTATCCGTCATCACGCTGCTTTCGGTGCGGTGGATTCCGGGAGGGAGCAGCCACCGGGTCACGGATCGACCACCGGCTGTCGGTGCTGCATCAGCGTGAGACTAGGAGCGGCTCGGACGGCCTTCGATGTGCTGGACCGCCACATCGCGGGGCGCCGGACCCGAGATCATCGACACTTCCGGCGGTGACACGCCCTCTGACAGGCGGCGGTATGGGAACCGGATATGTCCAGCGTGTTAACGCCGTGACACGTCCACATTGTCGCGGTCCCGGGCGGCTCGTAGCTTCACGGCAGCGGTGTGACGGGCGGCACAGCGAACCGGTCTACTTCTGTTTCGAGGAGCTCATCATGATGCGAAGAACGGAATCGAGATACCGGCGGGGGATCTGGCGGCGCTGGGCCGCATCGGCGGGAAGTGCCGTGCTTCTGGCTTCGACCTTCATCGCGACCACCGCGGGTTCAGCGTCGGCCGCACCGACGCTGACTCAGGTGTCGAACTTCGGGACCAATCCCGGCGCGCTGAACATGTACAGCTACCTGCCGGCGAATCTGGCCGCCAGGCCCGCGGTGGTGGTCGCGCTGCACGGCTGTACGCAGTCGGCGAACGACTACTACTCCGACTCGGGGTGGCCGAAGTACGCCGACCAGTACGGCTTCGCCGTCGTGTTCGCCGAGCAGCCGTCCGGGTCGGGGCTGACCGCCAAGTGCTTCGACTGGGGCGACACCAGCAACGACAGCCGCGGCAACGGCCAGGCGCTGTCGATCTATCAGATGGTGCAGTACGCGGAGGCGCACTACAACGCTGATCCGAGCCGGATCTACATCACCGGTCTGTCGGCGGGCGGCGGTATGACCGCCGACCTGCTCGCGGACTATCCGGATGTGTTCGCGGCCGGCGCGATCGACTCCGGGCCGCCTGCGCAGTGCACCACTGCCGGGATCACCGACTCGAACTGCACGTCCAACAACAGCAATACCAAGACGCCGCAGCAGTGGGGCAGCCTGATCCGCAACTCCGACCCCGGATACACCGGAGCCTGGCCGCGGGTGCAGGTGTGGAATGGTGCCTCGGACTACCTGGTGAAGCCCGTCGCGATGGACGAGTCGCGGGACGGGTGGACGAACGTGTGGGGGATTTCGCAGACGCCGTCGAGCACGCAGACGCTGACCGGAAACACGGCGGAGAGCATCTACAACGACAGCTCGGGCAAGCCGGCGGTGGAGACCTTTTCGATCCCCAACATGGGCCACGGGCTGGCGGTACACCCCGGTACGGGTGCTGATAATTGCGGGACGACTGGCGCGTACTTCCTGGACTACATCTGTTCGAGCTACTACTCGATGAAGTTCTTCGGGCTGGACAATCAGACGCCGTCGTTGCCCGCGCCGACCGGGTTGGCCGTGACCGGTAGCGGTGACACTTCGGTGTCGCTGAGCTGGAGTGCGGTCTCGGGTGCCGCGTCTTACAACATCTATCGTGGCGGGGCCAAGGTGAACTCCGGCGCGGTGGCGTCGACTTCTTACACTGATTCCGGGCTCGCGTCGGGGACGGCGTATTCGTACACCGTCGCGGCTGTGGACAGCTCAGGGAACGTGGGCGCCCAGTCCGGGGCAGTCACGGGTACGACGACCGGAAGCACGTCGGCGCTGCCGGCACCGACCGGTCTCACGGTCACCGGGACGAGTAGCAGCTCGGTTTCGCTGAGTTGGAACGCTGTATCCGGGGCGGCTTCGTACAACGTCTACCGGGGCGGTTCGAAGGTGAACGGCTCTGCGATCACTTCGACGTCGTACACCGACTCCGGGCTCACAGCCGGGACGTCGTACTCGTACACGGTCGCCGCTGTGGATGGGTCGGGAACGGTCGGTGCGCAGTCTGCCGCGGTGACCGGTACGCCGAGCGCGCCGCTGCCGAACTGCTATACGACGGACAACGTCTCGCAGAACCTGGCGGGTCGCTCGTACTTCATCTACGGCGGCGACAGCTATGCGATCGGCTCCAACCAGGACATGGGCAAGTACAGTTCGACGGTTATCAGCAGCCTGCAATTGAAGTCGGCGGGGTACTGGATCGTGGTTCCGCACTGCTGATGGACTGATGTTTCATCGCTCCAGTCGAATGTGAGCGCCGCCGGACGATGTGTCCGGCGGCGCCCGTGTCACTTCACTTCAGCGTCCACTGCTGGTTGCCGCCGCCGTTGCAGGACCACAGCTCGACTTTCGTGCCGTTGGCGGTGCCGGCGCCGGTGGCGTCCAGGCACAGGCCGGACTGCACGCCGGTGATCGTGCCGTTGCTGTTGACGTTCCACTGCTGGTTGGTCTGGCCGTTGCAGTCCCAGATGACGGCCGCGGTGCCGTTGGTGGTGCCCTTGTTGGAGGCGTCCAGGCACTTGGAGCCGTAGATCATCAGCTGCTTGCTCGAGGTGTAGGTCCACATCTGGTTCGACTGGCCGTTGCAGTCCCACAGCTGGGCCTGGGTGCCGTTGGTGGTCGAGGAGTTGTTGATGTCGACGCAGCGTCCGGAGGCGCCGCCGACGATCGTCTTCGCGCCGCCGGAGCCGGTGCCGGTGCCGTCGGTGCCGGTCACGGTCAGCAGCACCGCCTGTCCGGCCGGCACGCTGGTGGCGTAGGTGCCGGTGAAGCTGCCCAGGTCGGTCGCCGACCAGACGTTGCGCACCGAGGCCGCGCCGGTGAGGCCGAGATCGCTCCAGCGGGCGGTGACGGTGGCGGCCGATCCGGTGCGGTTGAGCAGGACCACGGCGCGCCGTCCGCTGCCGGACAGGGTCTTGCTGTACACCTGCAGGCCGCTCTGGTCCTCGGCGACCTTCACCCCCTGCACGCCGCGGGAGTCCTGGTCGATGGCGACGACCTCCGGGTTGGTCAGCACGGCGCGGGTGTCGGCACTCATGGTGGCGAGGTTGTTGCCGGCCAGCAGAGGCGCACCGGAGATGGCCCACAGGCTCAGATGGGTCCGGTTCTGCGCCGCGGTGAAGCCGGGCATCCCCACGATCAGCATGTCGGGGTCGTTGTAGTGGCCGGGGCTCTGCGCGGAGGGGTGCTGGGCCGCGTCGAAGTTGTTCAGCACGTTCGTCATCGACGGGCTGTTCCCGTAGTAGATGATGTCGCCGCTGGTACGCCACAGGTTGGACATCCCCGGCGCCCAGTTCCACGGGCTCTGGTTGCCCCAGTCGCAGATCGACAGCACCATCGGCCGCCCGGTCTGCGCGGTGGCCCGGCCGATCGAATCGCTGATGGCCTGGTACGTGCTCTGCGCGTTCAGCCCTTCGGCGTTGCCGCCGCACCAGTCGACCTTGACGTAGTCGAAGCCCCATTGGGAGAACTGCAGGAAGTCCTGGTCGTAATGGCCCTCGCTGCCGCTGCCGGGCGCCGCGGGGCGGCCGGTGGGGTAGTAGTAGCCGCAGCCGTTCTTGCCGGCGTCGGTGTAGATGCCGGCCTTCAGTCCCTTGCTGTGGATGTAGTCGGCGATGGCTTTCATGCCGCCGGGCCAGTCGCTGGCGCTGACCGTGATGTTGCCCGCGGAGTCGCGGGTGCCCTGCCACCAGCCCTCGTCGATGTTCACGTACTGATAGCCCGCGGCCTGCATGCCCGAGGACGCCATGGCGTCGGCCTGCGCCGTGATGACGTTGTAGTTGATCTGCGCCGCGAAGGTGTTCCACGACGCCCAGCCCATCGGCGGCGTGGCTATCGACGCCACGGCGGGCGCCGCCGCCGGAGCGGCCACCGGAGCCGGCAGGGCTTCGGCCGACGGCCCGCCCGGCCCGACCAGAAAGGCTCCCACCAGGGCGATCGCCAGCGACAATCGGGTGAGGAGATACCTGGGTGATGGCATGGGACGTTTCCCTCCGACCCCGACTGTCCGACATCTCGGACGGCATCCGAACAATGCCGAGAAGTTACGGCGGTCGCAGGACCCTGTCAACGCTCGGGTCCACGCCTTGGACTTGATGCGGAATCGGATAAGGCCCGTACGGCCCTGCTCGCTATCTCGTCGAGCGCTGAGATTGCCGGCCGTACTCCGTCCACCGCCACGGTTGATCGCAATGGCTATGCTCGGCGGGTTCGGTGCCCGTTGTGGCCCCGGATCGGCGGCGGAAATGGGGGCGGTTATGGCGGAGACTGCGGGCGCGGCGAGATCCGTGGATCTGATCGATCTGGCGGGCGACGCCGGGGCCCGGTGCATCGTGCGCGTCACCGGGCGGTTCGAGCCCGGGGTGCTGACCGGCCACGACATCTTGCGCGCCACGGTGATCGTTTCGGCGAACGGGGTCCAGAGCGAGCTGGCCCTGTTCTTACTTCCCGGCGATCTGGACGAGTGGCAAGCTGCCCTCGACGGAGGTCTCGGTGCCGGCTCGACAGTGGCGATCGCGGGCGATCGGGGACCTGGAGTCGATCTGCGGGTCCGGCGGAACCGGCGGGCCGTGGTGCGCGTCCATGAGGCCGATCGCCTTGACGTCGTCATGAAGTTCCCGGTCGGGGCCGGATGGGTCGACGACTTGCGGGAGCGGCTTGCACGAGTGCGGTCGACGTGGCCGCGCGAAGTTGTTCAAACCGCGGCCGGGGCTTATGAGTGGAGCCCGGACCGGCAGCGCTGAACACCGGTCCGCCGCCGAGGCGGGATACCTCGGCGACTCCGGTACTACGGCAGTGTTGCTCAGGCCTCAGCTGCCACCTGTTCTCGCTCGTTGAGCGTTGAGTCGCCGTCGCCGTCGCCGTCGCCACCGCCGACCGCGTGCGCCGACCGGAGCGGCCGGTGCCGCGTCAGGCGGCGGAAGCGGTGTGGCAGAGCGACCAGGCCGCCCGGCACCGCGTACACCACGACCACGAACAGGGCGCCGAGCAGGACCAGCGGCTGGGACAGGGGGACGCGGAGCACGGCCGGCAGCGAGGCGACGCCGTCGGAGGTGGCCAGGGCGCCGAGGCGGTGGTCGAGCAGGGTGTAGAGGGCGCCGCCGAGGAGGGGGCCCCAGCGGGTGCCGGAGCCGCCGAGGACGACCATCACCAGGAGCGCCAGGGTGAAGTCCGAGGTGGTGGTCTCGGGGGTGGCTCCGGCTGTCACCAGCAGGTGCACCACGCCGCCGGCCGCGCCGAGGGTGCCGGCCAGGACGAAGGCTCCGAGTTGGTAGCGGAAGGGATTGAGGCCGAGGACTTCGGCGCGTCGTTCGTTGTCGCGGATCGCCTGCCAGGCGCGGCCGACCGGGGAGGCGGTGAGCCACCAGACCACGGCGCAGACCAGGACCAGGTAGGCGAGCGCCAGCCAGTACAGGTTCACCGTGTTGACGACGCCGACGAGGTGGCCGGGCACCTTCTCGGTGGACAGTGGCAGGCCCTCCTCGCCGCCGGTGGTCTTGGGGTCGCGGCTGACGAGGATCGAGCCGGCCTGGGCGAAGGCCAGCGTCACCATCGCGAAGCCGACCGCGCCGAGCCTGCCCACGCCCTTGAGGCTGACCGTGCCGAGGACCAGGGAGGTCAGCGCGCCCACGGCGATCGCGAGGGCGGCACCCTCGGCGAGCGGCAAATGCAGGTTCTTCATCGCCAGTTCCGCGCCGTAGGCGCCGATGGCGACGTAGAGGGCGTGGCCGAAGGACATGAGGCCGAGCCGTCCGAACAGCAGGTCGTAGCCGACCGCGAGGCCGGCGAACAGCAGGCACAGGGCGAGGAGTTGGAGGGAGCCGGGGGTGTTCAACGCTCCGTCGAACACGCCGGGTATCCGCAGGGCCGAGTAGGGCAGCGACAGCAAGACCGCGAACACCACGAGTGGGGCCAGATGCCTGACATACCTCATGCGGCCCTCCCGACCGACGATTTGACCGCGGCCCCGACCGAGGCGGCCACGCGGTCCAGGACGGGGTTGCCGCGGACCAGCAGCACCAGCGCGAGCATCACGACCACCGCGAGGTCGCCGAGGCCGGAGGCGGCGTAGTAGTTGGTGAACTGCTGGATCAGCCCGACGGCGATCGCGGCGAGTGCGACGCCGTCGGTGGAGCCCAGGCCGCCGATGACCACGACCACGAACGCGAAGATCAGCAGCGAGGTGCCCTGGCCCGGGGAGACGCTGCCGAAGTAGACGCCGCCGAGGGCCCCGGCCAGGCCCGCGAGCGCGCCCCCGATGGCGAAGACCAGGGTGAACGCCTTCCGGACGTCGATGCCCAGCGCGGTGACCATGGCCCGGTCCTCGACCCCGGCGCGGACGACGAGGCCGTAGCGGGTCTTGGCGAGGAAGACCTTCAGGCCCGCGAACACCGCGAGCGCGGCGGCGAGCAGCACGAAGCGGTCGGTGGGGACCCGGGCGCCGAGCAGGCCGACGGTCCCGGCCAGCGCCTTGGGCGGCGTGACGGTGCGGGCGTCGGCGCCCCAGACGCCCTGGATCAGGGCGGGGATCGCCAGGCCGAGACCGACGGTGACGAGGATCTGCTCCCTGGGGCGCGCGTAGAGGCCGCGGATGAGCGCGGTTTCGACGACTGCTGCGATGGCCGCGCCGACCGCCACGCCGAAGGCGACGGCCAGGTAGAAGGGCAGGTGGCCGTCGGCCCACCAGGCGGCGTAGGCGCCGGCGGTGAGGAAGGCGCCGTGGGCGAAGTTGAGGACGTCCATCAGGCCGAAGATCAGGGACAGGCCGGAGGCGATGAGGAAGTAGAGGGCGCCGAGGCCCAGGCCGGTGAGGGCGAGCAGGGTCAGGGTGCTCATGGCGCGTCCGATCGGGTGGATTCCGGGGCCGACACTTCCTTCGGCGGTTGACGATCCTTGACAATTGATCGAGGGTCGGTAGTCCCCCTGGATGGGGCGGGGTGTGAAGAGGTGTCGGAACGTTCGCGGCGCGTCTGTCCGACGCCGACGGTCTGTCCGACGCCCAGGGTCCGTCCGACCCCCAGCGTCTGCCCGACGCCCCGCGCCTGCCCGACCCCCAGCAACTCCCGCGTCAGCTCCGCATCCGCGAGCAGTTCGCTGACCGGGCCGCGGTGCACCACCTGGCCGGCGGCCAGGACCACGCCGTCGCCGGCCAGGCGTTTGACCAGGGCGAGGTTCTGTTCGACCAGCAGCATCGGGACGCGTTCGGCGGCGCGTTCCAGGACCTCGGCCACCTCCGTCACCACCTTCGGGGCCAGGCCTTTCGTCGGTTCGTCGATGACGAGCAGGCGGTTGTCGTTCAGCAGGGTGCGGCCGATCGCGACCATCTGCTGCTGGCCGCCGGACAGGGTGCCCGCGGGTTGGGCGCCGCGGGTCTTGAGCTCGGGGAAGAGTTCGTAGACCAGGTCGTAGGCGTGCTGTGCGCCGCGGCGCTCGGCCAGGGCCAGGTTCTCGGTGACGGTCAGCTTGGCGAAGACGCCGCGGTCCTCCGGTGCGTAGCCGATGCCGCGGCGGACGATCTCGTGGGTGCGCAGGCGGTGCAGGCCTTCGCCGTGGAAGCGGATGGTTCCGGTGCGCGGGACCAGGCCGAGGATCGCCTTGACCGTGGTCGTCTTGCCCACGCCGTTGCGGCCCAGTAGTGCCGTCACTCCGGTTGGTGCGACCGGGAAGGAGACGCCCTGCAGGATCTGCGAGCCGCCGAGGGTCACGCGGACGTCGTCGAGTTCGAGGATCACAGTGCCTCCCCCACATAGGCTTCCTGCACGCGGGCGTCGGCCATGATCGCGCCGGGGGTGCCGACGGCCAGCAGGGCGCCGTGGTGCATCACCGCGACCCGGTCGGCCAGGCCGAGGAGCACCTCCATGTGGTGTTCGACCATCAGGATGGTGCGGCCGTCCGCTTTGTGCAGGTCCCTGATCACGTCCACGAGGTCCGGCACCTCCCCGCTGGCCACGCCCGCCATCGGCTCGTCCAGCAGGATCAGGCGCCGGGCTCCGGAGGCCAGGAGCATCGCCAGTTCCAGCTTGCGTTTGTCGCCGTGGGACAGTCCGCCGGCGAGGGTGTGCTCTTTGTGCGTCAGCCGGACCCGGTCGAGCACGTCGTCGGTGCGGGTGCGGCCGATCCGGGAGGCCAGGGCGACATGCTCGGCGACGGTCATGGTGGGGAACACGCTGGAGGACTGGAACGTGCGGCCGACACCGCGGCGGGCGCGTTTGTAGGGCGGTTCGGCGCCGACGTCGTGGCCGTCCAGCTCGATGCGGCCGGCGCTGGGCCTGGTCAGGCCGCTGATCAGGTTGAACAGCGAGGTCTTGCCCGCGCCGTTGGGGCCGATGACCGCGACGAACTCGCCCTCGCCGACCCGCAGGTCCACCTCGGAGACGATCGTCGATCCGCCGACGGTCCAGGACAGGCCGGACAGGGCGAGTACGCCGGACATGGCCGCTAGCCCGCGATCGTCTTCGCCGCGGGGGCGACGGCGGCCGGGTCCAGGGTCTTGACCACGGACGGCGTCGTGCCGTCGAGCTTGGCCTGGAACATCGGCTGCAGCAGGGCGTGGTCGGCGGCGCGGACCGTGTAAGAGCCCTTCACGCCGTCGAAGGTCCAGCCCTCCAGCTTCTTCACCATGGCGTCGACGTCGGAGTCGCCGTTCTCGGCGGCCTTCACGATCATCTGCGCGGCGGTGAAGCCGTCCGGGGTGAACAGGTCGGACTGCCCCGAGTTCTTGGCCAGGTAGGCGTCCATCGCCTTGGCGGCGTCGTTGCTGGTGCCGCCGGGCACATAGTGCGCCAGGAACGAGACCTTGCCGCCGGTGGAGGCGAACACCGGGTAGGAGGCGCGGGCGTCCAGGCCGGTGACGGTCGTGGTGGAGCTCAGCACGCCCTGCTGCGACAGCGCCGTCCACAGCGCCTGCGCGGTGGTGCCGGCCCAGGCCACGAACAGCAGGTCCGGCTTCTTGTCCTTGGCCTGGGTCGCGAACGGCGTCAGGTCGGTCGCGCTGGGCGGCGCCAGGACGCTGTCCACCGTCGCGCCCTGCGCGCCGAGCACCGCCTGCACCGCCTTCACGTTGGCCTGGCCGAAGGCGCTGTCCTGCGCCAGCACCGTGACGTGCTTGCCGCTGACCGACGGCAGGAACGTGGCCGCCGTGGCGATGTCCTGATACGTCTGCCGGCCTGAGCGGAACGTGTACTTGTTGACGCCGGTGACCTCGTCGGTGGCCGCGGGGCCGGAGACGAACAGCACCTTGTTCTGCGCCGCCAGCGGTGCGACCTGCAACGCGACGCCGGACGCCGTCGATCCGGCCAGGATGTGGAAGCCCTTGCCGATCAGGTCCTTGGCGGCGCTGACCGCCTTGGTCGGATCGCCGGCGTCGTCGGCCTGGGTGACCTCGATCTTGTGGCCGTTCACCGCGCCGGTGCCGTGCGTGGCGTAGTCCAGCCCGGCCTGGAAGCCCTGGTAGTAGGCCTTGCCGTAGCCGGCGAGGGGACCCGTCTGCGAGTAGACGAGGCCGACCTTGATCGGGTCGGCGGAGGCCGCGCCGGTGTTCGTGCCGCCGGTGCTGCCGCCCGCGGCCTTGCTCGGGCTGCTGCACGCGGCCGTCACCGCCGCCAGCAAGCCGGCGGCGAGGACCGCCGCGGCTGTTCTCCGTGTGATGCTGCGCTGCATGTCGGAACCCCTTTAAGAGGAGGAGGGACTCGGGGTGCGGTAGTGCCTTGGCTCTGTGTCGCGAGAACGTTAATTGCACGTAAACGGCGATGAAATGTGGTTGGCGCTCACATCGGGACGGCGCGCTGTGTGTCCGAACCCACAGCGAGCCGTCCCTTGCGGCCTCGCCCGTCAGACGCCGGGGTTGATGGAGAAGTCGGCGCCGGTGGCCGACCGGATCCGGTCCACCGACGCCCCGTCGGCGATCTCCCGGAGAACCAGTCCGTCCGGCGTCACGTCGAACACCGCCAGATCGGTGATGATGCGGTCGACCACGGCTTTGCCCGTCAACGGGAGGGTGCAGCGCTCGAGGATCTTCGGGGAGCCGTCTTTGGCGGTGTGCTCCATCACCACGATCACCCGGCGCGCCCCGTGCACGAGGTCCATCGCGCCGCCCATGCCCTTGACGAGCTTGCCGGGAACGGTCCAGTTGGCGAGGTCGCCGGAGGCGCTGACCTGCATGGCGCCCAGGATCGCGGCGTCGATGTGGCCGCCGCGGATCATGCCGAACGACGTCGCCGAGTCGAAGAAGACCGCGCCCGCACCGATGGTGACGGTCTCCTTGCCGGCGTTGATCAGGTCCGGATCGACGTCGGCTTCGGCCGGGTAGGGGCCGACGCCCAGGATGCCGTTCTCCGACTGGAGCACCACCTCGACCCCGGCGGGCAGGTGGTTCGGGATGAGCGTCGGCAGGCCGATGCCGAGGTTGACGTAGGTGCCGTCGCGCAGTTCACGCGCCGCGCGGGCGGCCAGCTGGTCGCGGGTGAGTGGCATGTCAGGCTGCTCCGTTCTCCGTCACGGTCCGCTTCTCGATGCGCTTGTCCCGCCGGTCCGCCGGCACTTCGACGACGCGCTGGACGAACACGCCGGGCAGGTGGATCTCGTCGGGGCCCAGCGCGCCGGGCTCGACGAGTTCCTCGACCTCGGCGACCGTGACGCGGCCGGCCATGGCGGCGACCGGATTGAAGTTGCGGGCCGAGGCGTGGAAGACGAGGTTGCCGTGGCGATCGCCCTTGGCCGCCCGGACCAGGGCGAAGTCGGTGGTGATGGCCTCGGCGAGCAGGTACTCGCGGCCGTCGAAGACCCGCGTCTGCCTGCCCTCGGCGATCGGGGTGCCGACGCCGGCCGGGGTGTAGAAGGCCGGGATGCCCAGGCCGCCGGCCCGCAGGCTCTCGGCCAGCGTGCCCTGCGGGATCAGCTCGACTTCCAGCTCACCGGCCAGATACTGCCGCGCGAACTCCTTGTTCTCCCCCACGTAGCTGCTGGTCATCTTGGCGATCCGGCCCTCGTTGAGCAGCAGTCCGAGTCCCCAGTCGTCGACCCCGCAGTTGTTCGACACGACATCCAGCCCGCTCACTCCCAGGGCGCGAAGCGCCTCGATGAGCACGCTGGGGATACCGCACAAGCCGAATCCGCCTACGGCGAGACTGGCTCCGTCACCGATGTCGGCCACCGCTTCGGCGGCGCTGGAGATGCACTTGTCCATAGCGATGGACGCTATGCAGCTTTTACCAGCTTTTATATGGCTCTGCGGACTATAAGTGGTTACAGCCTCATGTAGGGAAGACCGCTTTACGGAGCAGCAGGGCGAGCTGGATCTCCAGGGCTTTGGACGGCTCCTGCCAATCCGGTCCCAGCAGGCGCGCGGCCCGGTCCAGGCGCTGTGTGACGGTGTTGACATGGATGTGGAGCTTCTCGCCGGTGCGGGCCAGACTCCTTCCGGACCCGAAGTACTCCTCGACGGTGCCGAGCAGGTCGGTGCCCCGCTTACCGTCATAGTCCAGCAGCGGCCCGATCGCCCGGCGGACCACCTCGCGCGGGTCGCCGCCGCCGAGCACCAGCCCCAGGAAGCCGAGATCGGCCGAGCCGGTCGCCGATCCCGTCCGCTGGAGGCCGTGCAGGGCGATCAGGCACCTGACGGCCTCGGCATGAGCCTCGGCGAACGCCTGGACCCCGGTCGCCGGGCCGCCGACGCCGACGGTGATCGGCTCCGACAGGCCGTCCTTGAGCTTGGTCAGGACCCGTTGCGCGGTGGCACTCGTGTCGTCCCCGGGCAGCAGCAGCACGGTGCGGCCTTCGTGGCTCCCGGCCAGGCCGCGTTCAGCGCCGGCCAGCCGCCCGGCGCCGAAGGCGAGGCGCGCCCGGTCCGCCGGCGCCACGTCCACGGCGGCCACGACATAGGGCCGCTCCAGATCGACCCCGATCCGGCGGGACCGCTCGACCAGTGTGGCCAAGTGCCGCACCGGCACCGCGAGCAGATCGGAGAGCAGATCGCCGCCCAACCGCTCGGCGGCCACGACAGCCGAGCGGGAGATGAGCAGGTGCAAGGCCGTGACCAGGGCGGCCCGTTCCAAGATGCGCTGATCGGTCGCGGTGAACCCCGGTGCGGACCCGGCTTCCCGGGTCAGGACCAAGGCTCCCAGCGGCTCGGGTCCCGCCGTCACCGCGCTCACCATCCGAGCGCCGGACTGGACGGCCCGGCCGGTCGCGGTCGAGGCGGCGATCAACGCGGTCAGGTCCTGGGCTCGCTCGTCGTGCTCGGTGAGGGAATCGGCGCCGCCGTCGTGGTTCGAGCGTTCGGTGGTCAGGGAGGGAGAGCGAACGGCCGGCTCGCCGCCGCCGTCGGCTTCGGCCGCGGCTTCGGCCAAAATCGCGCCGTCGGTATCCAGGACCGCCAGATGCCCGCCGAGCGCCTCGGCCACCGCGCTCGCCACCCCCTCCATGCTCCCGCCCCGCACGACGAGGTCGGCGAGCTTGTCATGGACGGACGCGGCACGCTCCACCGCCGCGCTGTGCTCGCGGATCATCGTGTTCGCCGCGCTCAGCTCGGTCAGCGCGTCCCGCGACGCCTGCAGGAGCCGGGCGTTGTCGATCGCGATCGCCGCGTGCGCCGCCAGCGTCGCGAGCAGCGTGACCTCGTGGCGGGCGAAGGGGCGCGGATCCCGGTTGGCGGCGAACAGCACGCCGATGACCTGGGCGCCCAGCAGCAGCGGCACGCCGAGGATCGCGACCAGGCCTTCCTCGGTCACCGCGCCGTCGATGTCGCCGGTGCGGCGGAAGCGCACGTCATGGGTGTAGTCGGCGGTGGCGTAGGGCTTGGCCGTCTGGGCGACGAGGCCGCCGAGCCCGGCGCCCATCGGCAGGCGCACCGATTGGAAGCGTGCTGACACCGAGCCGTGGGTGACCCGCATGAAGGTGTCGCCCCGTTCCGGGTCGTCCAGCGTCAGATAGGTGACGTCCGCGCCGATCAAGGTGTGGGCCCGGGACACGATCGCGTGCAGGACGGCGTCCACATCGCGCAGCGCCGCGAGGTCTGCCGCCGTCTCCACCAGCGCGACCAGTTCGGCTTCCCGGCGCCGCGAGCGGGCCAGGGTCGAGCGGATCTCGATCGCCGCGCGCCTGGCGGTCTCCAGCACGTCCAGGTCTTCCGGCGGCAGTCCGGCCACCCGCGCGACGGCCAACGGGGCGTCGTACTCGGCCGCGGGCGCGTCCCGGGCCAGCAGTTCGAGGAAGGCCGCCGCCCCGGTGCCGATGCCCGGAAACCGGTGCGGCGCGCTCCTGTCCGGACCGCTCATGACGGGTCGCCGCACGGTCTCGTCACCGAGCCGTCCATCCACCGTCCAGGGCGATCGACGTGCCGGTCACCGAGGTCGCAGCCGGCGAGCACAGATACGCCACCAGCTCCGCGACCTCGCTGGGCTCGATGAGCCGTTTCACCGCGGAACGCTCCAGCATCACTTTGGCCAGCACCTCTTCCTCACCGATCCCGTGGGTGCGCGCCTGAGCCGCTATCTGCTTCTCGACCATCGGGGTGCGCACATAGCCCGGGTTGACGCAGTTGGACGTCACTCCGTGCTCGGCACCTTCCAGGGCCGCGACCTTCGACAGGCCTTCCAGGCCGTGTTTGGCCGAGACGTAGGCGGCCTTGTACTCCGAGGCGCGCAGGCCGTGCGCCGAGGAGATGTTCACGATCCGGCCCCACCCCTGCTCATACATGTGCGGCAGCGACTCGCGGATCAGCCGGAACGGCGCCTCCAGCATCAGCCGCAGGATCACCGAGAACCGGCTCACCGGGAACTCGTGCAACGGGGCGACGTGCTGCAAGCCGGCGTTGTTGACCAAGATGTCGACGCCGCCGACCCGGTGCGGGAGGCTCGACGCCGCGTCCAGGTCGCTGAGGTCGGTGATCAGCGCGACGCCGCCGATGCGTTCGGCGGCCTCGACGGCGCGCTCGTCGAGATCGGCGACGACCACCTTCGCGCCGGCCGCGGCCAGCCGCGCGGCACACGCCAGGCCGATCCCGCCGGCGGCACCGGTGACCAGGGCAGTACGGCCGGACAGGTCCGCAAGGGACGGAGCCGGTGAGGAATCCTCGAGTCGGGACGTCATGGCGTAGAACGGTAGGGATCCGCGCGTCGGCTTCCCATGTCGGTGGAGCCCATAAGAGCCCTGTCGGCGGTGGTGGGCGGGTCCACTCTGCGCGCGCCGGTCTGCGCGCGCCGGTGGGACTTGTACGACGCCGAGCAGTCAGCGCTTAGAGCAATTCGGCCAGGTCCTCGAAC
>JABFXP010000021.1 GCA_013361685.1 Catenulispora sp.
GAGGAACTCGGACGCTGACATCTCGAACTCGTTCCAGGTGCTGAGCGAGTCCGCGCGAGCGACCACCGTCCACTGATCCGGGTGGACCGAGCTTTTCGCGTGCCAGTAGTAGTCGGCCTCGGTCACCGAGCGGCCCCACAGGATGAGACCCTCGCCGGCCGCCGGACTGTACAGGCCGAACGGATCGTACGATCTGCCGACCTGCTCGAACTGCTCGGCGGTCCGGTTGATCAGCCGCCAGTTGGCCAGCAGCGAGTCGGCGCCGCCCTCACGCAGCACGTTCGCGTAGGCGGAGAAGGTGCCGGGTTCGAATCGCGCGCACAACTCCTTGTAGTCCTGCGGCAGCGACACGCCGAGTTCCGCTTCCGTGGGAGCCCAGTCGCCCTGCTGAGCGGGCTGGGTCCAGCCGGTCGCTTCCTGAAGGCGTTCCACCCACTGCACGGGTGTTCCTCCTGTCCCGCTCACGGCGAAGGGGGGTTGTTCGGTATGACGACGTTGTTCAGGACCGGGAATCCGTCCGCCGTCACCGCGTTCATGGTGATCGACACCGGTATCGGATCATCGCCCTCGTATTGAGGTGTCACAGTGTAGTAGACGGTCTGTCCAGCTTGGATGGCGTTCGCCACCTCGGTCTCGTAGCCGCTCATGATCGGCGCGTTGACCGCGGCGTAGAGCGGGACGAGGTTCCGCCGGTCGTCGCCGGCGCCGCCGAGCTGCCGCGCGAGCAGGTGGCCGCGCTGCATGCGCGGGTCGCTGCCCAGGGTCCAGCCCTTCGGGTTGCTCTCCCAGAAGCCCGGGGTGGTCGGCGGCCACAGGGTGCCCGAACCGACGATGTCCGTCTGCGGGACGTCCTTCGCCATGGAGCCGTCGGGGTTGGTGTAGTTGAAGCCGACGTAGTTCAGGCAGGCGACGACTCCCTGCGCGCGGCCTTGGTAGTCCAGCGGCATGTAGAAGACGGAACTCGCGCCGCCGCCGTGGCAGTTGGAGCGCTCCGATTCGTCCGGGATGGTGGTGTCCTGCGGCTCGAACTCCTGCTTGGAGTTCTGCTGGACCAGCAGGCCCTTGGAGTAGTCGGGGGTGGCGCCGGGCTGGGAGTAGATGCCGCTCGAGGCGGTCGGGCTGTTCCAGCCGAGCCCGTTGAAGAACGCGATCGTCGGCAGGACCACTTCGGCGTCGATGCCGCCGAGCACGTCCTCGCCCAGGGGTGCCAGCTCGCCCCCGACGTCCTCCAGACCGCCCAGCAGGTCGCTGCCTCCGGTCTCCAGGCCGCCCAGCAGGTCGCTGCCGGCGCTGTCGACCGTGTCGACGACGTCGGAACACCACCCGCAGCTGAGCAGTCCGGTCGGGTCGCGGCGGGTGGTCGGCTGGTCGGCGGTGTAGGCGTAGGGGCTGGCCGAGGGCGCCCGGCGGTTCGGCGCGACGGGGTCGACGCCGTCGAAGCGGCCCGTGGCCGGGTCGTAGGTGCGGTTCGGGGTGTCGTACCGGTCGCCGCGCGTGGGGTCCCGGTAGTCGCCGGCGAACCCGAACGGGTCGGTCACGGTCGGGGTGACCCGTGCGGTGCCGTCGGTGCGCGGGTTGCCGAACGGGTCGTAGTCCTGCTCGCCGGCGGTGGTGCCGGACGAGGTCAGGATGCTGGCGACGCCGCTGAGGGGGTCCGGGGCCAGGGAGTCGGTCTGACCGCCGGAGAGCAGCCCGAGCGGGGTGTCGCCGGGCCCCTGCAGGAAGTCCTGGCCGGTGGTCGCGCCGTTGGCGGTGTCCGTCTCGACGGTCGGCGTGGGCACCGCGTTGTTGACGTCGGTCTGCCAGCTGCGGCTCTGCCCGGTGCCGGTGTCGGCCGACAGCTGGAGCTTCTGGGCGTCGTAGTCGTAGGTGGTGGTCTTACCCCCGACGGTGGCCGAGGCCATGGTGTTGTCGAGGTTGTAGGTGAAGGTGTCGTTGCCGGCCTGCACGAGGTTGCCGGGGCGGTCGTACAGGTAGGACGTCTGCGTCGACCCGGCCGGGGTGGTCGTGGTGGAGCTGTTGAGCTGGCTGGCCGAGTCGTAGGTGTAGGTGGTGGTGCTGGTGCCGGCGCTGCCGGACAGCACCTGGGACAGCCGGTTGCCGATCGCGTCGTAGGTGTAGGCGGTCTTGCCGGTGGCGGTGCTCCCGCAGTCGGTGCCGACACATGCCGCGGTGAGCCGGTCGAACAGGTCGTAGGTGTAGGCGACGTGCTGGCTGGTCGTACCGCGGCTGGTGGTGATGCCGGTGGGGTTGCCCTTGGCGTCGCGGGTGAGCTGGTAGCGGGCCACGGTCCCGGCGTCGCTGTGGCTGTTCAGGTCCGACAGCCGCCCGGCGGCGTCGTAGGTCCGGTCCGTGGTCAGGTGGTTGGCGGTCGGATAGGTGGTGGAGGACAGCCGTCCGGCGGGGTCGTAGGAGAAGCCGTAGGCCGCGGTGCCGCCGCCGGCCTGGCCGCCTTGCACCGTCATCCCGGTGAGCTGGTCGGCCGCGTTGTACGAACTCGACACGGTGGTGCCGTCGGGCCAGGTGCGGGAGGTGGTGTTGCCGTCGGCGTCGTAGGTGTAGCCGAAGGACTGCCCGCCGCGGCTGACCGACGTGAGCCGCCCCAGGGAGTCGAAGCCCTGGGTCCGGGTGCCCGTCGGGTCTGTCAGGGCCGTGACTTCGTTCTTGGCGTCGTAGCCCCAGGAGTAAGCCAGCGTGCTTGTACCTTGGGTCTCGCTGACCCGCCGGTTCAGGTTGTCGAAGGTGTAGTTGATGGTGGTGGCGGCCGCCGGGGTGTTGTAGGCGGGCAGCTGCTTGGAGGTCAGGTTGCCCTCGGCGTCGTAGGTGAACAGGGTGTCGAAGTTGAGCGGGTTCTTGTAGTCGACGACCCGGTTGAGCTTGTCGTAGGTGTAGCGGACGTTCCCGGCCGCGTCCGTGCGGGACAGCACGTTGCCGTTGTTGTCGTAGGAGTAGGTGGTGTCGGTCTTGGTGCTGCCGTCCGGGCCGATCACCGCCTGGACGGTGTCGTCGTCGAGGTACTTGTAGGTGACCGAGTGCCCGTTCGGATCGGTGGCGGCGGTCACGCGGTTGTTCGGGTCGAGGGTGACCGCGCTGACGCCGCCGAGCGGGTCGGTGACCGTGGTGAGGTTCTGCGCCGGGTCGTAGGCGAACTTGGTGGTGTAGGCCGCCGGGTCGGCGCCGGCGACGTTGCCGCGCGGGTCGACGACGGTGGCTTCCTTCTCGTCGTCGTTGTAGGTGTAGGTGGTCACCCCGCCGGCGGGGGAGGTGGACTTGATGACGTTCCCGGCCGCGTCGTAGACGTTGACGCTGCTGCCGCCGGCCGGCGCCTTGACCGCCACCGGGCGTCCGTCGCCGTCGTAGCTGTAGCCGGCCTGGCCGCCGGACGGATCGGTGACCGAGATGACGGAGCTGTTGTTGTCGTAGGCCGTCTTGGTGGTGTTGCCCAGCGGGTCGATGCCGGCGGTGGCCCGGTTCAGCTGGTCGAACCGGGTGTCCACCTCCACCGGCGTGGTGCTGCCCGGATAGGGGTGGGTCTTGCGCAGCAGGTTGCCGTTGGAGTCGTAGACGTAGGTGGTGGTGAAGTCGGCCGCGTTCGCACCGGCCGCGTTCCCGCGCGGCGAGACGACCGTCGCGATGTCGCCGCGGTTGTTGTAGGTCCAGGTGGTCTTGTCGCCGACCGCGTCGGTGACCGACGCCTTCCGGCCGGCGGCGGTGTAGGTGTAGGAGGTCACGCCGAGGTCGGGGTCGGTGACCGAGCCGATCCGCCCCAGCACCGTGCCGTAGGCGTAGGTGTAGGCGTGGCCCAGCGGGTCGGCGGTGCCCGTCAGCTCACCGCGGCTGTTGTAGGTGGTCGTCGACGGCTTCGCCTTCTTCGGCGCGAGCAGCGAGACCAACCGGTCCAGAGCGTCGTAGCCGTAGGTGGTGGTGTAGTCCAGGGCCCGGGCGCCCGAGACGTTGCCCCGCGGATCGACGGCGGTGAGCAGCCGGCCGATCGTGTCGTAGGTGTACGTGCTCTTCTCACCCAGCGGCGAGGTCTTCGACAGCAGGTTTCCGGACGCGTCGTAGCTCATCGTCGTGGTCTTGCCGCGTCCGTCCGTGGACGCCGTCACCAGGCCCTGCGCGTTGTAGGTGAGCTTGTTGTTGTTCCCCGACGGCGTGGTGACCGAGTTCAACTCGTCGTAGGCCGTGTAGCCGTACTTGGTGACGTTCCCCTGGCCGTCGGTGTGGGTCAGCAGGTTGTTGTGGGTGTCGAAGGTCTCTGACACCGAGAAGGTGAACGGGTACGGCGCCGTCGTCGACGTCGGGTTGCTCTGCGCGTCGAAGGTGCGGCTGGTCTGGTTGTACTGCGGGTCCACCGTCAGGTTCGGGTTGACCGCCGCGTCGTAGCGCTGGTTGCTGGTGTCGTTGTTGCCGTCCTGCGTGTACGCCACCGTGTTGCCGCGGTAACCGTCGTAGAACACGACACCGTCGGCGTCGGTGGTGGTCGACTCCTGCTTGGCGGCGTCCCACGCGAACGTGGTCGCCGCGCCCGTGGCGTCGACCTGCTTGGTGACCCGGTCGCCGGTGAACGTGTTCTTGAGCTGGGTCACCGAGGTGGGGTCGACGATGCTGGTCAGCAGCCCGTTGGTGTACCCGAACGTCCAGGTGTCGCCGGCGGCGTCCTTGACCGCGGTCAGCAGGTTGCCGGTGTAGGTGTAGGCGGTGCCGCGGCCGTCGGGCAGCTTCAGCCCGGTCAGCAGCCCGGAGGCGTTCAGCGTGCCGGTCACCGTCCGGCCCGCCGCGTCCTTGATCGTGATCGTGGTGCTGGTGTAGGTCAGGTGCAGGCCGTTGCCGCGCTCATCCGTCACCGACGCCAACCGTCCGGTCGCGTCGAACGTGTACGCCGTCTGAGACGGGGTGACCAGCTTCCAGCCGCCGCCGGATATCGCGCTCAACGTGGACCGCACGCCCGCGGGCGTCACATAGGCGCCACCGCTGCCGGCGGTGTACACGGCCTGCGCGCCGTCCTCGGCCCGCACCGTCACCGCCGTCGAACCCGCGGCCGGCGGGATCACCTTGGCGTCATAGCTGAACGACCAGCCGATCCCCATCATCCCGGCGGTGGTGTCGTCCGAGGCATAGGTCCGGGAGACGTCGAAGGTCACCCCGAAGCCCGGCATCCGCAGATCCTCCGCGGAGGTCGAGAACGACCCGGTGGCGGTGTTCACCCCGGAGCCGCGCACCATCTGGCCGCCGGCTATCGGGGACAGCACGTTGTCGCACGAGCAGCCGGCGATCTGCGCCGAGGGCAGCGGCGGCGGGTCGCTGACGGTCCGGGCCGCGGCCTGCCCCGAGGCCGGTGACACCACCGTCGTGACGCCGTCGGCGAGGGTGACGGTGATCGTCGCGTAGTAGGAGTGGCCGCCGGTGACCGCCCAGCCGTCGGCGGCGTCGAAACTGCGGCAGAAGGTCGCAGGGGTCTGGCACAGCGCGGCGTCCGACGGCAGCAGCTGCCGGGAGTCCTGCGCCAGGCCGGTGGCCGGGTCGTAGACCGTCGCCTTCCAGGACTTCCAGTTCGACAGGTCCGAGGGCGACGTGCCCGCCGAGTCGAAGTACACCACCAGCGACGTGTCGTTGAAGCTGAACCCGGACTCCAGGATCAGGTTCGTCGCGCCGCTGGTCGCCGCGGTCGTCGCGGCCTTCGCCAGCTGCGGACCGGACTTCGCCGGCGCCGAAGCCCGCTCCTGCGCCGACATCGGGCGCGGCTTGCCCGCCACCGGGACACCCGGCGGCACCACCGGCGCCCGCACGCCCTTCGGATAACCGTGATTGGGCAACGCGGTGGCCGGCAACGGACGATCCACGGGCTTCGCGCCGGCGGGCGCCGTCCGCGCCGAGGCCTGGCCCGGTCCGGCGGCCGCGGCCATGCCGGAACCGGATCCGAGAGCCAGGACCTGGCCCAGTAATGCGACCGCCGCGGCGAGTGCGACATTGCGCGCTCTGAGCCGCCGCATCCGTCTTCTGAAGGGCGAATATCCGATCAAGCCGCGGCTTGCCGAGGCGAACCACCGGAACAAGCGTCTCATCACTCAACCTCCCCGAAACCGGCCCACGCGCCGTTGCGCAACCCTGTGCCGCGCTCTATCAGGGAACTACTTCAGGAGACGCCTTATGTGTAACACCTTGCCCGTGACCAGGAGGTTCTCGCGCCCGCGGGCGCCATGCCGACGGCGGCGGGCGTCATGACCCGGGGACTCAAGAAGATCAGAACATTCACGCTCGTGAGCCGCGAACCCGGCTCAGGGCGGATCAGTTGTCAGGAGGATGAGCGCTGCGGCTCAGCCTTCCTCGAGCTCCTGCCGCACGGTCGCGGCGATGCGGCTGAGCGCCGTCCCGAGGTGCCGTCGCTGGGCGGCGGTGAGCGGGTCGAACACGAGCCGCTTCACCTGCGCCACGTGTTCCGGTGCGCTCTCGGCGAGCTTCTGCCGGCCGGCTTCGGTGAGGGTGGCCAGGGTGTAGCGGCCGTCGTCGGGGTCGGGGCGCCGGACCACCCAGGCGCGGCCTTCGAACCGGTCCATCACCTTCGACAGGCGGGGCAGGGTGCTGTCGCACAGCCGCGCCAGGGTGCTGAGCCGCAGCGTGGACTCGTCGGCCGTGGACAGCCGGGCCAGGACCCCGTACTCGAAGTTGGAGATGCCCGCGTCCCGCTGCAACTGGCGGTCCAGGGCGGCCGGAAGGGCGATGACGACGGTGAGGAGCGTCTGCCACAGGTCCTGCTGATCGTCGTCGAGCCACGGTGACCGGGAGTCCATGGGTTACATCATAGGGGCCGGGCGCCCGCCATCGGTTGCCCAGGCAACTCCCATGGCTTGCCTGGGAAACTGATATTACTTGCCCAGGCAAGTCATCTGGGTTACCTTTTCACTTGCCGAGGAAAGTGACCGGCGACATCGAGGCCTGGAGGAAGACACCCGTGAAGGCAATACGTTTCCATGAGTTCGGCACCAGCGAGGTCCTGCGCTACGAGGACGTCGACCGCCCGGTTCCCGGCGCCGGGGAGGTGCTGGTGCGGGTGGCGGCCACGTCGTTCAATCCGGTCGACGACCACCTCCGGGCCGGCGTCCTCGCCGAGATGATCCCGATCGCCCTTCCGTACGTGCCCGGCATCGACCTGGCGGGCACCGTCGCCGAACTCGGCCCGGACGTGGCGGGCCTGCGGGTCGGCGACCCGGTGGTGGCGATGCTGCCCCTGGACTCCGCCGGCGCCGCCGCCGAATACGCGCTCGCCCCGGCCGCCGCCCTGGCCCCCGCGCCCCGCACGACCGCGCTCGCCGACGCCGCGGCGCTGCCGCTGACCGGGCTGGCGGCGTGGCAGACCGTGTTCGAGCTCGCCGAGCTGAAGCCTGGCGCCACGGTCCTGGTCAACGGGGCGGGAGGTGCGGTGGGCGGCCTCGTGGTGCAGCTCGCCGTCGACGCGGGAGCGCATGTGACCGCCGTCGACGCGCCGCGGCACGCCGACCGCCTCCGCGGCTACGGCGCCCACCGGGTCCTGGCCCCGCTCGATCTCGCCGCGGACCCGGCAGCCGCCGGCGGTCCGTTCCAGGTCGTGGTGAACCACGTTCGCGTCTCCCCGGAGGAGCTCGCGCGGCTGACGGCCTACGTCGCCGACGGCGGCGTGGCCGCCAGCACAGCCGGCCCGGTCCCCGAGGACCCCGCTCGCGGCGTGCGCAGCGCGAGCCTGTGGGTCCGCAGCGACGGAGCCCAGCTGACCGAGCTCGTCGCCAAGGTGGACGCCGGCAAGCTCCGGCTCCACATCGCCGACCGCCGTCCGGTCGCCGAGCTGGCCGCCGTCCACGAGGACGCCGGCGCCGGGCGGCTGCCGGGCAAGACGGTCGTGCTCGCTCCCTGAGCATCCCCGATCGTCCCCGGCAACCCCTGAGCATCCCTGCTCATCCCTGGTCGCCGCTGACCAGGCCGCCGGCCGCCGCTCCCCGGCGGCCGGCGGCTCGCTGAGGCGAAGCGCGCCTGACTCTGACGGCGGCCACCGTGGCACCCGTTCCGGCGATCACGAGGCCGGCGAGGACGCCCGGGATCGACCGGTGGAAGGTGACCACGGTCTGGTAGACGACAAGCCCGGTCCCCGTCCCGTCGGGGCTGGACGCCTGGTAGGTGTAGACACCGTCCGTCGGCGCGTCGAAGACCGCGATCGAAGGCACCTGAGTCAGCGATCCCGCGAACACCCAGGTGCCGTGGGACGCGGTCAGCGGGACCGGTGAGCCGTCCGGGGCGGTGATCCGGATGTGGGAGAGCGGGATGGAATCCTCGCTGTATACGGTCGCCTTTCCTGAGTGCAGGCGAGCGGTGTGTGCCCAGGTGCCGTGGACTTCGTCGATGGTGGACGCATGGGCGCTCACGTAGTACGTGAGCTGCCAGGCCGCCCACAATCCGGCGAGCGCTGACAGCAGGCCGGTGGCGACGCCGATCCCGACGCTCTTCTTCGACACGATCATGTTCCGATGATCTGCGGCGCCGCCGTCCGGGCACATCCGCTGTCGTACTCAGGTTCGTGACGGCGCGTTGAGTAGATCGTTCGCCGCTTTGCTCGGCGATCGAGGTGCTACATGTTGACCGCACTAGAGCTGCGGGTAGCTTCATAGGATGCTGACGCTGGGGGAAGAGCTGCTGTTGGTCGCGCTCGATGCCGAAAAAGGAGTAGTGCGGGGGTCTGCGGTCATACAGATCGGGCTGAACGCTGCGGGATTGGCCGAGTTGGTGTCAGCGGGCTGGCTGCAGCTGCGGCAGGCCGACGGATCACCTGGCGTCACTGTCGTCAGAGGGGACGATGCACGCAGCTCCGAGCAGCCGTTGCTGGACGAGGTGCTGTTCCAAGCGCGACAGACGCAGAAAGGCGACCGGCATCCCGAGCGGTGTCTTAAGAACTGGGTCTCGCCTTCCCTGTTCGCCTACCTCAAATCGCTGCGAGAGAGGGAAGTCCTTACGTGGGACAGGCCACAACGCTCTGCGCTATACGGCCGCTTCCACCTACTCGACGCTGATGCGGCGGCCTCGGCCCGGGCCCGTGTCGAGCGGGTCGCGACCAGTGCCGGGCCGAGCGAGCGCGATGTGGACCTGGCTGCGATCGTCCACGGAATCGGTCTCGATAAGATCTTCTACAAGGGGCGGCGCAACCGGTCGAAGCGTGAGACCTTGGCGACGGCACTGGCCAAGCAGCGCTTCTCGGTGATGCTCGGCCGCGTGGTCCCGGAAATCCCCGGCCAGAAATTCACATTCGATTCCAGCAACGACCTGAAGATGGCCACTGACATGGCGAGGGCGTGGAACCGCACCCCTTGATACCCGCTCATTCCGAGGCGGCCGAAAGACTGTGCCCGGCAAGGCCGAAGCCCGGCCCCCATCGGACGGAGCCCGCGGTTCCCGGGACCGGAAGGTGCGCGCCCCACTGCTTGAAGAAGTAGGGGTCATGCCAGGCCACCGCCTTGGGCGGCACGGGCCGAAGCGCGAGCGGTCGGGGCTTGACGCACTTCAAGATCAGTGCGGAGAAGGGCGGTTTACTCGAATATCACTCGAATGCTGCGTCTCATCCGTTTTCGGGGCGGGTATGGCCCGGCCGTACTCAGATCACGGAAGGAGACGGGCTGGTGGCTGCCCTGCACGAGGTCGACACCGACGATGCCGGCGGCGTCGAGGACTGCTACAGCACGGCGCTGGCCGCCCGGGACCTTCCCAAGCGGCGGATGCCGGCGGCCGCGTCGCCGCCGGGAGCGGTGCGCGACCTGATCCTGGACGAACTCGCGCTGGACGGGAACGCCTCACAGAACCTGGCGACCTTCTGTTCGACCTTCCTGGACCACGAGGCCCACGAGCTGATGGCCGCGTGCATCGACAAGAACATGGTCGACAAGGACGAGTACCCGCAGACGGCTGAGATCGAGAGCCGGTGTGTGCACATCCTGGCCGATCTGTGGAACGCGCCGGCCGGTCCGACCTCCGGCACGTCGACGACCGGATCCTCCGAGGCCGCGATGCTCGCCGGGCTGGCGCTGAAGTGGCGCTGGCGCGCGGCGCGCAAGGCCGCGGGGAAGCCGGCGGAGCGGCCGAACCTGGTGTGCGGCCCGGTGCAGGTGTGCTGGGAGAAGTTCGCCCGCTACTTCGACGTCGAGCTGCGCCAGGTCCCGGTCCTGCCCGACGCCACGGGCCTGCGGCCGGAGCAGCTGCGGGCGAACGTGGACGAGAACACGATCGGCGTCGTCGGCATCCTCGGCGTCACCTACACCTGCGACTACGAGCCCATCAAGGAACTCGCCGCCGAGCTCGACGCGATCCAGCGGGACACCGGCCTGGACATCCCGCTGCACGTGGACGCGGCCAGCGGCGGGTTCGTCGCGCCGTTCCTGCAGCCGGAGCTGGAGTGGGACTTCCGGGTGCCGCGGGTGGCCTCGATCAACGCCTCGGGCCACAAGTACGGCATGGCCCCGCTCGGCGTGGGCTGGGTGGTGTGGCGCAGCCCGGACAAGCTGCCGGAGGACCTGGTGTTCCGGGTGAGCTACCTCGGCGGCAACATGCCGACGCTCGCGCTGAACTTCTCCCGGCCCGGCGGCCAGGTCATCGCGCAGTACTTCAATTTCCTGCGCTATGGCCGCGAGGGCTATACCAAGCTCTACGAGATCGCCTCGGCCGCCGGACAGGCGCTGGGGCGCCGCATCGCCGACATGGGACCGTTCGAGCTCGTGTACGACGGCAAGGACGCCCTGCCGGCGGTGAGCTGGAAACTGAAGGATCCGGACAAGGCCGGGTTCACGCTGTACGACCTGACCGACCGGCTGCGGACGCGCGGCTGGCAGGTGCCTGCGTACCCGCTGCCTGCCGAACGGGACGACACGGTGATCCAGCGGGTCCTGGTGCGGCACGGGATCGGCCACGACAAGCTGGCGCTGCTCGGAGACGACATCGAGCGGGAGGTCAAGCGGCTCCAGGAGGCGGGGGAGCAGGGAGCTTCGGTGGCACCGCAGGAAGACGGATTCCATCACTGAACTCGCCCGCGGGCCGCCCGTAGCCAGCCACATGACGTCGGGCGGCCGCCATCAGTCCGGGGCCGGGGCCGCTCCGGGGTCGGCGCCGGGCACGGAGTCGGATCCAGGCTCGGACTCGGCGCGCTCGGCCAGGAGCAGGACGGCGCCGGCGAGGAACAACACCGCGCCGATCAGGGTCCCGAGATTGGTGACCGGCGCGCTGAGCAGCTCAGCCGTCCCGGGCTGGACGAATGCGGCGACCGCCGAGACGGCGAACGCGACCGACCCCGCGAGGTTCGCCAGCGTGATCCACCACGCGACGGACCGGGGCCGCCACGCGGACCAGCCGTGGCAGGCCTCGAACCAGGCCAGGGCGCTGGCGATGAGGAAACAGGCCGAGCCGACGGCGTCCGGCCGCCAGACGTGGTGCCGGTACTGCGCGGAGCCGATCGCCGCCCCGACGGCCACCGCGGTGCTGACGTTGAACGCCAGCGTCCCGGCCGACTGCCAGACCGTCGCCTGCCAGTCGATGCGGCCGGGCAGGAACACCAGGACGCGACGGCCGTGGCGCAGGCCGGGCGGGACGGCGTCGACGGCCTCCCGGTACTGGAGGAAGCCGGCCGACGTGAAGAACACCGACCCGACGAAGAAGGTCAGGCTGTCGGCCCGGGCGCCGACCGCGTGCGCGTAGGCGGGGATGACGCCCACCGCGAACAGCGTGGACCCGATCGCGAACAGGACGCCGATCCACCAGGCCCGGTCGCGCGGGGCCCACCAGGCCTCGCGGCCGGTCGCCCTCGGGCGCTGGTGCTTGCGGTGCCAGCGGGATTCCCGGACCTCGACCGTGCCGTCGGGCCGAACCCGCGTTCGGTACGTGGCGAAGGGCATCCGGCTCATGACAGCCCGACCGTGGCCGGTGGTGCTTTCCGAACCATCGCGTGACTCCCGTTAACCCGGTTGCATCAGCGAAGACGCCCGCATCGTTTATCCGTCGGCCGGACCGCCAAGAAAGATCATCGTGGCATGGGCGCCGGAGCGAAAGTCGAAGACGTCGAGGCGGAGTGCCGGCCCGACTCCAGCCGGCAGCGGGTGAAGCGATGCTCTGGGAGGCGATCCCCTCCGCGCTGGCCGCGGCCTTCTCGCCGTCGACGCTGCTGATCGTCGCCGGCTTGCTGGGCATGGCGCATCCGATGCGCAACGCCGCGGTGTTCCTGATCACGGCCGCCACCGTCACCCTGGCCGTGGGCTTCGCCGTGGTGGAGGTCCTGAAGGGCACCAGCTTCGACGACAGCACCAAGCACCCCACCGTGCCGCCCGCCCTCGACCTGGTCATCGGACTGGTGATCCTCGCGTTCGGGGCGTACGTCGCCCGCCGCCCGCCCCGCGCGCCGAAGAAGAAGCCCGAGGAGCGGGAGATGCGCCTGCTCGTCGTCGTCGGACTGGGCTTGCTGCTGGGGTCGCCGTCTCCGCTGTATCTGGCCTCGCTGCATTCGGTCGCCAAAGGCAACCCGAGTGGAGCAGCGGTGGTGTTCGACGTGTTCCTGCTCGCGGCGATCGTGCTGCTGATGGCCGAGCTGCCGATCCTGTACTACCTGATCGCTCCGGAGCGTGCCGCCGCGGCGCTGCGGAGGGCCAACGAGTGGCTCGCGCGGAACGGCCGCACCATCGGCCTGGGCGCGGCAGGGATCGTGGGTACGTATTTCGTGATCAGTGGGATCGTCGGACTGGCGTAGCGGCGGCTCCGGTAAGCGGCATCTCGTCCGCGTCGTCGGCAGGCATGACACTGACGCTGACACTGCCGAGAAAACGCGTCCGATATGGCCGATTGGTCACGATCGGCAACTACCATTCGCATATGACTGACTCGGCCGTGTCCGGAGCGCCGGCGCCACCGAATCCGGCCGAGCTTCTGAAGTCCCGCGACTATGTGGCGCTGCTCGGGCTGGCGGCCATCGTCGGGGTCCCGGTGTCCACCGTGGCCTACTTCTATCTCAAAGCGGTCAACGCGGCTCAGACCTACATCTTCACGACCTTGCCCGAGGACCTGGGCTGGTCCGGGGAACCGTCCTGGTGGCCGCTGCTTCCGCTGCCCGTCGGCGGCCTGCTCGTCGCGATCTGCATCAGGTTCCTGCCGGGCACGTCCGGGCACAAACCCGCCGAGGGCTTCAAGGCCTCCGGGACGGTCCGGCCGGTCGATCTCTACGGCATCGTCCTGGCCTCTTTCGCCACCCTCGCGTTCGGCGCGGTGCTCGGGCCGGAGGCGCCGCTGATCGCCGTCGGCAGCGGGCTGGGCGGGCTGGCGGTGCGCCTGCTCAAGCGCGGCGCCCCGGACCGCGCGGTCGCCGCCGTCGCCGCCGCCGGAGCCTTCGCCGCGATCGCCACCCTGCTGGGCTCCCCGATCGTCGGCGCGTTCCTGATCATGGAGACCGCCGGACTCGGCGGCCCCATGCTGGGCGCCGTCCTGGTGCCGGGCCTGCTCGCCGCCGGCATCGGCGCGCTGGTGTTCGTGGGGCTGGACGACTGGACCGGCTACGGCACCTTCACCCTGTCCATCCCCGGCGCGCCCTCCTTCTCGACGCCCACCGGCTACGAACTGTTGTGGGCGCTGGCCATCGGCCTCGGAGCCGCCCTGGCCGGCACCGTCATCCGCCGCGTGGCCCTGGCCCTGCAACCGCGCGTCGAACGGCGCCTGATCACCCTCATGCCCGTGGCCGGCCTGGCCGTGGCCGGCTGCGCGATCGCCTTCGGCCAGAGCACCGACCACAGCTCCTCCGAGGTCCTGTTCTCCGGCCAGACGGCCCTGCCCGGCCTGGTCCACGACGCGGCCGGCTGGACCGCCGGCGCACTGCTGCTGGTGGTGCTGCTCAAGTCGGCGGCATACGCCATCTCCTTGAGCTGCTTCCGCGGCGGCCCGGTCTTTCCCAGCCTCTACATCGGCGCCGCCGGCGGAATGGCTCTCTCCCACCTGCCCGGCCTGCCGATGGTCGCGGGAGCGGCCATGGGCATCGGCGCCATGGCGGTGGCGATGCTCGGCCTGCCCATGACCGCCGTGCTCCTGCCCGCCCTGCTGTTCCCGTCCGATGCGCTGGCACTCACTCCTTTGGTGATCGTGGCCGTCGTGGTCTGCTACGTGATCGTCGCGAGGATCGGCCCGGAGACGACAGACGATCGGCCCGCTCGCTAGCGCTCCACATCGCTCACGCGGGAACGGCCGGGCTCCTGAAGGCCCGCATCGTCGGTGCCGCCGCGTCGTCGGCGTCGGGGCCGGGAGCGGAGCTCGGGGAGGCGCGAGGTCCCGAGCTGGGCGATCCGGGGCAGCCCGCTGCCGATGTTGACTCCGACGGCCAAGGCCAGTGCGGTCGCCGCCGCGCGGCTGAGGTTGGCCAGGCCGTCCGCGCCACGGCCTTCGACGAGGGCGAGGACGCCGGTGTAGAGCAGCGAGCCGGGCAGGAGCGGGCCCAGCGCGCCGGTGACGTAGGGCAGTGAGTACAGGTGGCGCGAGCGGGCGGCCAGCTGACCGAACAGTCCGCCGGCGCAGGCCCCGGCCCCGGTGGCGAAGATGGGATTGAGGCTCAGGGGGCTGGACAGCAGGTGGAAGACGCCCCAGGCGATACCGCCGCCGACAGCGGTGTAGGGCAGGATCCCGGCCGGCGTCTGCAGGACCGCGGCCAGACAGACGGCGAGCACCATGGCCGCGGCGATGTGCAGGACGACGTTCTGCTGCCCTCCGCCCAGGCCGCCGACGGGTGGGAAGACGGCGCCCAGCCGCACGCCCAGCGGCAGGACCGCCAGCACTCCGGTGATGATCCCGGTCACCAGGTACAGGACCTCGACGAGCCGGGCCGCCGCCGTGAGGTAGAAGCCGGTCAGCCCGTCCTCGACCGCCCCGACCAGTGCTTTTCCGGGGAACAGCGCGAACAGGGAGCCGGTGACCACCGCCGAGCCGCCCAGGCCGATCCCGGCCAGCGCCATGACCACGCCGGCGGCGGCGGCCGGCACGGCGGCGACCGCGGACCGGTAGAACGGCGGCGAGCGCCACGCGGCGAGTACGGCGGCCAGCCGGTCGCCGACCACGGCGGCCGCGAACGCCACCAGGAAGGTCAGCGCGGCCCGGGCATCGGAGCGGCCGCTGACCAGCACCGACGCGCTGGCGGCGATCCCGCCGGTGGCGGCGGCGATGACGGCGGCGGGGTACAGCGGCGGCAGCGCGCTGATGACGTCGAGCCGCGCGCGGGCCTGAGCCGGCGTGGCCCGCTCGTTCAGGATGTCGTCGACGAGCCCGTACACCCCGGTCAGCCGGCGGTAGTCCGACTCCCGGTGCCGCACGGTGCGGTCCACCGTGATCGGCACCGCGTCCGGACCGGCCTGCCAGCTCACCGAGATCATCGTGAAGGTCACCTGCGGCTCGCAGTCGGGCAGGTGGTAGGCGTGGGTCACCCCGAGCATCACCGCCTCCACGTCCTCGGCGCCCTGGCCGCCGGCCAGCAGCAGTTCGCCGATGCGGACGGCGATGTGCAGGACGGCCGGGACCGCGCTGCCCGCCGCCGTGCCGGGAGCCGCACCGGCGCCGGGACGCTGGGCCAGCGGCGTCCACAGCAGCCGCCGCATCCGGTGCGGGATCCACTGGGCCGGCGCCGGCTTGCGGCTCACAGCGAGTGCAGCACGTCCACGACCAGGCGGGTGCCGCCGCTGGCGATCAGGATGACGGCGATCGCGGTCAGCAGGATCCCGGCGATGCGTTCCAGGAGCGCGGCGGCGGAGGGCGACACCCGTTGGTTGGTCAGGCCCGCCGCCCACAGGGTCAGACCGGTGACCGCGGAGTAGGCCAGGCCCGCGATCGACAACCCGATCGCTCCGGTCCAGCTGTTGGAGTCGGCGCGATAGGCGACGAAGAAGCTGAACGTGGTGCCGCCGAAGGTCAGCGGGAACGTCAGCGGTGTGAACACGATCGAGCGCCAGGGCGGCAGCGCCGCCCGGGGCTGGCCCGGCTCCGGAGCGGCGGCCTGGGACGCGCCGGTCATCATCGGGACCGCGGCCAACAGCAGCGCGATACCACCGGTGGCCGCCAGCGAGGCGGTGCTCAGGCCCAGGAGCTCCAGCAGCGGTTCGCCGATCCACAGCGCCGTCATCGACATGATCAGGACGTTGATGAACAGCCCGAACGCGAGCTTGCGCTGCTCGGCCTTGGTGTAGCCGTCGACATAGGGCAGGTACGACGACAGGGCGGCGATCGGGCTGTAGAGGGCGAACAGCGCCAGGAACAACAGCAGGGCGTTGTCGAACTCCAGGTGGTGGGTGATCATCGTGCGGCCTCCCGCCGGATCAGAACTCGACCGGTTCGCGGCTGATCGGGCAGGTCATGCAGTGACCGCCGCCCCGGCCGCGCCCCAACTCCGCCCCCACGATGGTGATGACCTCCACGCCGGCCTTGCGCAGCAGCGTGTTCGTGGTGGTGTTCCGGTCGTAGGTGAACACGACGCCGGGTTCCACCGCGACGGCGTTGTTGCCGCTGTCCCACTGCTGCCGCTCCGAGGCGTAGACGTCACCGCCGGTCTGGAGCACCCGCAGCTCCGACAGGCCCAGCGCCTTGGCCACGACGTCGGTGAACGCCGCCGAGCCCTCGTCGACCACCTCGACGCCGGGCTGCTTGTCGGAGGGCCGCAGCGAGAAGGTGTGGACGGCGTCCATGATGGCCGGATACAGGGTGACGATGTCCCGGTCGGCGAAGGTGAAGACCGTGTCCAGGTGCATCGCCGCGCGCAGCTTCGGCATCCCGGCCACCACCACGTGCTGTGCCGCTCCGGCGGCGAACAGCGCGGCGGCGACCTGGGTGATGGCCTGCCGTGAGGTCCGCTCGCTCATGCCCATCAGCACGACGCCGTTGCCGACCGGCATGATGTCCCCGCCCTCGAACGTGGACTCGCCCCAGTCCTGCTCCGGATCGCCCCACCACACCTTGGAGCCGGCGAAGTCCGGGTGGAACTGGTAGATCGCCTTCATGAGCAGCGTCTCGTCGTGCCGCGCGGGCCAGTACAGCGGATTCAGCGTCAGCCCGCCGTAGAGCCAGCAGGTGGTGTCGCGGGTGTACAACGTGTTCGGCAGCGGGGGCATCAGATACTCGCGCACCCCGGTCGCCTCACGGGCCAGCGCCAGATAGCCGGTCCGGTAGTCCTCGGGAAGGTCCGAAGTGGCCAGGCCGCCGATCAGGTACTCGGCCAGTCCGGCCGGCGTGAGACTCTCCAGGAACGCCCGGGTGCCGTCGATCAGCCCGATCCCCACCTGGTTGGCCACGATCTTGCGGTCCAGCAGCCAGTCCCGCGCCCGGGGATCGGCGACGGTCTGCGCCAGCAGGTCGTGCAGTTCCACGACTTCCACGCCGCGGCCGGTCATCTTGTTGACGAAGTCGGCGTGGTCGCGCTGAGCGTTCTCGACCCACAAGACGTCGTCGAACAACAGATCGTCGGCGTTCGTCGGGGTCAGCCGCCGGTGCGCCAGCCCCGGTCTGCACACCAGGACCTTCCGAAGCCGCCCGACCTCGGAATGGACGCCGTACTCGGCGGAGGCGGGGGCGGCGGCGTTGTCGGCGAGCGTCACGGGTTTCCTCCTGGCAACGGTCACTGCGGAAGCCGGTGGATGGGTGCCGGCTGCCTGATACCGTTCAGCTTCCTTCGCCCCGCCGCCGCACGCAGCGTGAGCGAAACGCGGCGCGCTGGCAGGCGTGCGCTGAACGGGTGAGTCGCGGCCGAGTGCGAGCGGATCGTTCGCACAAATGAAGGCCTTCTCAGACCATGGTCCAGATCTCCTGGTCCGCTTCGATCAGGCTTGCCGGAAGCCCGGCTGAGGGTCTGCGCGTCGCGCTCCTGGGGTGATGACGCTTCGCCATACCGAGATCGGCGCAGACGGCGGCGATGACAGCGTCATCGACCTCCGCGACGACGGAAAGGTCAGCTGCCCTCCATTCGTCTTCTCGTCTGCTCTTGGCGGCGATGAGCTGCCTCTCGGCGTCGCGATACGCGTGCGCCGCTTCGAAGTTCTGTGCGTCGATCGCCGCCTCTTTGTTCTGGCGCGTCTGCGCGATAGTTGCGTCGAATTCGCGCAGCTCCGGCGGCATGGTCGTGCGACGGACGCGCATGCGCGCGCCGGCCTCGTCGATGATGTCCACGGCTCGGCCGGGAAGCGCGCGGCCGGTGGAGTGCCGCGCGGCCAGGCTGGCGGCCATTACCAGGGCATCGTCAGTGATGGAGACGTGGTGGTGGGTCTCGTAGCGGTCGCGGAGGCCTTTGAGGATCCCGATGGTCTGCTCCAAGGACGGCTCGGTCACGGGGATCGGTTCGAACGACCTGGATATCGCGGAATCACCTTCGAGGTCACTGGCGTAGTCGGCCGAGGTGGTCGCCCCGATGATGCGCAGATTGCCGTGGGCCAGCTTGGGCTTGAGGACGGAACTGATGTCGGTGCGTTTCGCTGCGGCAGCCGCTCCGATCAGCATGTGCAGATCGTCGATGAACAAGATGACGTCGCCGCGATTGCAGAGCTCATGCACGACCGCCGCCAACCGCTGCTCGAAATCGCTGAGATCGCGAGTGCCGGCGATGAGTGCGTCGCGGCTCAGGGTGTAGAGGTGCTTGTCCTTCAGCGTCTCGGGCACCTCGCCCTTGACGATGGCCTGGGCCAGGCCCTCGACCACGGCGGTCTT
>JABFXP010000629.1 GCA_013361685.1 Catenulispora sp.
CGAGGGGCCCATGCGCATGCCCTGCCAGCCGTGGCCGCCTCGGCTGCGGCCACCGCCGCGACGATCGCCGCGCTCGCCCCGTTCCCCGCGCTCGCCCCGCTCGCCGCGTTCGCCGCGCTCTGCGCGCTCGTCGCGCCGCTGGTTGCGGTAGAACTCCTTGGCCTCCTGCTCGCGCTCGCGCGCCTCCTCCTGGAGTCGCCGCTTCAGCTCGCGCTCGCGCTGCTCGGCCTCGCGCTGCGCCCGGCGGCTCTCCTCCTGGACGCGGCGGGTCTCCTCCCGCAGCGCTTGCAGTTCCTCGCGCAGGTCCCGCTCGTCGGAGACGGCGTCACCCTGCCCGGCCCGTGCGTCCTGGTCGTCGTGCGCGTTCCGTTCGTCCTGCTCGTCAGCCATCTTGCCGCCTCACTTCCACTCACCGGCGACTGTCGTCGCCACTCAACGATATGGCGGGCGCGCCAACGGCGACACCCCCAGGTAAGCCGCCCGTTCCTGATCCGGCCGTGTCCGGCGCCGGTCCCGGCCCGCCCTCTCCCGCCTGCGGATGTCCTGCTCGATGTCCCGCGCGGCCCGCATGCAGCGTTCGGTACGCCAGCGGAACCGGTAGGCCACCGTCAGGTTCGCCCCTGCGATCATCATCGCCTCCCCACGATTGAACGACTACCGAAGTTGTTCTTCGATACTTCAACGATATGTCGTTAACTTGCGCTGCGCAAGCCTCGGCGCGATCCCGGTCCCGTTTGCGCCAGAATGATCGCCGTGCTGATCCTGCTCCCGCCCTCCGAAGGCAAGGCCGCGCACGGCGCCGGCCCGGCCGTCGACCCGGCCGCCCTGGCGTTCCCCGAGCTGGCCAAGACCCGCAAAGCCCTGATGGCGGAGCTGGGCCGGCTGGCCAAGGGCCGCGCGGCCACCGCGCTGACCGTGCTGGGCCTGTCGCCGAACCAGGCCGGGGAGCTCGCGGCGAACCGCGACCTGGCCGGCGCCCCGACGCTGGCCGCCGCCGACCGCTACACCGGCGTCCTCTACGACAACCTCGACCTGCCGGGCCTGCGGACCGACGACCCCACGGCCTACGCGCGCGCCGAGGAACGGATCCTGACGTTCTCCGGGCTGTGGGGCGTGGTCCGCCCGAGCGACGCGATCCCGGCCTACCGGCTGTCCGGCGGCGTGACGCTGCCGAAGGCCGGGCCGGTGGCGAAGCTGTGGCGGCAGGCGCTGACCCCGGCCCTGGCCCCGGTGGTGGCGAGCGGGCTGGTGGTGGACCTGCGGTCGTCGACGTACGCGGCGATGTGGCGGGTGCCGGCGGACGTCGCCGAACGCACGGCGACGGTGCGGGTGCTGCACGAGCGGCTGGTGGGCGGCGTGCCGAAGCGCAGCGTGGTGAGCCACTTCAACAAGGCGACCAAGGGGCGGCTGGCGCGCGCCCTGCTGGTCGGGGACGTGGTCGCGGGCACGCCGAAGGAACTCGCCGAGGCGGTGCGGGACCTGGGGTTCCGGACCGAGATCACGGCGCCGGCCAAGCCGGGGACGGCGTGGACGATCGACGTCGTCGTGGACTCAGTGGTCTGAGACGCCGATCGGACGCGGGATCGGGACCGGGGCCTGGGCCGGGCACGGGGCCGGACACAGGGCCTGGCCCAGGGCCGGACGAGGCCGCAGGGCGGTCAGCTCTTGGCCCCGCACAGCGTGTCCAAGGGCTTGGCCGCGTCGGCGACCTTCTTCTTGTCGCTGTCAGTCGAGGCGTGAGCCGTAGTGTCGGCCCCGAGGTTGGAGTAGGCGTTGCCCAGCGTCTCCAACGTCGACTTGAGCTCGGTGTTCTTCGTCTTCGTGGCCTCAGACCGCAGAGCCGTGGCCGCGGTCTTGTAGTCCTGGCCCATCCGCTTCGGCGATTCCTTGTCCGCCTCGACCTTCTGCTGCGCGGTCAGCAGCGCCTGGCGGACGGCGACACAGACGGGGTGGTCGACGTCCTTGCCGACCGACGGGGTGCTGGCCGGCTTGTCCGGGGTCGGCGTCGGGTCCGGGGTCGGGGTGGCGGCGGAGGACGCGGCGGGAGTGCCGGGGGTCAGCGGATGGGACGCGGCGGCGTTCTTCGGGTTCACCGTCACCGAGCACGCGGCCAGCCCGGTGACCAGGGCCATCGTGGCGGCAGCCGCCGCTACGGCCCGGACCGTGGCGACCGTCCGCCCGGCTGTGTCCCCGCTCCCGTCGTCCTGCTGCCCGCGTCCCGGCCCCATCCGTTCCATGAGCCGGGAGTCTATCGACGATCACACCGACGCGAGGGATACCCCGGAAGATCGCTTGGCGGGATTGCGTTCACAGCGTCAGATGCGCGGTGTCGTTGAAAAGCCGCAGCGATCTACGGCCGTCGCCGTAGTAGGTCACGACCGACAGCGACGCGGCCGACAACTCCATCGAATAGAGCGCTTCCAGCGGCGCGCCCAGGGCGTCGCGGATGAGGGTCTTGATGGGGGTCACGTGCGAGACGACCAGCACCGTCCGGCGCGGATGGCGGTTCAGCAGGCCGTCGCGGGCGGCGAGGACGCGCTCGGTGACCGCGTCGAACGATTCGCCCCCGGGAGGCTTCGCCGCCGGGGACGCCAGCCACGCCTGGAGCTCCTCGGGCCAGCGCTCGCGCACTTCGGCGAACGTGTGGCCGTCCCAGAGGCCGAAGTCGGTCTCGCGGAAGCCGGCGTCGGTCTCGACGGGGAGGCCGAGCGCGTCGGCGGCGGCTTGCGCGGTCTGGCGGGTGCGGGCCAGGGGTGAGGAGACGACGACGTCGATGCCGCCGCGGGCTTTGAGGCGGCGGGCCACGGCGGCGGCTTGGGCGCGTCCGGTGTCGGCGAGGTCGGGGTCGCCGGAGCCTGAGAAGCGTTTCTCGGCTGTGAGGGGCGTCGCGCCGTGGCGCAGGAGGATGAGGGTGGTCGGGGGGCCCAGGTCCGGGGCGGTGGACCAGGCTGGTTGGGCGGTCGCCGCGAGGGTGGAAGTGGTGCTGGTGGCCGTGGTGCCGGTGGCCGTGATGCCGGTGGAAGCGGTGCCGGTGGAAGCGCTGCCGCCGTCCGTCCGCGCCGCCTGGAACGCCTCGATCATCGCCTTGGCGTCGGCCACCTTGGCCGCGGCCGCCGCCGGATCGTCCAGCGCCAGGTTCCCGAGCGCGTCAGCCCTCTTATTCTGCGCGCGCGGCACCCACGTGTAGCGCACCGCGTCCGCGCGCGGGAACGCCGTGCGCGCCTCGGTCGCCAGCAGGCGGATGGCGGGATGCTTGATCTGCCACAGCCCGCTCATCTGCTGGACCGCGAGCTTGGAGTCCATCCGCACCTCGACCTCGGCGTCGGGGTCCAGGGCGTGGGCCGCGCGCAGGCCGGCGATCAGGCCGCGGTACTCGGCGACGTTGTTCGTCACCACGCCCAGGCCCTCGGCCAGCTCGACCAGGACCTCCCCGGTGGCGGCGTCGGCGACCAGCGCGCCGTACGCCGCCGGGCCGGGGTTGCCGCGGGAGGCCCCGTCGGCCTCGACGATGAACGTGCGCGCCATGCGCCTTTCCCGCCCGCCGCTCTACAGGCCGGAGTCGGGGACGCGCACCAGGATCCGGCCGCACTCCTCGTGCCGGACGACCTGGTCGGCCGGGGCCGCCTTGATCGCGTTCACCTCGCTGATGTCCAGCTCCAGGCGGCAGCCCTCGCAGCGGCGCTGCCGGATGGCCGCCGCGCCGATGCCGCCGCTGGACTCCCGGACCCGCTCGTACAGCGCCAGCAGGTCCTCCGGGATGGTGCCGGCGGCGGTGGCGCGCTCGGCGGTGAGCTTGCCGGTCTCGGCGTCGATGCCGTCCTGGGCGGCGGTGATGGCGGCGCCGATCTCGTCCCGGCGGGCCTGCGCCTCATCGCGCTGGACGGTCATCTCCGCCACCCGCGCCTGCGCGGTCTCCATCCGCTCCATGACCTCCAGGACCACGTCCTCCAGGTCGGACTGACGGCGGGCCAGGGTCTCCAGCTCGTGCTGCAGGTTCTCCAGGTCCTTGGCGGAGCCGCGGCCGGACTCCAGCAGCTGCCGGTCCCGGTTGGCGCGGTTCACCACCTGCTCGACGTCGGCCTCGGCCTTCTTCTGCTCGCGCGCCACATCGCCCTGGGCGGTCTCGGCGGCGATCAGGACGTCGCGCAGGTCGGCGAGGCGCTGGTCCACCTTCTCGGCCTCGGCCAGCTCCGGCAGGGTGCGCCGCTTGTGCGCCAGCTGGGCCAGCCGGACGTCCAGGCCTTGCAGGTCCAGCAGCCGGAGCTGGTCGGCGGGGTTCGCGTTCAGGGCAGTGCCTCTCTCTTGACTTGTCGGCCTTGACTAGTCGCCTCGACTTGTCGGTCTGGCGACTTTTCAGTCTCGCGACTTCTCCGTCTCGTGGCTGGTCACACCGCGTGGCACCACAGCCCCGTGGCTGCTCGGCCCCGCGACGTCCCGGTCGCCACCGGTCGCGCGGATCAGCCGGCCGCCACGTGCGCGGTCCATGGATCGGTGACCAGCGTGGAAACGTACGTCTCCACGTTAGTACCGGCAGCCCCGAGCGCGGAACGCAGAGTGCGGGCGGCACCCTCCAGCCACGGCCACTCGCTGGCCCAGTGCGCCACATCGACCAGCGCCAGCCCGCCGGCTTCCAGCGCCTCGGAAGCGGGGTGATGGCGCAGGTCGGCGGTGACGTAGACGTCGGCCCCGGCCGCGCGCGCCGCACCGAAGAACGTGTCGCCGGCACCCCCGCACACCGCCACCGTCCGCACGGGCCGCTCCGGATCGCCGGCCACCCGCACCCCGCCGGACGTGCCGGGCAGCGCCGCGGCCACGCGCCGCGCGAAGGCGGCCAGCGGCTCGGCCTCCGCCAACTCGCCGACCCGGCCGATGCCCAGCTCCGGGTTCCCGGCGCGGGCGTCCAGCGGCCGCAGTTCGCGCACGCCGATGGCCTGCGCGAGGGCGTCGGACACCCCGGGGTCGGCGGAGTCGGCGTTGGTGTGGGCGGTGAACAACGCCACGCCGCCGCGGATGAGCTTGTGGACCAGCCGGCCCTTGAAGTCGGTCGCCGGGACACCGTGCACGCCGCGCAGGAACAGCGGGTGGTGGGTCACCAGCAGGTCGGCGCCGCGCTGGATCGCCTCGTCGACGACCGCCGCCACGGGGTCGACGGCGAAGGCCACGGTCCGCACGGTGTCGTCCGGGTCGCCGCACACCAGGCCGACCGCGTCCCAGGGCTCGGCCCACGCGGGGTCGTAGAGGCGTTCTAGGACTGTGACCACGTCGCGGAGGGTGGGGGCGGGGGTGGCGGCGGGGACGGGGTGGGGGTCGGGCATGGGGGATAGGTTACCGGGCTGGGTGGGGGTTCCCCGTTTGACTGATCCGGGGTGCGGGGTGGGGGCTCAGGGCGCAGATTCGTTTCACGGGTTCGTGGGTCGGCGGGTTCGCGGGTCGGCGGGTTCGGCGGGTGCGCGGGT
>JABFXP010000700.1 GCA_013361685.1 Catenulispora sp.
CCGACGCATCCGCCGACCGGTCCGAACCCGACAAACCCACCAGCGAACCCGGACCCGCAGGACCCGTCCGTCGCCCCGCCGGACCCGACGCTGCCCTCGACCCCCGACCCCGTCGACCGCATCACCATGCCGGCGCCGGGAACCGACCCACAGCCGCCAGCGCCGGCCCCGCATCTGGTCACGCCGCCGCACGATCCGGTCGTGCCCGAGCATCCGCCGATCGCGCCGTCGCACGATCCGGCCCCGTCGACCACGTCGCCGTCCGACTACCAGGTGGCCAGCGCGCCGCAGCACGGCGCGCCGTCAGCCGACCACCTCACCGGCCCCGACGCGGCCTTGGGCCACGTTCCGCAAGCCGACCTGAGCCCCGACGCCGACCAGTGGGCGGCCGGCCCGGCCGTACACGTCGACGCGGCCCCGGCCGCCGGCCAATGGACCCACGGGCCGGAGGTGCCACGAGCCGGCGCCAGCATGGACCCCGCCGTGTCCGGACTCGACGGCCACGTGCCGCGCGCCGACGCCGGTATGGACGTCGGCGCCGCCCCGGCCGGTGCCTGGACCGCCGCCGACGACCAGGTCCTGACCGGCCCCGACGCCTTCACGCCGGCCCACTCCGCAGCGACGGCTGCCGTCTTCGAGCGGGTGGGCGAACTGGCCGCCGAGGCCTACCAGCCGCCACCCGGCGTGGCCGACCCGCTCCACACCGACGGCCTGATCCCCGGCACGCTCCCGTCACCGTCAGGCTCGTTCCCCGGCGACCCCTCCCAGCCCGCCGACGTCCCGCAAACCACAGCCACCACCACCGACCTTCAACACGAAGACGGTCACCAAAGCCGCCACACCATCGGCGAGCGCTACTACGAGTAGGCAAGTCAGGGTACTCAGTCGCCGTCTGAGTACCATGACTCTTGTCCCGGTCCGTCGCGCCGACAAGGCTGGTCACATGGGATACCGACTGCTCGCCAACATCACGGTGGCGGTACACATCGCCTTCGTCGTGTTCGTCGTCGTCGGCGGCTTCCTGAGCCGGCGTTGGCCCCGCGTCATCTACGCCCACCTGGCCGCCGTCGTCTGGGTCTGTCTGCTCATGCTCGGCCTCGGAGCGACCTGCCCCCTGACCTCCATCGAGAACTGGGCCCGCAAGCGCGGCGGCGAGACCGGCATCCCGCAGGGCTTCGTCGAGGCCCACCTGACCGGCACGCTCTACCCCGCCGGCCTCGAATGGCTCTTTCGCACCCTGATCGGGGTCGCCATCGCAGGTTCCTGGTATCTGGTGGTCCGAGCCCGGCTCCGCAATCGCGAGGCCGTCGGGGCCGCCATGGCGCCGCTCCAGGACAGGCAGGACGTCTCGGCCTGACTGGCTCGGACATGGTGCGCCTTTGCGTGTCCGAGTCCGGTTCGTACCCCCGGCCTCCTGTTAAAGTCGCCCGGTGAAGGGATCCCTACACGTTGGCTGCGCGATGTGGACCTACGCGTCGTGGCAGGGCCGTCTGCTGCCGCATCCGCTTCCGCCGCGTGAACGGCTGCGGGCGTACGCGACGTGGTGCAACGCGGTCGAGGGGAACACCACCTTCTACGCGACGCCCTCTCGCACCACAGCTGAGTCCTGGGCCGCGCAGGCGCCCGAGGACTTCCGTTTCCTGCTGAAGCTTCCGAAGCCGGTCACGCATGAGCGCCGGCTCGCTGCCGACGTCTTCATCACCGGCGGTCCGCTGCACACCTTCTTCACCGCGATCGAGCCGCTCGGCCGGAAGGCGGCGCTCTGGATCCAGCTCCCGGCTTCGTTCGGGCCGAACGATGTGCCGACGCTCGAGGCGTTCCTCCGTCGGGTGCCGCAGGGCTATCGGTACGCGGTGGAAGTCCGGCATCCCGCGTTCTTCGAGGACCCGGCGAGCGAGCAGCGCTTGGAGAAGCTGCTGACGGAGGCTGACGCCGAGTGGGTGCCGTTCGACACGAAGGTGCTGTACGAGACGCCGCCGGAGACCGATGCCGAACGGGAGGCGTGGACCAAGAAGCCGCGACTGCCGCGCCGGACCCGTGCGCTGACGCGGTTTCCGGTCGTGCGCTACATCGGCCGCGACGATGCCGAGCGGACGGCCGAGGGTTGGCAACCGTGGGCGGACATCGCTGCGGAGTGGGTGCGGGAGGGACGTTCGCCGACGGTGTTCATCCACACGCCGAACAACGACGACGCGCCGGTGCTCGCTCGGCGGTTCCACGATGACGTGCGTAGCCGCGTGCCCGGGCTGGAGCGGCTTCCCGAGCCGATTCCGGCTGAGCCGCCGACGTTGTTTTAGGTAGGCCGTGGGCCTTAGGCCTTACGGAGCGCCGTACGTGAGCGGAAGGAACCAGGCGTACCAGCCCGATGCCGCCGCGATCACCAGCATGCCGACGATGAGGCCCCGGTTGCGGGCCCGCGACAGCTGTTGGGCCAGCGGCAGGAGCAGGGGGAAGGCCGACATGAGCTCGCGCGGAACTATGTTGGTCTGCCGGTGGCTGCACAGAACCAGGACCGACAGCGCCGTGGAGTAGACGAGCAGGGGCCACGGAAGTCGCTGCCGATAGGCGAGGACGAGCAGGAACGGCACCGCGAACATCGTGAGGATGACGATCACGAACACCAGGTCCGGGTGGTCGGCCCGGCCGTCGACGAGCGCGGCGAAGTTGTCCAGGGTGGTCTTGCCGCCGTCGAACCAGTTGTTCCACGTGTCGCGCTGCATCTTGAAGTAGGCGGTCGTCTTCCCGAAGTGGTGGCCCACGTAGAAGATGTAGCCGAGCATGCCCAGCGGAGCGAGGGCGGCGCCGACCCAGGGACGCCAGCCGTCCTCACGGCGGATGATCGCGATCAAGGCGAAGAGACCGACGGTGAGGATGAGCGCGGAGGCCGAGGGTCGGGTGAGACCGGCCAGGAGCGTCAGCACGCCGGCGGTGAGCCATGCCCGGCGCAGCAGCGCGTACAGCGTCCACGCGGCGAAGGCGGTGTAGAGGCCGTCGGCGTATGCCCAGACCTGGATGACGGCGCTGGGCACCACTGCCCACAGGGCGGTGAGGATGAGGCCGACCCGGGCGCCGGCGACCTTCTCGCCGACGTAGCGGATGCCCACCGCGGCGGCCGAGGTGGCGAGGATGGTGGTCAGGACGCCGGTGTAGTTGAAGGTCAGGCCGAAGACGTGGAGGACGTGGACCAGCTGCGAGTAGAGCGGGAAGAAGGCGTAGTCGGGGCTCTTCTCGTAGCCGCGGCGGGCTATGTCGAGGTAGAACGCCGAGTCCCAGCCCAGGTGCAGGAACTTTTTGAGGGGTTCGTCTCGGGCGTGCAGGACGCGCAGCAGGCCGAGGAAGGCCACGATGTGCAGGCTCTGGTAGACGGCCAGGGTGGTGGCTATCGCGCGCAGGTGCTTTCGCAGGGGGCTGACGCGCGGGGTGGTTGGGGCGTCCGGGGTGGCTGGTGCGTCCGGGCTGGCTGGTGCGTCCGTGGCGTCCGATGCTTCGGCAGAGGCGTCCGATGTCTCGGTCGGTGCTGCGTCCGGCTCGACTGCTGCCTCGGCGTCTACCTCGGCTTCGACAGCTTCGACGCTGGTTTCAGCCACCGTTCCCCCTGCATGATTCTCGGCATATTCGGACGACGTCCCCCATCGTCAAGACCGCGAGGATTTTACGGATACTCGGAAGTGGACGGCAAATGCTGTCCAAAACCATCCACTGCCATATTCAATTGTTTACTCGAGGCATGGCGCCTCGGGGGACGCCGGGGCGCGACGCCGGCCTCACCTGATCGAAGCAGCCGAATCCGCACCCCTCGGCGCAAGCCGCTCCGTCTCACCGCCGAACGGCAGCACCAACTTCCTGCGCGCAAGCAGCCACGCACCACCCACCAGACGGAACGCGTCCTCGTAGTGCCCCACATTCACCGGCAGCCGCGCCGGAATCATGGTCCCCTCGGTATACCCATCGACCCGATAGGTCGCGAAATACGTGGTCGCAGCAGCCACCGAGGCCGACTCCACATCCACGAGAACGTTCGTACACATCCGCCGAGACAACCGATCCGCCGGCCGGGACCCGAAGTACTCACCCAACGCAGCACGCCCCTCAACGCGACGCCCGCCATCAGGCCACTCCCACACCCCGTCCTCGGTGAACAGCTCCGCTACAGAACTGGGCTGCCCCAAATCAAGCCGACGCATGAACTCGAGGATCAGACGCTCACAGGCATGCTCGGCGAGGAGCCGGTCGATCGGCGACAGGGCTTCAGGGTCCATCCCCATGTCCTATCACCGGCAGCTCGGCCATCGCGACCAGAAAACCTCGGCGGCAGATGCGCCCAGCCTGCCTTCCGCAGCCGGCCTGCCGTAATGCCGAACCAGGCAGTAGGGTGGCCCGCGCAATATAGGCGTGGCGTGCTTCTGACGTGGAGGACGACGACGTGTTCGAGGTGTTCACCGAACAGGCCCGAGCGGCGATTCTGCTTGCCCAAGAGGAGGCTCGGGCCCTTGGGCATCCATGCATCGGCACGTCGCACTTGCTCCTGGGGCTGCTACGCAGGCAACCACCGAAGGGGCAGCAGGCGCGCCCCGAGCACCATGCCTTCCTGGCGTGCAAGTCGATCGGCGTCGACTACGAGCAGCTTCGCGAAACCTTGGTTCTGCGCCTAGGAGATCGCGGACCTGGACCAAGCGGCCACATCTCGTTTTCGCGGACCACTAATGCCGCCCTCCGCGCTGCTGCCCTGAGCGTGGCGCTGGAGCTGAAGACCGGCCATGTCAGCACCGGCCACATGCTGCTCGGCCTGACATATGACACCGCTGCCGATCCCCCCGCGTTGAAGCCGGGTTTCCTACGGCGCAAGGCGCATCTCCAGAACCCAGCGTTCTACGACATAAGCCAGCGGGCACTGATCGAAGCCGCCGGTTCCCTTGACCTGGTCCGCCAAGCAGTCCTCCGCATCGACGCGTCCAACCTCGGTACGCAAGACACGACGCCGTACAAGCCAACGTTCGCCCAGCCTCCGACACCAGCCCGGGCGGCACCCACCCCTCCGGCCGTTCAACCTCAAGCCAGCTACAACGCGGTCAACCATTATCAGCCGGTGTCGTCCTCAGTCTCGGACGCATCGCCGACGGAAAAGCCGCCTCGCTCGGCGGATGAGCAAGGCGGCTGAAGACGGCGTCGGTCCGACGACTAGTCGTCCTAGTCGTCAATGCGTAAGTGATCCCCGAGCGCTGCGACACTGTCGACGCACGGTCGACGCTTGATTCGAATCATTCGAATCGTCCGGGAATCCCGGCCGCTGGACGACAGGACCATCGCCGAAGCAGCTCCTCCCGGCCGTCGTGCCAGGAGGAGCCAGCGCTTCGATCATCGCGGCGATTACCGCGATACCGGATTGCGATTAGGCCTCAGCCGTCAACCTTCGCCACGCCGATCGGGCAGCTCACGCCCAACCC
>JABFXP010000668.1 GCA_013361685.1 Catenulispora sp.
AATGGCGCCGGCAGCGGCGGCGCAGCGTGGATCGCGCCGGTGGTGGCCGCCGACCCGGAGGCGGAGCTGCCGTGGCTGGCCTCGCAGTACGTGCCCGGGCCCTCGGTCACCGAGGCGCTGATGGGGTTCGGCCCGCTGTCGACCGAAGGACTGCGAACCCTGACCCGCGGCCTGGCGCTCGCGCTGGCCGAGGTGCACGCGGCCGGGGTGGTGCACCGGGACGTGAAGCCCTCGAACGTGCTGCTGGCCCGGGACGGACCGCGGCTGATCGACTTCGGCGTGGCCCGGGCGATCGACGACGTGCAGCTGACGCGGGTCGGCGCGGTGATCGGCTCGCCGGGCTTCCTGTCGCCGGAGCAGGCGCTCGGCAAGCCCGCGAGCTTCGGGTCGGACGTCTTCTCGATGGCGTCGGTGGTCGCCTACGCGGCCTGCGGGGTGGGGCCGTTCGGGGCCGGGGCCGGGCCGGCGCTGCTGTACCGGGTCGTGCACGAGCCGCCGAAGCTGGTGAACGTGCCGCACGAGCTCACCGAGGTGCTGGCGGCGTGTCTGGTGAAGGATCCGGCGGACCGTCCGACGGCCGCCGAGGTGGCGGCGGTGGTCGCCGGGACCGGCGCGGACTCCCGCGACGCCTCCGGCCCGACCGGCGGGGGCTGGCTCTCCGAGCCGGTGCTCGCCGACATCGCGCGGCGAGAGGCGGAACTCGCCGCGTGGATCGTGGTCGCCGCCGGCGTTGACGCACTCCGCGGGCAGACGGTCGCGTCGGCGGACTTCGAAGTGGTGGCTGACACAGCCCTCGAACTCGCCAACGCCGGAATCGAGTTCGAACTCGCGGCCGACACCGCGCTGAAGCTCGCGAACGCGGGCCTTCAGGTCGGCCTCGCCACGCCGCCGGAGACGGAGTGGGATCCGTTCCCGGAGACGCCGTTCCAGGGTCCGCCGACGCCGACCAGCACTGACCCCTATCCCCCGGACGCACCGCCGTCGATATCCGGCGACCTGCCGACCCCGACCATCGCCGACCAGGATCCGCCCGATCCGCCCCCGTCGGCGCGAATACCCGCTCGAACGCCCGGCCTTGCGCCGGCTCACTCCCCCACCCGCACCCCGACCAGTCCACCCGCGCAGGAATCCACACAGGAACCCGCGCAGGCGCCCGCTCAGCAGCCCGACACCAGCCCCGCCAACGCCCGGCCCCGCACCTCCCACCGCCGCGCGGGCCGCAGGCACCGGATCCCCGTCTACGCGGCCGTCGGCGCCCTCCTGGGAGCCGCGGCGGCCACCACGATCCTGCTCCTGCCCCACGGCGGTCACGGCGCCCCGCAGCCGCCCGCCACGACCACCGGTCAGCCCGGTCAGCCCGGTCAGCCCGCAACGCACGGGACCGCTCCCCCCACCCCTTCGGGCAAGCGGAGCGGTCCCGACGGACGGACCGGCTCTCAGCAGAGCACGTCGATCACTTCCGCTTCAAGATCTCCTCGGTGACCTGCGGGACGACCTTGAACAGGTCGCCGATCACGCCGTAGTCGGCGAGCTCGAAGATCGGCGCCTCCTCGTCCTTGTTGATCGCGACGATGGTCTTCGAGGTCTGCATGCCGGCGCGGTGCTGGATCGCGCCGGAGATGCCGGCGGCGATGTACAGCTGCGGGGAGACCGTCTTGCCGGTCTGGCCCACCTGCGCCTGGTGCGGGTACCAGCCGGCGTCGACGGCGGCGCGGGAGGCGCCGACCGCCGCGCCCAGGGCGTCGGCCAGCTGCTCGATGATCGCGAAGTTCTCGCCGGAGCCGACGCCGCGGCCGCCGGAGACCACGATCGAGGCCTCGGTGAGCTCGGGGCGGTCGCCCTTGGGCAGCACGACCTTCTCCACGACCTTGGCGAGCTTCGCCGAGTCGGTGAGCTCCACGCTCACGTCCACGCGCTCCGCGGCGGCCGGGGCGGCCTCCGGGGCGGTGGCGTTCGGGCGCATCGCGATGATCGGGGTGCCCTGGGTGACCTTGGAGTGGGCCACCGTCGAGCCGCCGAAGATGGACTGCTCGGCGACCAGGTCCGCGCTGACGTCGACGGCGTCGGTCAGCACACCGGAGCCGGTCTTGATCGCCAGCCGGGCGGCCACCTCCTTGCCCTCGGCGGTGGCGGCGACCAGCACCGCCGCGGCGCCGGTGTCGGCCACCAGCTTGGCCAGCAGCTCGGCCTTGGGGGCGGTGACGTAGCCGTCGAGGTCCTTGTCCTCGGCGACATAGACCTTGGCGGCGCCGTACTCCGCCAGCTTCTCGGCCGTGCCGGCCTCGTAGCCGGCGCCGATGAACACCGCGCTCGGGGTGCCCAGCGCGCGGGCCTTGGTCAGCAGTTCCAGCGTGACCTTCTTGACCGCGCCGTCGGCGTGGTCGACCAGGACCAGGATCTCAGCCATGTTCCAACGCTCCCTTAGATGAACTTCTGCGCGGACAGGAACTCGGCCAGCTTCACGCCGCCGTCGCCGTCGTCGCCGACCTTCACACCGGCGCTGCGCGGCGGGCGCTGCGCGGCGTCGACCACCGCGGTGGCCGCGGCGCCCGCGCCGACCAGCGCCGCGTCGATACCGGCGGCGGCGGTGTCCAGCGTGGTCACCGGCTTCTTCTTGGCCGCCATGATGCCCTTGAAGGAGGGGTAGCGCGGCTCGTTGATCTTCTCCACCACCGACACCACGGCCGGCAGCTGCGCCTTGACCACGTCGTGGCCGTAGTCGGTGAGGCGGTTCACGGTGATGTCGGTGCCGTCGATCTCCACCTTGGAGGCGAAGGTCAGCTGCGGCAGGCCCAGGCGCTCGGCGAGCATGGCCGGGACCAGCGAGGTGCGCGCGTCGGAGGCCTCCGAGCCCAGGATCACCAGGTCGTACTCGGTGGTGCCGAGGGCTTGGGCGATGGCATAGGAGGTGGCGACGGCGTCCGAGCCGGCCAGCGCCGGGTCGGTGAGCAGGATGCCGGAGTCGGCGCCCATGGACAGGGCCTTGCGCACCGCGGCGTCGGCGCCGTCCGGGCCCATGGTCAGCACGGTGACCTCGCCGCCGTGCGCCTCGACGAGCTTGAGCGCCTCTTCGATGGCGAACTCGTCCATCTCGTTCAGCACCGGGTTCGAGCTCTCCCGGTCCACGGTCAGGGTGTCCGGGAGGAGCCGCTTCTCGGCCTCCGTGTCCGGCACCTGCTTCACACAGACGACGATCTTCATATCGCTGTCCGACCTCCTGCTTGAGGGCATCTCTTCCGGTCTCTCCTGACGCAGCTTGCCATGGTCGGACCGATGATCCGAACACGGGGTCTTCTCGCGCGTGAGGCCTTCCGCATGTTCTGGCGATGTTGCCGTGGGCTTGTGGTGCGGCCCAGCCGTTGCCGACGGTGCCGTCCGAGGGGATCGTATCCCGACAAAGTTACCGCTTGGTAGTACCTCGGGAGGCGACGCGCGTCACGTCCTGACTGACCCGATCGAGTGAATACCTACGGTATTCGAGTGACTACCGTGAGGGAAGTGCACCAGGTAGAATGATCGAAACACTTTGATTAAGGGGGTGGCCGGTGCCGGGGTACGACTTCGAGGTGCGTCCGCAGGTGCTGGCCGATTATGCGGACGCCCTGGACGCGGCGGCGAGGGATCTGGGGGCGGTGCGCGAGGCGCTGGCCGGGACTTCGGTGGAGCGCGGGTGGTTCGGGCGGCTGCCGGAGTCGGGGCTGCTGGCGGATCGTTACGCGGCGCACAAGGAAGCCGAGCTGGCGGCCGGTGCGGAGTTGGGCGCGTGGGTGGCGCGGGCCGCGCAGGGGTTGCGGGTCACGGCGGGGCGGTATTCGGGGGCCGATCGGGTGGTGGCGGACTTGGCGGGGGCGGTGGGGGCGGGGGCTTTGATAGCCGAGGTGGAGGAGGCGGGCGGGTGAGCGGGGAGTCGGGGACGGCGGCGGGCATGGGGGATTCGGGGAGGTCAGGCGGGTTCGGGGCTGGGCTCGGGAGCGGGTTCGGAGCCGGGTCTGCGAGCGCGTTCGGGACTGGGGCTGGGAGCGGGAGCGCATTCGGGACTGGGGCTGGGAGCGGGAGCGCGTTCGGCACTGGGATCGGGACCGGGAGCGCGTTCGGCACTGGGGCTGGGACCGGAAGCGCGTTCGGCACTGGGGCTGGGAGCGAGAGCGCGTTCGGCACTGGGGCTGGGGCCGGGAGTGGGGCCGAGTTCGGAGCCGGGTTCGCGTGGGCGGTGGAGCAGGCTCCGGCGTTCGACAGCGGATTGTCGGCGGTGCACCGGGTGGCGCGGGCCGGCGTGGAGGGGATGCTGACGTCGGGGGTCGAATGGGTGTTGCGGGAGGCCGGGCTGCTGGCCGTGCTCGAGCGCGTCTCCGGTGATGCTGAGGCTCTGCACAGGGTCGCCGCTGTGTGGATGGAACAGGCGCTGGCGGCGCGTGCGGTGTCGGTGCGGCTCCGGGCGGACGGCGCGGCGGTCGCCGGGAGTTGGCGGGGCGGGGCGGCTCAGGCGTTCGGGGAGTCGATGGGGACGTGTCTGGCGGCGGTGGACCGGTTCGCATCCGGAGCGGCGGGGACCGCGCATCTGCTGAACGAGGCGGGGATCGTCGCCGGGGCGACGCAGGATCTTGTCACCGGCATCGTCACGGACGCGGCGGAGTGGGCCGCCGCCGAACTGGCCGCGACGGCGGTGGCCGATCTCCTCACGCTGGGACTGGCGACGATCGGCGGCGCGCTGGCCGAGTCGGCGACGCTCGCGGCGTTCGTGGCGCGCGCGGAGCAGGTGTCAGCCGAGTTCGCCACGACGCTGGAGCGGCTGGCCGCCGAACTGGCGGAGCTGAAGGCGATCCGCGACACGCTCGGCGCGGCGCACGGTCTCAGGCGCCTGCGGGCACTGCGCCAGGCCCAGGAGAGCCTGACCGACCTGCCCGGCGCCGGGGCCGTGTTCCACGCCGCCCAGCGCACCGCCGACGCGGTCATCGGGCTGGAGACCGGGCTCCCGATCGACGCCGACGGGCCGAAGGGGCTCGGGGCGGGTATCGCCCGGACCGCTGCTCAGGAGGCTGAGCAGATCGAATCCGGGCGCTGAGAGCTTCGGAAGGCGGGCCCGGCAAAGCAAGCACCAGCCGAGCCGAGCAACTCCGAGCGGAAACCGAACCGAGCCAATCCAGGCCGCCCGACCGCGCCGGATCCGGCCGAGCGAATCAGAGCCGAGCTGAGCCGAGCCGAACCGAGCCGAACCGAGCTGAGCCGAACCGAGCCGAACCCAGCCGAGCCGAGCCGAGCCGGGCCGAGCCGGGCCGAGCCGTGCCAAGCCGTGCCGTGCCGTGCCGTGCCGTGCCAAGCCGAGCCGGGCCAAGCCAGGTCGCCGGACCTGACCGAGCCGAGCCGAGCCGAGCCCAGCCAGCGCCCAGCCCCCTCAGCCCGAGCCCCGAGCCCCGAACGCCTCAAGACCGCCGCAACACAACCT
>JABFXP010000549.1 GCA_013361685.1 Catenulispora sp.
GCCGGCGCCGCCCGGCGCCGGCCGGGGCGCCTTCTCGGCGACGTCGACCGCGGCGGCCGAGCGGGAGAAGGCGGCGCGGCCGCGGGAGCGGATCGGCGCGGGCTCGTCGTCGAAGTCGTCCTGGCCCAGGTCGTCGCCGTCGTAGCCGCTGTAGCCGTCGCGGTAGTCGCCGTCGAGGTCGTCGTCGGTGTCGTCGTAACCGGCGTACTCGTAGTCGAGGTAGTCGGCGTCGCCGTAGCCCTCGCCGTCGTACGAGTCGTAGGCGCCTTCGCCGTCGGGCAGGAGGTCGTACGAGGCCTCGGTGGAACCGGGCTCTTCGTAGATCGCCTCGAACTGACCCGTGTCGAACTCGGGGTGGTGGAAGTTGTGCTGTTCGTGCTGAGGCTGCGTGTACTGGGCGGGCTGGTACTGGACGGCCTCGTACTGGTCGTACTGCGCCTGCGGCTGCTGGTAGTGAGCCTGCGGCTGCTGCTCGTACTGGGGCTGAGCGTAGAACTCAGGCTGCGGGTCCGGCTGCACCGCGTACGACGCGTACACGGACTCGTAATAGCTCTGGTCCATCACAGGCTGGCGCGCGGTCGCGTCGGTGTATGTGGACGCTGGTGCGGACTGCTCATGCGACGAACCGAAGTCATAAGAGGCGCCGGTCTCGTAGAAACCGGCCTGCTGCGGTACGTGCGGCGCCGCTTGCGGCGTCTGCACCTCGTACACGCCCGACCAGTCGTTGACCGCCTGGTAGCTGTCAGAGGAACCGTAGAGGCTGTCTTCCTCGGATGGTGCCATGGCCGCCTGCCATTGACTATCCCATTCAGACGAACCATGTCTTCCCATGACGGCCAATACCTCCTGGGAACGTGGGACAGCTGGGACTCAAGCAGGAAACCGCGTGGGGACAACGCCGTTACCGAGTCGCGACTTTAGCGCCTTCAGCCCTGGACGGACAACGGTTCGGTGGACTTTACGCGCCCTTTGCAAGCGGTTAACCGGTGTTCTCGCAGGAAGTCCGATGATCCTTACGCAGTACTGTGCGGACCGTCACAGTCCGAGACTACATTGGCTCTCAACCCTGGTCGGATACTGTGTTCCCTGCTTGCGGTCGATCACCGGCGATCGTCCTTAACCAGCCAGTGGAGGCAGTGGTATGAGCCAGTCAGCACCGGTCCGCGTCGTCATCGCGAAGCCCGGCCTGGACGGGCACGACCGCGGCGCGAAAGTCGTCGCCCGCGCCCTGCGCGACGCCGGTGTGGAGGTCATCTACACCGGTCTGCACCAGATGCCGGACCAGATCGTCGCCACCGCCATCCAGGAGGACGCCGACGCGATCGGCCTGTCCATCCTCTCCGGCGCGCACATGACCCAGTGCGCGAAGGTCATCGAGATCTTGAAGGAGCGCGAAGCCTCCGACATCAAGGTCTTCGCCGGCGGCATCATCCCCGAGGTCGACTTCCCGGCCCTGAAGGAGATGGGCGTCGTGGCGATCTTCACGCCGGGGACCTCGACGCAGAAGATCGTGGACTGGGTGAACTCGAATCTGGCGCACGCCTGATCCGCCGGGCCCGATCCGGGCCCGGCCGTTTCCGAGATCCTTGTCGGTCCTCTGAAATAGTGTTCGGTCCATGGCAGAACGTTGGACCGCCGCCCAAGTGAACTCCCTGGCCCCGGACGCCCCGTCGCAGAAGGCCGGAGCGAAGCTCGGCGTGCCGGGACCTTGGTCGAACACGGGGTACCAAGACTCCGGACGCCTGCTGTGGGGCGACTGCAAGGGGAGCGGGAGCAAGCCGTACCAGGTCACGGTCTCCGTGGCCGACTCGGACACCGCCTACGCCTGCACCTGCCCCAGCAGGAAGTTCCCCTGCAAGCACGCGCTGGGCCTGTTGCTGCTGTGGGCGGCCGGGACCATCGCGGACACCGAGACCCTTCCCGAGCGGGTCGAAGCCTGGTCGGACTCCCGTCGCGACCGCGCCGAGAAGTCCGCCGCCCGGAGCGCGGCCAAAGCCGAGAAGGCCGCCGCCGACCCCGAGGGCGCCGCCAAACGGGCCGCCCAGCGCGCCGAGCGGATCGGCAACGGCCTGGCCGACCTCGACCGCTGGCTCGCCGACCAGGTCGCGGCCGGTATCAGCGACTCCGCCACGCTCTCCTACGGCGCCGTGGACCCGGTCGCCAAACGCCTCGTCGACGCGCAGGCGCCGGGGGTCGCGAACCGGGTGCGGACCCTGACGAGCGCGCGCTCCTCCTCCGGCGACCGCTGGCCGGACGCGGTCCTCACCGAGTTCGGGCGGCTGCACCTGCTGTGCGAAGCCTGGTCGCGGCTGGCCGACCTGCCGCCCGCGCTGCAGGGCACCGTCCGCCGCCGGGTCGGCATCTCGGTGGACGCCGACGCGGTGCGGCGCGACGGCGAGCGGGTCGCCGACCGCTGGCACGTCCTCGGGACCCGGGACCGGGCCGCCGACAAGCTCACCGAGCGCCGCATCTGGCTGCGCGGGGCCGAGAGCGGCCGGATGGCCATGCTGCTGGCCTTCGGGGCCATGCAGCAGGCTCCGACGCTCGCGTTGCCCGTCGGTGCCGTCTATCGGGCTGAGATGGCCTTCCACTCCGAGGCGCTTGCGCTGCGCGCCCAGATGGAGGCCGGTGAGCTGGAGACCGTCGCCGCCGAGCCGGAAGGCGGCACGCTGCTGGCCGCCGCCGACGAGTTCGCCGCCGTGCTGGCCGCGGACCCGTGGCAGGAGGGGTGGCCGGTGGTCGTCGCGCAGGCGGTGCCGGACCGCAACGGCGAGCTCTGCGACGCCGACGGCCGTCGCGTGCCCCTGATATGTGAGGAATCCGCGCTGTGGCGTCTGCTCGCGGTGTCGGGCGGACATCCCGTCACAGTGTTCGGCGATTACACCGACGCGGGGTTCGAGCCGCTGACGGTGTGGTCCGAGGGTGCCGCGGTGGCCCTCTGATGTGGGAATTTCAGAGTATTGCCACGCGCGAGCGAAACTGTCGGAGGCCTCGTGCACAATCTGTGGACATCAGTGCGAAGGCTGTGGGGATCCCGGTGATCTTCTACTCGGCGGAAGCGCGGTGAGCACCATGAACGAAGCCTCCAACCAGACCGGCTCCGAGGTCTGGCAGGACCTGGTCTCCACGGCCCTGGTCGGCACCGACCGGCGGACCCCGCCGGACGCGGGCCGCTTCGCGGCGCCCGGCGACAACCCGGCGGCGGCGCTGCTCAGCTCGGCCGCCCTGATGAGCGCGTGGCGCCGCGCGGGCAGCGCCGGCTCCGCCTACTCCGCCGAGCTCGTCGGGGACCAGGAGGAGTCCGGCGACCCCGCCGCCGCGGTGAGGGCCGCCGCCTCCGCCGCCCGTGATCCCCGGCCGCTGCTGTCCACCGCGACCTCGGCCCGGCTCACCGCGCTGGTCGCCTCCCGTTCGGAGTCGCTTCCGGAGTACCTGGAGGCGGCGGCGAAGACCGGCTGCCGGGCCCCGGCCGAGCTGCTGCCGCCGCTGTTCGACTACGCCCGCGGCAGCAAGGCGGTCCGCGCCGACCTGATGACGCTGGCCGGCCCGCGCGGCACCTGGCTGGCCAAGCAGAACCAGCAGTGGTCGACCTTCACCCGCTACGCCTCCGCGCCCGACGCCGACGCCTGGTCCTCCGACCGGCCGCACGAGCGCATCGGGTACCTGACGTGGTTCCGCGGCAAGGACCCGGCGGCGGCCCGCGCCCTCGTCGAGGAGGTCTGGGACCAGCCCGGCCACGCCGCCGAGACCCGCGCCGCCTACGTCGAGGCCTTCGCGGTGGGGCTGGGTCCGGAGGACGAGCCGTTCCTCGAGGCGGCCCTGGACGACAAGTCCCGCCAGGTCCGCGCCGAGACGGTCCGGCTGCTGGCCGCCCTGCCCGGCTCCCGCTTCGCCGCCCGGATGACCGAGCGCCTGCACGCCTGGGTCGAGGTGATCACTGAGGGCGACGCGGTCCTGGTCAAGGTCAGGGACCAGAAGCTGGAACTCACCGAGGACCAGGTCCGCGACGGCATCGGCGAGGGCTGGGTCCAGACCGAGGACGAGCGGCGGCTGGCCAAGATGCAGCCCTCGTACTGGTTCGAGGACCTCATAGCCTCCACGCCGTTGTCGGCCTGGGAGCACTTCGGGCTCTCGCCGGCCCGGCTGCTGCGCAGCACCGCCGCGAACCGCTGGGAGGCCGCCGCCGGCCACCGGGGCTGGCGCTCGGCCACGCTGCGCCAGCGCGACGCGACCTGGGCCGAGGCGTTCTGCGCCGTCAACGCCTCCGGCGACATGCTGGAGCTGCTGCCGGACGAGGCCGCCGAGCGCTGGTGCCTGGGCGTGGTCGCCGACCACCGGTCGCAGTACTCGATCCACAGCGCGCCGATCATCCTCAGCCGGCTCGGCCGGCCCTGGGCGGACCCGGTGTGCGAGGCGCTGTTGGCGGCGATCCCGAAGTACCTGCCCAACGCCACCCGCAACGACGTCGCCCGCTTCTTCGGCATGGACAACCTGGCGGGCCGCTGGATGCCGCCGTCGTTCGCGCCGGCGGTGGCGGCCAAGGCCGACGAGATCCGCGCCGAGCAGCCGCTGTGGGCCGAGGACCTGGACGACCTGGCGGCGATGCTGCGCGACCGGGCTCTGATGCTCGCCGAGCTGGACGTCGTCTGATATGGACGCGGCGTTCGCGGACGCTGTCTGATTCCCCCCGAGCTGGACGCTGTCTGACTCCTTCCCCCAAGGTGGACTCTTGAGTGGGTGTCGCCTTGCCGAAAATCGAAAGTTGCCTTTGATGACTGAAACGACGGTCCTGCGCCTTCACGCCGAGCACGCCTTCGCCACCGAACTGGAGGCGTTGCGCAAGGCCGATGCCGACTCCGGCCGCCCGAAGCCGCCGCGCTGGAAGCTGTCGCCGTGGGCGGTGTCGACCTATCTGCTCGGCGGCACCCTCGAGGACGGCACCGTCATCACGCCCAAGTACATCGGGCCGCGCCGGATCGTCGAGATCGCCATCGCCACCTTGGCCACCGACCGCGCGCTGCTGCTGGTCGGGGTCCCGGGCACGGCCAAGACCTGGGTCTCCGAGCACCTGGCCGCCGCCATCTCCGGCGACTCCACGCTGCTGGTCCAGGGCACCGCCGGGACGCCGGAAGAGGCGATGCGGTACGGCTGGAACTACGCCCAATTGCTGGCGCACGGCCCCTCGCGGGACGCCTTGGTCCCCAGTCCTCTGATGCGCGCCATGGCCACCGGCGCGATCGCGCGCATCGAGGAGCTGACCCGGATACCGGCCGACGTGCAGGACACCCTGATCACGATCCTGTCGGAGAAGACGCTGCCGATCCCGGAGCTGGGCGAGGAGACCCAGGCCGAGAAGGGCTTCAGCGTCATCGCCACCGCCAACGACCGGGACAAGGGCGTCAACGACCTGTCCTCGGCGCTGCGCCGCCGGTTCAAC
>JABFXP010000115.1 GCA_013361685.1 Catenulispora sp.
CGGCCGCCCAGGCCGGCCGCACGGGCCGGCCTGGCGGACCGCGGCGTTCTCCGTCGCGCCGAGAAGGAGCGATCGTGAGCGTCGGCCACGCTTATTGCTGGGCCCTCTTGCGAGCGTCCAACATGCGGGACAGCTCATCGCGGGAATGCTTGATCAACTCCAGCCCCCCGCGGCCCCACTGGCGGGGCTGGGTGTCCAGAACACAGATCGTGCCGTAGGGGACGCCGGTCTCCGCGTCGATCAAAGGCGCGCCCATGTAGGTTCGCACCCCGGCTCCGTTGACCACGCCGTTGTTGGCGTAGCGCGCGACCCCGGTGACGTCCTCCAACACCAGCGCCTCGCCCCGGTCCAGGGTGTGCACGCAGAAGCCGAGGTTCCGCTCCATGGTCCGGGCCACCTCCGGCGTGTGCCCGTCGGGACCGGTCGGGACGTGCAGCCCGGTGAAGTACTGCTGCTGGTGGCCGTCGATCACGTTCACCATCGTGTACGGCAGGGTCCGGGTGCCGATCAGCTCCGCGGCCGCGCGGGCCAGGTTGAGGGCGAAGGCGTCGAACTCCGGGTCCGGGCGCGAGAGGAAGCCGCGCTGCGCCTGGAGGATTTCCCGGACCCGCCCCGCTTTCGGCGGCTCGTCGGGGGTCAGCAGAAAGCGCCCGTTGGCGTCGATCGTGGCCATGACGTTCTTGTCCTTAGTGTGTGAGGGGGCGTTGGGCGCGGTGCAGGGCCAGGGCGTGCTCGGCCAGAGTGATCAGCACCGCTTGGACCGACGCGGGCTCGCGGGCGTCGCACGTCCGGATCGGCACCCGCTCGGTCAGCGCCAGGGCGTCGCGGACCTCCTCGGCCAGGTAGGGGAAGGAGCCGTCGAACTCGTTGACCGCGACGACGAACGGCAGCCGCAGCCGTTCGCAGTACTCGACGATCGGGAAGCAGTCCGCCAGCCGGCGGGTGTCGGCCATGACCACCGCGCCGAGCGCGCCGGTGGCCAGGTCGTCCCACATGAACCAGAACCGCGGCTGGCCGGGGGCGCCGAACAGCAGCAGCTGGAGCCCGTGCCGGAGCAGGGTGATCCGCCCGAAGTCCAACGCCACCGTGGTCGTGGCCTTCGCCTCGGTCCCGGCGGTCCGGTCCTGGTCGGTGGAGGCCTCGGTGACGTCGGCCTCGGTGGTCAGCGGCTCGATCTCGCTGATCGCGCCGACCAGGGTGGTCTTGCCCACGCCGTACCCGCCGACGACCAGGATCTTCATGGCGCCCGGTCGCGAGGCCGGGTCAGAGGGCGAGTTCACGTAGGCCGGCAAGGACTCGCTCCAGGATCTCGACGTTGGTGGGGTCCGCATCGAAGTACGGGGTGGCGTGGACCAGGGCCCCGGAGTCCAGCAGGTCGGCCACGAGGATCTTGACGACCGTGGCGGGCTGGCGCAGCAGCCCGGCCAGTTCGGCGATCGAGCGGGCCTCGGTGCGGACCAGGCTGTGGATCTGGCGGTGTTCGCCGTCCAACGGCCCGGGGTGCGCGGCCGAGGCGTGGACCAGGGAGGCCAGGTCCAGCGGCTGGGTGGGCGCGGTCCGGCCGCCGGTGAGGCTGTACAGCCGCAGCCGGCCGATCTCGGAGTCCTCGTTCCAGGCCCGGCCCGCATCGGGATCCATCACCGCTCGAGTTCGTCGCCGGGACCGCGCGGAGCGGTCGCCAGGTGCTTGGCCACCGCCGCGATCGCCTGGGCCATCTCGTGCCCGACCAGTCCGGAGTCGGCGTCGGGGGCGGTGAGGACGGCCACGACGGTGCGGGGCGCGGCGCTGGCCACGAACAGCAGGGCGTCGGTGCGCTCCACGATCACCTGCCGGACCACGTCGGTGCTGTGCCCGCCCACCTCGCCGATGCCCCGGCCCAGCGAGAAGAGGCTGACCGCGATGGCCGCGAGCCGGTCGGCGTCGTCTTCGCCGATGCCGGCGTGGTGGGTGCGGATGCCGTCGGTGGAGGTGAGCACCGCGGCCCGGGCGCCGGGCAGGCGCCGGACGATGCGGTCGAGCAGCCATTTCAGGTCGTTGGTCACCGGTTCGGTCGCGTTCATCGCCTCACACCTCCCAACCGTTCAGGTCGTATCCGTTGACGTCGTCGCTGGGCGGATCGCCGGCGGCGGTGCGGTATCCGCTCTGGAAGTCCGCGAGCAGCCCCGCGGAGATCCTGCTGTGGGCGGAGGCCGGGTCCGGTGCGGCGGGTTTCGGCGCGGCGGGCTGCGGCAGGTAGCTGCCTTCCCGGCGGGGCAGCGACGGACGGGCCGCCCAATCGACCGCGGCCGGCTCGGGGCCGGGGCCGGGATGCCGGCCGGACCGGGAAGGGATGCCGGGCTGTTCGGCGGCCGATGCCGCGGCGGGGACCGGTGCTCGGAACGGCGCCTCGGCCGGGGTGTCGAGCGGCGCCTCGACCGGCACGTCGAGCGGGGCGCCGACCGGCGCGGCCTCCGGGCCCTCCAGCAGCGCGTTCGGCAGCAGCACCAGCGCGTGGATGCCGCCGGCGATGTTCGTTTCGACGAGCACCGCGATGCCGTGACGGCTGGCGAAGACCGAGGAGGCGAGGAACCCGAGCTGTCCGTTGCCGAGGCGCTGGAAGACCTGCTGGCGGTCGCGTCCGGCCAGCAGGGCGCAGGCCCGCTCGCATTCGGCCGGGTCCATGCCCAGCCCGCGGTCGTCGATGTCGATGGCCAGGCCCGAGGCGACCTCCTGGACCCGGACGGTGACCTGGGTGTCGGGCTTGGAGAACTTCGTGGCGTTCTCCACCAGTTCGGCGACGAGGTGGATGATGTCCGCGGCGGCCACGCCGTGGACCCGGCCCGTCACCGGCGGCACTATCTGGACCCGCTGGTAGTCCTCGATCTCGGCGACGGCCTGGCGCAGCAGCGTGTGCACTTCCTCCGGCCGCGGCGCGGTGCGCGGGGCGTACCCGCCGAGCACGGCCAGCGTCTCCATGGCCCGGCGTATGCGCGTGACCAGCTCGTCGACGGTGAACAGGGTCTTCAGCGTCCCCGGGTCCTCGGTTTTGCGCTCGAGGGCGTCCAGCTCGCGCAGCACCGTGCGCAGCATGGTCAGAACCCTGCGGGTGATCGTCGTCGACGCCTGCGCCTGGACCAGGGCCTCCTCGGGCACCGCGGACGCCGCGGGGCGTGCCGCCTCCTCGCCCAGCGCCGCGATTCCGGCGGCGATGCCGGTGATGCCCCCGCCGGACACCGCCGCGTGCACGGCCTGCGCCGCCTGCGGCCGGCTCTGCCCCATGCGGCTGGCGGTCGCCAGCAAGGTCTCGCCCAGATGCGCGGTCCACATGGCTTCCAGGTGCCTGCGTTCGACGCCGGGGTCGGCCGGCCTCGGCGGCGGGGTGCGGCGCGTCGCCCCGGAGAACATGGCGATCAGGACGACCAGGACCGCGGCGTAGCCGACGGCGATGGCGAGCTCGATCGGAGGCCCGACCGCGGGGCTGAGACTGTGCACCGACCACGCCATGCCGGACCCGAGCCCGCCGCCGACGGCCACGAGCGCCAGGCCGCCGACGAATAAGCGACCCCTTCCGCTCCAGGCCCCGGCGTCCCCGTTACTCGGCCTTCCGTGCCGCCTGGCGGGTAGATCCGACATGCACGCGCTCCCCTCAACGGCCCCGGTGGCGAAGTCCTGCGAAACAGCGGTCGCAATGTTCTGCGATCGCGACCGGCGGCAACAGGCATACGGAAAGGGCGGGGCCCGCGCTGGTGGTTGCTCGATCAGCCCGCGCCGGCCCGCCGCATCACCCTAAACTCCCTGATCGGCACCGGTGGCGTCTACGGTGGAGTGTGCACGGCGCCCATCGGCAAATGGTGAATCGTGCACAGTCGCCCGGCCGGCGCGCAGCGTCGGATCCGGACCGGTGCCGTCGCGACTCCGCCGCAGCGCCGGGGAGGCTCAAACAGCCGGAAGCAGCTCGAAACCCTCGGTCGCGGCCAGGGCGATCGCCACCTCGTGGGCACCGCCGTAGCCGTGGCGCAGCCGCATGCCGCCGGCGGCTTCGGCGGCCACCAGCCAGCGGCTGGCGGAGTTCGGGCTCAGCCCGGTCTTCCGGGCCGCGGCGTTGATGCAGCCGTCGGCGTCGGCGAAGGCTCGCAGCAGGTCGCGCATCCGGGCCCGGCCCCGGGGGACCACGGCGTCGTCGAGCCGGTCCAACAGGGCGGCGCCCCAGGCCTTGAGCTGCTCGTCCTGCAGCACTTCGGCCAGCGTGACCCGGTCGTCCCGGGCGCCGCCCTCGGAGCGCGCGCGCAGTGCGAGGTGGAACGCCGAGCGGTGCGGGAGCCGGGTCAGGTCCGCCTTCAGCGCGTGGGCGGCAGCGGCCAGCCGGGCATGGACGGTGTTGCGGTGCACCCCCAGGATGGCGGCGGTCTCGCTGCGGGTGAACGTCAGCGCCACCTCCAGGGTGTGGCGCAGCGTCCCGTCGTCATCGACGGCGGCGAGCGGCTCGAGCAGCCGGGCGGCCCAGCCGCCGGCCACGGCCGGAACCGCCTCGGCCAGGCTCCGCGACTCCTCGGCGTTCGCCGTCCGGTGCGGCAGCGCGGCCGCCTCGGCCAGGGCGCTGATCGCCTGCGCGTAGCCGGCCGAGGTCGCCGCGATGGGATGTCTGCGGCTGCTGCCCAGGCTGCGGCTGGTCGACCGGGCCGTCAGCTCGATCAGGGCCGCCCGCACCGATGACGGTTCGTCGGCGTCCGCCTCGGCGGCGGGCTCGACGACGATGACGTGGCCGGACCGCGCCGGGCACGCGACCGGGATCGCCAGCGATCCGATCCGCGCCTCGCACGCCTCCAGCAGGGCGTCACGGTCGCGGGTCCGTCCGGCGATCACATGGATCCGGACCGACTCGACGTCCAGGATCAGCGGCTGCAGCGCTCCGGCGACCCGCTGCGCCTCGGCGACCTGCCCGATCATCAGCAGCTGGAACACCGAGCGGCAGATCGCGCGCCGCGCCGTGTCCAGCCGGCCCCGCTCGGCGGTGTTCTCGTCGGCGGCCAGCGTGGTGGCGATGATGGTCGCCGCGCGCAGCGCCTCGGCCTCGGTCTGCAGCGGCCACGGCCGGCGGCGTGCGGCCGCCAGGGTGAGCGCGCCGTCGGCCGCGAGCGGCCACAGGCGGACGTGCCAGTCGTGCACCTGGATCTCGCGCCCGAGCCGCGCGGCCCGCTCCTTCGAGATCGCTGCCCGCACGACCTCCGCCCCGGCGGTGCTACCGGCCCGCGAGAGCACCTTCCCGTCCGCCTTGAACAAGACGACGGCCCCGTCCAGGTCCGCGGCCAGCGCCGTCATCAGCGCCGCGCCGCCGGGCGGGGTCGCGGGATTGGCCAGGAGCCGCGGAAACTTCGTCAGTCCGCCATCGCGACCCAGGGTCCTGATACTCATGTCTGTCGATGCTAG
>JABFXP010000583.1 GCA_013361685.1 Catenulispora sp.
CGCCAAGGCCCGGGCCTCCGGTGCCCAGGCCGCCACCGCCGACGAGTTCCACCGCAAGAACCCCGGCGGCAAGCACCACGCCTCCCTGACCCTCGGCCCGCTGCCGGCCGGAGTGCGCGACCCGGTCACCGCCGCCCGCGGCGCCGCCAGCGTCGCCACCCTCACCGGCCGCACGGTCGGCCTGGCGCTCACCGCCTCCACCGGCCTGGTGGTCGTCGACTGGCACGGCCGGCCGCGCACCGACCCGGCCACCGTGCTCGCCGAGTCGCTCACCATCCTCGGCCCGCTCACCCGCGGCGAACGGGTCAGCTTCCAGGGCGTCTCGGTCCGCTCCCGCGGCTTCAGCTCCCGGCTGGACTCCTCGCGCGCCTCGCTCACGGTCCTGGCCTTCGGCCTGGAGGCCAGCGAGGTGGCGGTGGGCCGCGCCGACCGCGTGGCCGTGCCGCTGGCCACCGTCGAGCACGCGGCCCGGATCAAGGCCCGCCTGGCCCTGACCGCCGACCGGCTCAACCGCGCGGTGCCCCGCTTGGCGGTCTTCCTGCCGACCGTCGTCGACCCGGACACCGCCTCCCTGGACTGGATCCGCCGGTCCCTGCTGCCGTACCTGGACGCCGACGGCTTCGGCCGGATGTTCGCCGAGGCCGGCCACGGCGAACTGGTGGACCTGGCCCGAGGCGGCGCGCACGAGCGCTCGCTGATGGCGGCGATGCCGCTGGAGGTCCTGCGGTCCATAGCCGCGATAGGCGACCTCAACCAGGTGTGCACGGCCTACGACGACTACCGCCACGCCGGAGTCGACGAGATCGTCATGCTCCCGGAAAACCACGACGCGGGTGTGACTGAGCACACCATCCGGGCACTAGCGAAGTAGGAGGCCGCTGGCAGAATCTTTGTTGCAGCGTGTCCCACAACACACGCGCGTACTTAGCAACAAAGGAGTTGCCACATATGACGGAACCAGGCGTGCCACCGCACACCCTTCCGCACCATGACCTGCCCGAGCTGACCGCGGAGATCCTGCGCGGCGGGGCGGAGAAGTACCACGCGGCCAACGACAAGCGCGGCAAGCTGTTCGCCCGCGACCGCGTCGCCCTGCTGGTGGACGAGGACTCGTTCGTCGAGGACGGCCGGTTCGCCAACGTCATGGCCGGCGACCTGCCCGCCGACGGCGTGGTCACCGGCACCGCCCGGATCGCCGGCCGCCCGGTGTGCCTGATGGCCAACGACTCGACCGTCAAGGCCGGCTCCTGGGGCGCCCGCACCGTCGAGAAGATCATCCGGATCATCGAGACCGCCTACCGCACCGGCGTGCCGATGGTGTACCTGGTGGACTCGGCCGGCGCGCGCATCACCGACCAGGTGGACCTGTTCCCGGGCCGGCGCGGCGCGGGCAAGATCTTCCACACCCAGGTCCGGGCCTCCGGTTCGATCCCGCAGGTGTGCGCGCTGTTCGGGCCGAGCGCGGCCGGCGGGGCGTACATCCCGGCCTTCTGCGACGTCGTGGTGATGGTCGAGGGCAACGCCTCGATGTACCTGGGCAGCGACCGCATGGTGGAGATGGTCACCGGCGAGAAGACCACGCTGGAGGCGATGGGCGGCGCGCGGGTGCACTGCGCCGAGTCCGGCGTCGGGCACTTCCTGGTCAAGACCGAGCAGGACGCGCTGGAGACGGTCAAGCAGTACCTGTCGTACCTGCCGTCGAACTGGCAGCAGGACGCCCCGGCCGCCGAGGCGGCGGACTCCCCGGCGAACATCGACCTGGGCACCCTGGTCCCCGCGAGCGAGCGCCAGGCGTTCGACATGCGGCGGTTCATCAAGGGCCTGGTCGACGCCGACTCGTTCTTCGAGATCCACGCGCTGTGGGCCAAGGAGCTCACCGTCGGCTTCGCCCGCCTGAACGGCAAGCCGGTCGGGATCGTGGCGAACAACCCGATGTTCAAGGGCGGCGTGCTGTTCGTCGACTCCGCCGACAAGGCCACCCGCTTCATCCAGCTCTGCGACGCCTTCAACGTGCCGCTGCTGTTCCTGTCGGACGTGCCCGGCTTCATGGTCGGCACCGCCGTGGAGAAGCAGGGCATCATCCGCCACGGCGCGAAGATGATCACCGCGGTCAGCGAGGCCACCGTGCCGAAGATCTGCGTCGTGGTCCGCAAGGCCTACGGCGCCGGGCTCTACGCCATGGCCGGCCCCGGCTTCGAGCCGGACGCCACCATCGCCCTGCCCACGGCGAAGATCGCGGTGATGGGCGCCGAGGCCGCGGTGAACGCCGTCTACGCCAACAAGATCGCGGCGTTCGACGACCCTGCCGAGGCCGCCGCCTTCGTCGCCGACAAGCGCGCCGAGTACGAGACCGACATCGATTTCGTGCGTCTGGCCTCCGAGCTGGTGATCGACGACATCGTCGAGCCGGCCGACCTGCGGTCCCACCTGATCGCCCGCTACCGCGCGGCCGAGGGCAAGGACCGTTTCTTCTCCCGCCGCCGCCACGGCGTCACCCCGGTCTGAGCGGAGCAGCTTCCATGGATCACCGTCTGAGTGAAGAGTACGAATCCCTGCGCGCCACCGTCGAGGAGTTCGCCCACGACGTCGTCGCCCCCAAGATCGGCGCCTTCTACGAGCGCGAGGAGTTCCCCTACGAGATCGTGGCCCAGATGGGCCGCATGGGCCTGTTCGGCCTGCCGTTCCCCGAGGAGTACGGCGGCATGGGCGGCGACTACTTCGCCCTGTGCCTGGCCCTGGAGGAGTTGGCCCGCGTCGACTCCTCGGTCGCGATCACCCTGGAGGCCGGCGTCTCCCTGGGCGCGATGCCGGTCTACCGCTTCGGCACCGAGGAGCAGAAGCGGGAGTGGCTGCCCAAGCTCTGCTCCGGCGAGATGCTCGGCGCCTTCGGCCTGACCGAGCCCGGCGGCGGCTCCGACGCCGGCGCCACCCGCACCACCGCGGTCCTGGACGGCGAGGAGTGGGTGATCAACGGCAGCAAGGCGTTCATCACCAACTCCGGCACCGACATCACCGGCCTGATCACCGTCACCGCCGTCACCGGCCTCAAGCCCGACGGCCGCAAGGAGATCAGCACCGTCATGATCCCCGCCGGCACCCCCGGCCTGACCGTGGCCCCCAAGTACAGCAAGGTCGGCTGGAACGCCTCCGACACCCGCGAACTCTCCTTCGCCGACGTCCGCGTCCCCGCCGCGAACCTCCTGGGCGAACGCGGCCGCGGCTACGCGAACTTCCTCCGCACCCTGGACGAAGGCCGCATCGCCATCGCCGCCCTGTCCACCGGCCTGGCCCAGGGCTGCGTCGACGAGTCGGTGAAATACGCCCACGAGCGCACCGCCTTCGGCCACCCCATCGGCACCAACCAGGCCATCCAGTTCAAACTGGCCGACATGCGCCTGCGCGCCCACACCTCCCGCCTGGCCTACTACGACGCCGCCAGCCGCATGCTCCTGGGCGAACCCTTCAAGGCCGAAGCCGCGATGGCGAAGCTCTACAGCTCGGAGTCCGCGGTGACCAACGCCCGCGAGGCCACCCAGATCCACGGCGGCTACGGCTTCATGAACGAGTTCCCGGTGGCTCGGATGTGGCGCGACTCGAAGATCCTGGAGATCGGGGAGGGGACGAGCGAGGTGCAGCGGATGCTGATCGCTCGGGATATGGGGTTGCCCGCCTAAGCCCGCTCGCACAGGAACAGCGGGGCTCCGGCAAGCTGTCGCCGGAGCCCCGACCGCAAGCGTTCCGCGGAGCCGCTCAGCCTCCGCCGCTCACTCCCGGTGCGACGAAGCGCCGGTGAAGCGGCCGGAATCCGATCTCGGGCTCACCGGTGAGCCCGGCTTCCTTCACGGCCGTGGCGATCCGGTCGGAGAAGAACCGCTCGAAATCCGCCTGCGTGTCCCACACGTCGGTGATGTATCCGGTGCCGTCTTCGAACGAGGCGACGTGCAGCACCGCGCCGGGGGGCGTGTCCTCTTCCCAGCGGACCGCCGCGCGGACCGCGTCGTACTGTTCGGGGGTTACACCGGCCCAGCGCATTGTCATGACGACGGCCATGCCGATCACCGCCCTTCCTTTTCAGTCGTCCCCCCTCGGGCGCATTAGACCTCCGGTCGTGGCGGCTCGCATCTGGGAGCACTTGCCCGTGGCGGGCTGGGGTGGGGCGATGGGGTGCCCCGGCGGCGGGGGCTTCGCCCGAATGGCTCAACGGCGGGACGCGGCGGCTCTGAGTTCGCGGCGCGTTGTGAGCGGAGATCCAGGTCGCGGGATGGGGACTTCCCCACGGCGTCGGCGACTGCTGGGATGGCCCGCATGGTGCTCAGGAATCGTCGTGGCAATCCCTCGCCGACGCTGCGCGGAGCGATGCGGGTGGAGGAGCGTCGGCGGGTTCTGCGCGGCGTGGCGGTGGTCGCGGCCGTGGCGGTCCTGCTCGGGCTGCTGGGGCTCGTCGTGGGGCCGGTGACGTGGCTGGTCGCCGGTGGGACGGTGCGGCGCCTGAGCGGCAAAGAGCAGGCCGACGCGCTGAACGCGGTGCGGCAGACGCTGTTGGCGGCGCTCGCCGGTGCCGCGGGGTTGGCCGGCCTGGCGTTCACGGCGCGCACCTACTACCTCTCGCGCCGGGGTCAGGTCACCGACCGCTTCGGCAAAGCCGTCGGCTACCTCGCTTCGCCGGCCTTGGAGGAGCGCCTCGGCGGGATATACGCCCTCGAGCACGTCATGGCCGAGTCGCCGCGGGACCATGCGACGGTGATCGAGGTGCTGTGCGCGTTCGTGCGGGCGCGGGCGCCGATCGAGCCGGGATCGCCGGTCGGCGGGGAGCCGTCCGCCGACATCGACGCGGTGCTGACCGTGCTCGCCCGGCGACCGCGGCGGCCCGAGCCGAACCGGCCGGACCTGCGCGCCACCAGCTTGGCGAAGCTCAGCCTGCGGATGCACGACTTCTCGGCGCCGCCGAGCCTGCGCCGGGTCTTCCTCACCGGGGCCGACCTGCGTGAGGCGGACCTGCGCGGTCTCGATCTGAGCCTGGCCATCCTCAGCGGCGCCGACCTGCGCGGGGCGCTGTTGCACGGGACCGTCCTCGCCGGAGCGCTGCTCGCCGCCGCGGACCTCACCGACGCCGTGGGACTGACCGCCGCGCAGGTGGCGGAGGCGGAACTCGACGACCGGACTCGGCTGCCGGCCCAGATCGCGGCGGTCACGGCCCTGCCGGGTGCGGCGGCGTCGCCCGCGCCATGACGTCTGCCGCCGTGTCGCCCGTGCCCTGATTTTCTGCGGCTCCGTCACCCCCGCCGTGACCTCTCCCGCCGCCTCGCCACCGCCCCGATCACCGTCCCGCCGAGCGACCCCGCCGCCAGCGCCACCACCACCGCCACCCACGTCCGGTCGAACAGCCGGATCCCGGCGAGCAG
>JABFXP010000359.1 GCA_013361685.1 Catenulispora sp.
CCCCCGCCGCCGCACTGCGGACGCTGCGACCCCGCCAACCGCTGGATCGAGCTGCCAGACGGCAGCTACGACCGCTGCCCCGACTGCCACCCCGACAACGTCAGGAACCGCACATGAGCGACCTGCCCGGCTACCAGCCACACCCCGGCGTCCTCGACTCCGAAGCCGCCGTCGCCGCCTCCTGCATGACCGGCGCCCGCTTCGTCGACGCCGCCGCCGAAATCCTCACCGAAGACGATTTCCACAACCTCGGCCACGCCGCCGTGTTCGCCGCCGCCGCCGAAATCTCCGGACGCGGCGGCCACGTCGACGCCGCATCCGTCCGCAACGCCCTGATCCGCAACGGCAACATCCGCACCCTCGGCGCAGACGGCGGCCGCCTGCTGGACCTGATGCACCACGGCGGCGTACCGCTCGGCGGCGTCCTCTACCACGCCGACATCGTCAAGGCCGACGCGATCCGCCGCCGCGCACACTCCGCCTGCCTGCGCGGCGTCCAGATCACCTCCGAGCCCACCTTCGAAGCCGAACACATCGGCCTGATCCTCGACGAACTCGGCAACGCCAACCCCGACAGCGCCGACGACCGGCAGCTGTGGATCCGCGACGGCCTGGAAGACTTCCTCGACGGCCTGGACAAGCCCATTGACGACGCGAAGCTGCCGACCGGCTGGACCGACCTGGACGACCGCGTGAAGATGCGCGGCGGCCAAGTCGTCGTCATCGGCGCCCGGCCCGGCGGCGGCAAATCGCTGATGGGCCTGCAACTCGCCGTCAACGCCGCCATCCGGCTGAAGCACCCCGCACTGATGCTGTCGATGGAGATGCGCCGCGACGAGGTCATGAAACGGATGTACGCCGCCGAGGCCGGAGTCGAACTGAACCACCTCAACGACCACCGCCTCACCGACGACGACCACGCCCGCATCGCCAAAGTCACCAACAACATCCGCACCGCGCCGCTGGTCATCGACGACACCGCCCACGCCAACCTCGCCCACCTGCGCGCACGGCTGCGCTGGATGGCCCGCACCGCGCCGGCCAAGCTCGTCGTCGTCGACTACGTCCAGCTGATGACGCCGATGCGACGCGCCGAGAACCGCGCGCTGGAGGTCGCCGAGATCACGCGCGGCCTGAAGGTGCTGGCGATGGAACTGGACGTGTGCGTCATCGCCCTGGCCCAGCTGAACCGCGGGCCGGAGCAGCGCGCCACCCGCAAGCCGACGATGTCGGACCTGCGCGAGTCCGGCAGCCTGGAGAACGACGCCGACATCGTGCTGTTCCTGCACCCCGAACCGGAGGACCCGGCCAAGGAAGGCAAGCGGCGCGACGGCGAGACCGATGTGGTCGTCGCCAAGAACCGCACCGGCCCGCGCGACATCGACGTGCCGCTGTCGTACCAGCCGCACATGGCGCGGTTTCGGTCGATCGCCAAGCCGAGGTGGACCCCGCATGATGCAGCGCGAGGTGCCGCATGACCGCCCCGCGCACCACCGTCCACCACCCCGACCACCAACGACCAGCCAGGAGGCTGACGCGATGACCTTCGAGCCGATCGACTGGCCCGACGAGTACGAACTCGACGCCGAGCCCGAGCCGCGCCAGCCGCGCAGCCCCGGTTTCGGACGCCGGTTCTGGCGATCGCTGACCGGGCAGCGCACCGGCGCCGAGACCTGCCGCCTCGTGACCGTCACCGGCGACGACGCCGAGGCGGACGTGCGGGCCGTGGCCGCGCTGCTGAAGCTCGGCGACGTGTCGTTCCTCGGCACGTGGCTGACCGACTACGACGACGCGAGGAGCGAGCTGGAGTCCCGCTTCGCCGACCGCATCGCCGCGCTGAACGCGCGCGACACGAAGGAGCCGACCCGATGACCGACAAGCCCGACCCGCTGAACGCCGCCTACCGCGAACGCGCCCACCTCGTCGCGCTGCTTGCCGCCGAGCACCCGTCCCACATCGGCCACAACGACCCGAACGCGCCCGACTGGGCCGTGGTCACGATCGAACTGCCGACCGGCCAGGCCTGCTGGCACATCGCACCCGCCGACATGGACCTGTTTGCTCACGTTCCGCCGACCCCGCACTACGCCCGCGGCTGGGACGGTCACAGCACCGACGAGAAGTACCAGCGGATCCGTGAACTCGCCGCCGATACGTACACGTGCCGGGTGGCTGGCACCGAAGCGTTCCTGGCCGCCGTCGAGCAGCACGAGGCCGAGCAGCCGGCCGCCGAGCAGGACGGCGACGAGGCGGCCGGGCGCGTGACGGCGTTCTGCGATGCGCTGGACCACTACGGCGACGACGGCAACCCCATCGCCAGCGAGCACAACCCGGACGGCGACCCCGACACCGCGCTGTACCTGACGCTGACGAAGCAGGACCTGCGCGCAGTCCTGGCCAACGGCAAGCGCCTGGCCGCACGGGTGGCCGAGCTGGAGGCCGCCAAGGCCCCATGCTGCAACGGACCGCACGCGGGCTGGATCCACACCGCGGAGTGCGCCGCCCCGCAGCAGCCCGCGCGCGACACGGCGGACGGCGGTGCGGAGTGACGCTCCCACCGAAGCCCGTCTGGACCCGCGTTGACCCGTGGGAATGGTCGGTCACCGTGACCCGCACCGGCGGCGTCGAGCAGACCCGCCGCGTCTGCAAGACGCGCTTCAAGGAGCGCGGCCCCAAGCAGTGGTACGTCCTCGACGACGGCCACGCTCCCTGGTGGCTGGCCTCGAACATCGACGACGCCAAGGACGAGTTCCTGCTGGCCTGGCACGGCTGGCGGCGTCCGTTCGGGTTTGTCGACGGCGACGGCATGCGGCCGATCTACGGCAAGGACGGCAAGCGTTGCGAACGCGCCGTGATCCTCGCCGAGATCAAGACCGCATACCGCAACGAACGGAGGCGCGAGCGTGGCTGAGCACGAGAGCGCGGCGGACACTCCCGCCGCGCGCATCACCCGCTTCGAGCAGCGAACGATGGACCTGCTCGACGAGAACCAGCAGCTCCGCGCCGAGCTGGCCGCCGCGAACGAGCGGGCGGAGAAGGCGGAGGCGGACCGCGACGAGGCTTGCTTTCGGCGCGATAAGGCGGACCTGCGCGCGGCGAAGCTTCGCCTCGTGGCCGCCAGCATGCTGCGGACGTTCGCCATGGGTCAGAACGTGCATCCGGACTACGCGGCGAAGGTGAGCCACCCGGTGCCGGTTGCGGACGTTGAGCGGTGGCAGACGGTCGTGCGGGAGACGAGCTTGGCCGCCGATGCCGCACAGGACGGCCGGAGCGCCACGGAGACAGACAACGGCGGCTCGCCGGTCTCCGTGGACGCGGCGAACTCCAGTGCGAAAGCAGCGGGGCTGTCAGAGGCGGAAGCCCCGCAACGGCATGAGAGTGCCAAGACCACATGCGGATACCCCGCTTGCGGGTACCCGGAGCACCAGCGCAACAACGACGAGACTGGAGACGACCGTGACTGAGCCGATGAACGACGCCGCCCTCGACGAGATCCGCCGCCGCAATGAGTACCTCGCCGCGATCCCGTTCGACACGCACGGCCCGGACGCCACGCACGGCGACGGCTGCCCGCCATGCGGCATGGTCCGCAGCATCGGCGACGTGACGGCGCTGCTGGGGGAGGTGGAGCGGATGCGGGAGCTGATGGCCGAAACCGGCGAGATCGGGCTGGAGTGGGGCGTGCGCGTTGTCATCCGCGCTACGGACCGCACCGAGGACGTTTCGCAGCCGAGCGAGGAGAGCGCCCGTGCCCGAGCTGCACGCAGCAACGGCTCCAGCGTGCTGATCTGCCGCGCCAAGGCCGGCGAGTGGCGGGAGGTGGACGGTGGCTGACGTCATCCAGGCCTGGGCCAGCCTCGACCTGATCGCCGTCGCGCTGTGGGTGGCGTGGGTCGAGTACCGCAGGCTGGTGCGGTCGGAGGTGGGGCGGTGAACGCGCTCGCATGGCTGCGTGCCCAACGGCGCAAGCCGAAATACGCCACGGGCGGCTTCGTCCCGGGACCGGCCGGCGATGAGGCGTCGATCGTTCCCGTTGGCTTCAAAATTCCGATGCCGCGCGTTGTCAGGCCGCCAGCTGCTTTGCTCGACGCCGCGGATACGGAGCTCGCGACCCGACCGCCGGTCCAACTTGCGATTGAATCCATCGGCCTCGAAGAGAGCGCCCGCCAGCCGCGCGACGCCATCGCCGAGTCTGGCATCACGATCAGGCCCAACCCCAAGCCCGACGAATGCCTGTGCTGCATCGGCCGCTACAGCACCTGCCGCAATCCGAACCGCTGAGGAGCGCGCGTGACGAACTGTACGATCTGCCGCCGCCCCACCGACGACCGCAACCCGATCCGCCACCAGCGGTGCGCCGAGCGGCTGCGTGCCGACCTCGCCGACATCCCCGGCCACTACGCGCTCATGGGCGCCGTGCTCGCACCCGGAACGGCCGGCGGAGGCGCACACGTCTCCGGCACGCGCACCGCACCGCTTCCGGTGCGCCTGGAGCCGCTGAGCCTGCGCGCACGCGGCGGCATGGTCACGGTGCTGGCGCTGTGGGAAGCCGACTGGCGCGAGCTGCGTGAACTGACACCGGCCATGCGCGGCACGTCGGCGACCGACCTGGCGGCGATCGTGCTGAGCCTGCGCGCGCACCTGCCATGGGCAATCGAGAACCACGGCGCCGTGGACGAGTTCGCGCGCGAGGTTCGCGACCTGCTGCATCAGTGCCGCGCCGCCGCCGGTCTGCTGCCGTCGATGATGCGCATCGGAGACTGCCCGGCGCAGGACGACGACCAGCCGTGCGGCGCGGCGCTGTACGCGGATCCGATGGCTGACGTGATCCGATGCCGCAAGTGCCGGACGACGTGGCCGCGCGGACAGTGGATGCTGCTGGGCAAGACGCTGCGGGAAGTTGAGGACGAGAGGATCAGTGCGTGAACTTGACACCATGACCAGCAGCGAAGACTATTGATCTCATCATGGCGATCGTGTGCCATGGAAAGCCCCGCCACAGTGCGGGGCTTCGGTGTTCCTGGAGGTGGTGCGTGTTCACCATCGCGGAGCTTGCTCGGCACTACAGCAAAGCAACCGGAACGATCGGTCGCTGGGTGTGCGAAGACCGCATCGAGGGATGCGCGGACACGCGCGACAGGCGACGCAAGGTCTACTCGCTGCGTGAAGTACAGGCCGCCTATGACCGGCGCCATGGCACCCCGTAAGCGACTGTCTACCTGCACTGTTGCTGGCTGCCCGACACTGACCACTGAAGGCCGCTGCGACACACACAAGCGCGCGGCAGAGCAGCAGCGAGGCAGCGCGGCAGGACGTGGCTACAGCGGCGCGGCATGGCAGCTGGCACGTCGTATCGTGCTGCGACGCGATCCGATCTGCGTCGTATGTGAGCGCGCGTTCTCCACCGTCGCCGACCACTGGCCAGACAGCAGGAAAGAGCTGCTGGAAATGCGTGTGCGCGACCCTGACGCGCCGTACAGGCTCAGGGCCCTGTGTGGCCCATGCCACAGCCGCGAAACTGCACGTCAACAGCCTGGCGGCTGGAACCGGCGCGACTGACCCAAGATCACGATCGGGGCGGCACCCGGCACCCCAGGGGGCTTACCCGACCTTGGACCTTCCAGGACCGCCGGGGAGGTCGCTCGCCGCGCGCACGGGTCTGGAGATCCAATCGATCATGGCGCAACGCCTTGATCACCTTCGAGCCGCAACGGCTCAACGAGGGAGAGTGACCGCATGGCCGGCATGGGACCACCACCGAAGCCCGCAGCTCAGCGCCGCCGTACCAACGCCACCGTGGCCATGACCCGGCTGCCCTCCGAGGGCCGCAAGGGCGAGCCGCCGGAGTGGCCGATGCGTACTCACGCCGGATACGACGACAATCTCTGGGCCGAGCTCTGGTCGACGCCTCAGGCCGTCGCCTGGGAGCGTCTCGGCGCCGGCACCATCCGCGTCGTGGCCCGCTATGTGGTCCTCCTCGCCGAGGCCGACGTCGGCGAGCCGAAGGCAGCGATGGAGGTCCGCCAGATCGAGGACCGCCTCGGCCTGTCGCCGCTGGCGATGCTCCGGCTCCGCTGGGAGATCGCTCCCGACGAGGTGGCCGAGCAGCGCGACCAGCGCACCGCAGCGAAGGCGCAGACCGACGTCCGGGCCCGGCTGCGGATCGTCGATTCCGCCTCAGGGCAGTAAGTGCCTTGGCGCGGCCCGAGCTACGCCGGTGAGTTCCCCTCCCTCGGCTGGGAGGTCGGCGCGTGGATCGAAGAGAACTGCGTCATCCCCGACGGCGACCACCTCGGCGAGCCGTACAAGCTCACCGACGAGATGTGGACCTTCCTCGTCTGGCACTACCGGCTGAAGCCCGGCGCCACGGCCGAGGACTGGGCCGCGGCCTGGACCTACCGCCGCTCGCAGCTCGTCCGGCCGCAGAAGTGGGGAAAGGGTCCGCTGAGCGCGGCGCAGGTCTGCGCTGAGGCTGTCGGCCCGGTCCGCTTCGCCGGCTGGGATGCCGCCGGGGAACCGGTCGGCCAGCCCTGGGCCACCCCGTGGATCCAGATCACGGCGACGTCCGAGGACCAGACGGACAACGTCTACCGAGCCCTCCAGCCGATGATCGAGGAGGGCCCGCTCGCCGACGTCATCCCGGACACCGGGATCACGAGGATCAACGTTCCCGGCGGCGGCCTGATCGAGCCGGTCACGTCGTCGAAGAACGCCCGTCTCGGCCAGCGCATTACCTTCAGCGTCCAGGACGAGACCCACTGCTGGCTTCAGGCGAACGGCGGCTGGTCGATCGCCGCGACGCAGCGCCGGAACCTGTCCGGCGTCGGCGGCCGGTCGGTCGAGACCACGAACGCGTGGGACCCCTCCGAGCAGTCGGTGGCTCAGCGCACCTCGGAGTCCGCGGCCAAGGACATCTACCGCGACCACCGCATGGCGCCACCCGTGCCGCTGACGAACCGCGCCGAGCGGCGGCGGGCCCTGCGTATCGCTTACGGCGACTCGGCGAAGCGCCCCGGCGGCTGGGTCAGCATCGACCGTATCGACGGCGAACTGTTGGAGATCGCCGAGAAGGACGAGGCGCAGGCCGAGCGGTTCTACCTGAACCGCATCGTGGCCGGTACCGGCTCGTGGCTGGCTCGCGATGAGTGGGACCTGCTGGCCGAGCCTCGCGTCCTGGGCCCGAAGCCGCGCATCGTTCTTGGCTTCGACGGGTCCGAAACGGACGACTGGACCGGGCTTCGCGCCGAGACGCTCGACGGCTACCAGTTCACCCCGACCTATGGCCCGGACGCCCGGCCGTGCATCTGGAACGCAGCCGAGTGGGGCGGCCGGATGCCGCGGCTGGAGGTCGACGCGGCCATGGATCACGTGATGCGGCACTACGACGTGGTCCGCGCCTACTGCGACGTCCGGTACTGGGAGACCGAGATCGACACGTGGGCCGCGAAGTACGGCGACCAGAAGGTCATCCGCTGGTTCACGCACCGCGACGTTCCGATGCACGCGGCGGCCGAGCGGCTGGTGACCGACGTGAAGAAGGCGGACAGCAACTTCCGTCACGACGGGTGCCAGGTGACCGGCACCCACGTGGCAAATGCCCGCAAGGCTGCCCGGCCCGGAGACCGCTACGTACTCCGCAAGGCCTCGACCGCCCAAAAGATCGACCTGGCGATCTGCTCAATCATCGCCCACGAAGCAGCCGGTGACGCCATTGCGGCCGGCCTGGCCCAGCCCCGCAAGCGCGGCCGGATCGTCGTCATGTGAAGGAGGTGGACCATGGCCGTGAACCTGGACCCGGACCAGTGGCTCACCCGCCTGACCAAGGCGCACGATTCCGACCTGCCGGAGCTGAAGCGGCTGGACGGCTACTACGAGGGCAAACAGACCCTGGCGTATATGGCGCCGGAGCTGATGCGGGAGCTGAACCAGCGCCTGCGCCAGCTGGTCATCAACTGGCCCCGCCTTGTCGTCGACGCGCTTGAGGAGCGTCTGGACGTAGAGGGCTTCCGCTTCTCCGACGACGCCGAGGCCGACTCCGAACTGTGGGGCATCTGGCAGGCGAACGACCTCGATGAGGAGTCGCAGCTCGGCCACGTGGACGCGCTGGCGCTGCGTCGTAGCTTCGTCATCGTCGGCGCCAACGAGGACGACGAGGCGAACCCGCTGATCACGGTCGAGTCGCCGTTGGAGGTGTACGCCGAGCGCGACCCCCGCACCCGTGCTGTCGTCGCGGCGGTGAAGCGCTGGGAAGAGGACGTCCCGGACGCCGAGAGCATCAAGCACGCCACGCTCTACCTGCCCGGTCTCACAACGTGGTACATCAAGAAGAACGGGACCTACGTCCCCGACCCAGACATCCCGCCGGACCACACGACCCTCGACAGACCGCCGGTCGAGCCGCTGGTGAACCGGGCCCGGGTGCGCGACCGCGGCGGAGTCTCGGAGCTGGCCGACATCATCCCGGTGTCCGACGCCCTGTGCAAGATCGCCACCGACATGATGGTCAGCGCCGAGTACCATGCGATCCCGCGCCGCTGGGCCGCCGGCCTGACGGAGGAGGACTTCGTCGGCCCCGACGGCGTGAAGACCTCCACGCTCACCGCCCGCATCGGCGCCCTGTGGCTGAGCGAGAACCCTGAGACGAAATTCGGGCAGTTCCAAGAGGCGCAGCTCAAGAACTTCCACGACACCATCGACACCCTCGCCCGTGTCGTCGGCGGCCTGACCGGGCTGCCGCCGCACTTCCTCGGCTACGTCGGCGGTGAGCCGGTCAGCGCGGATGCCATCCGGGCGTCCGAGGCGCGGTTGGTGAAGCGGGCCGAGCGGCGCCAGCGGGCGTTCGGCGGGTCGTGGGAGCGCGTGATGCGCCTGGCGATGCAGATCCGCGACGGCGCGGCACCGGCGAACGCCGACCGGCTGGAGACGATCTGGCGGAACGCGTCCACTCCGACGCTGGCCCAGACCTCTGATGCCGTGACGAAGCTGCACGCTGAGGAGCTGCTGCCGGATGAGGCCGCCTGGGAGATGATGGGCTTCTCCCAGACGCAGATCGCCCGGCTGATCGACATGCAGCAGCGGCAGACGGACCGCGGTCTGGGTGCGCAGTTCTCCGCGCTGTTCGGTGCTCAGCCGCCGGCCGTTCCCGGCGCACCGGTTCCCCCGGTTCCCGAAGCCCCCGTCCCGGCACCGCCGGTTCCGATCCCCCAGATCCCGTGACGGACCTGCGCGAAGTCGCCCTGGCCTGGAGCCGCCATCAGGCTCTGATCGTCCGATCGGCGACCGAGCGCACCGCGGCGGCATGGTCCGGGCTGAATCCCGCGGACCTGTCCGGCTCGTGGGCCGCCTTCGCCGGCCCCGCGATGGTCCGGACCGTGGCCGCCGCGCAGCGGTTCGCCGCCGCCGGCGCCACCGCCTACGTTTCAGCTGCCGTCGATGCCCAGGGCGGCGACCCGGCGTCCGAGGCGGAGGTCAGCGCTACCGCGTTCTCCGGCACCGCGGCCGACGGCCGCTCGCTCGGCGGCCTGCTGTATGAGCCGGTCATCAAGGCGAAGATGGCGATCGCCTCCGGCCTGCCGGTGCTGGAGTCCTTGGCCCGGGCCGGGTCCGAGGTGTCGATGCTGGTGAGCACCGAGGTGGCCGACGCCGGCCGGGAGGCTGCCGGGGCCGCCATGGCGGCGACCCGCTCTGTCCATGGCTACGTGCGCATGGTCTCCGGCTCGGCCTGCTCGCGCTGCATCATCCTGGCCGGCAGGCACTACCGGTGGAACGCGTCGTTCCTTCGCCACCCGCGGTGCGCCTGTACCGGGATCCCGACGATCGAGAACCGCGCCAAGGACCTGACGACCGACCCGCACGAGTTCTTCAGCCGCCTTTCGCCCGCGCAGCAGGACGCCCGCTTCGGCAAGGCCGACGCTCAGGCGATCCGCGACGGCGCCGACATGAACCAAGTGGTCAATGCCCACCGCGGCCTGTATCAGACGCAGGTTTTCGGCCGTGACGTGCAGGCCACGACCGAGGGCATGTCCCGTCGGGGCTTGGCCGGCCAGCGGCTCGCCGGGTCCACCAAGGGCCTGCGCCTGACCGTCACCCAGATCTATGCCGACGCCGCAGGGGATCGCGATCTGGCGATCAGTCTCCTGCGCCGCTACGGCTACCTGATCTGACCTCAGATTTCCGACCGCGCAAGGCGGCCGGACGACCCCGCAACGGAGTCACGATGAACACCATTCCGCAGCCGTGGCGGTTCCAGCTGGACCGGCACGACGACCCGCAACCGCCCGCCCCGCCGGCTCCCGCTCCGGAACCAGCCCCCGAGCCCGCCACCGACCCGGCGGACAAGCCGCTCGGCCCGGCCGGCGAGAAGGCCCTGGAGGAGTGGAAGCGCCGCGCCAAGGAAGCTGAGACCGCGGCGAAAGCGGCGGCCGACCGCGTCCGCGAGTTCGAGGACCGCGACAAGTCCGAGCTGGAGAAGGCACAGGCGGCGGCCGAGCGGGCAACCCGCGAGGCCGAGACCTTCCGTACCGAACTGGCCCGGACCCGGATCCTCGCCGAGCACGGCCTGTCCGAGGCCGACGCGGAGTTCCTGCCCGCCGGTTCCGAGGACGAGATGCGCGCAGCCGCCGCAAGGCTGGCGGGCCGCCTGGCCGCCGCGACACCGCCCAAGACCGGCCCCCGTCCCGACCCGTCGCAGGGATCGGGACGTCCGGTCACCCCGACTGACTACCGCACCGCCCCCAAGGACGACGTGAAGGCCAAGCTCCGCGAGCTCGGCGTCCGCTCCTACAAGTGATCAGCATCCGCGCACGGCTCGGCGACGGGCTCACGCGCATCGAGGTGACGGGTCACGAGGAGCACGCCGAGGACGGCCGCGTGTGCGCCGCCGTCTCGGCCATCGCACAGACAGCGCTGCTCGGCCTGGCCGCAATCGCCGAGCAGCACCCCGACCTCGTCACCATCGACATCCAAGAGGACTGACATGAAGACCCTGAGCCGGTTCCGGTTCGACCTGGGCCGCCACGACCTGCGTGGCGTCCTGCCCGCCGCCCTCCAGCCGATCATGCAGAACGGGATCCTCGACAGGATCTTCCGTGACGCACTGATCCCGCAGTTCCTGTTCCCGGCCACCGCCTCCGTCGAGCCGATCGCCCAGGGCATCGGCGCCACCGTCACCTTCACCCGTGATGGCCTGCTGCCCCCGGCGACGACCCCGACCACCGGTTCGGACCCGTCGCCGCAGACGCTGAGCTACGAGCAGTGGTCGCTGTCCATGGAGCAGTACAGCAACACCATGGACACCAACCGGATGACCGCCCGGGCGACGCTGGCCGACACCTTCGTCCGCAACGTGCAGAAGCTGGGCCTGAACGCGGGCCAGACGCTGAACCAGCTGGCGAGGAACAAGCTCTACGCGGCCTACGGCGGCGGCCTGTCCTGGGTGGTCACCGCGCAGGGCTCGGCCTCGACAACCTGTGTCGTCAAGTCCGCCGCCGGTTTCGACACGACCCTGGTCAACGGCGTCCCGACAGCCGTCTCGGCGGGCAATCCGCTGAGCATCACCCTGGCCGGCGTGGCGAACACCGTGGTCGGCTGCAACCTGGCCACCAACACCCTGACCCTGGGTACCGCGGTGACGCAGGCGCTCGGCGACACGGCCGTCTCGGCCTCGGCGCCGTACTCGCTGCGCGCCGGCGCCCGTGCGTCCCGCTACGCCCTGACCGGCTCCGACGTGATGACCGCCGCGCTGGCCCGCTCCGCTGTCCAGCGGCTGCGCACCATGAACGTGCCGACCATCGGCGGGAACTACGTCTGCCACATGGACCCGACCACCGAGGGCGAGCTGTTCGCGGACGCCGACTTCAAGCAGGCCTACCAGGGCCGTGGCGACAGCGCCGTCTTCGGCGAGATGTCCATCGGCACCTTCCTGGGCGTCGACTGGGTCCGGAACAACGAGTCGCCGTCCACCACCGACGGCGGCAGCTCCGGCAACCTGACCGTGCACCGCCCCATCTTCATGGGAGCCGACTCGCTGATGGCCGGCCCGTTCGAGGGCATCGCCGACTTCCTGGCCGACACCGGCGTCGAGCAGGTGCCGATGATCTCCATGATCGGCCCGGCGAACGGTGTCGAAGTCGCGATGATCATCCGTCCGCCCCAGGACCGGCTCCAGCAGATCATCTCCGCCACCTGGTCCTGGGTCGGCGACTTCGCGGTCCCGTCCGACATCACCACCGGCGACGCGGCCCGCTACAAGCGCGCTGTCATCGTCGAGCACGCCTGATCGGAGGTGCGACCATGCGCGTCTACGTCGAGCACGACATGACCGTCTGCCACGTGTCCCAGGTGATCGAGCTGAAGGCCGGCGCGCTCGTCGAGAGTCCGCTAGCGGACTACCTGGTCGAGTCCGGATGCGATGTCACCATCGAGTCCGACGACCGCCCGGCCGCCGCGCCGGCGCCGACTCCGGTCGACACCGGCGGTTCGACCGGCGAGCAGTCGCACACCCCCGGCGCCGCCGAGCACGAGCAGGCCGGTCAGCCCGAGGGCGCCGAGGTGCCCGCCGAGCCCGGCGCGGCCGAGTAGCCCGTGGCCGCCGAGCTGGTCACCGCGGCCGAGCTGTCGTCCTGGGTCGGGGCTACGGTCCCGCAGGCTCAGGCCGACCTGTTCATCGCCGCGGCGACCGCCCTCGTCATGGCCGAGGTCGGCCAGACGCTGACGCAGGTCCTCAACGACACGATCGTGCTCGACGGGACCTCGTCGGAGTGGCTGGCGCTGCCTCAGCGGCCGGTCACGGCCGTTCACTCGGTGACGATGCAGGACGCGAACCTGTCGCCGGTCACGCTGGACACCTCGCAGTACTCGGTGCGGGGGAACCGGCTGTGGCGGCCGTGGGGCTGGCAGTTCTCGGCGGTTTTCCTGCCGCCGGTGCGGATGCTCGGCTACCAGTACATGACCTATCCGCCGCCGTCGCAGGTGTCCGTGGTCTGCGATCACGGCTATCCGGCGGGCGATCCCGGTCTGGAACTGGCGCGCATGGCGGTGTTCACCCTGGGCGCCTCCGTGTTCGCTAACCCGTCCGGGTCCCGGTCGGTGACGGTGGACGACTACTCGGAGACCTTCGCCGACGCCTACGCCGGGATGCAGCTGCCTCCGGCCACCCGCGCGGCGCTGCGCCGTCGCTACGGCCACTCGGCCGGGTCGGTGAGGCCGCAGTGACCATCGCCTCGATCGTGGCCCGTGGCCGCGCCCGGCACCTGCGGCTCATGCAGGACACCGTCTCGATCGTGCGCACGGCAGAGGTCTGGAATCAGGCCACCGGTGCCTACGTACCGTCGTCCATCCCGATCTACACCGGCCCGGTGCGGCTGGTGGCGTGGCGCGGCAACGAGGAGCACGCCGCCGAGGCTGAGGTCGCGGTCATCCGCTACCGGCTGGCGCTGCCGGCCGACGGTTCGCTGCCGGCGATCCAGCGTCGCGACGTCGCCACGGTCACCGCCAGCCTCGACCCGGCCCTGGTCGGAGTCGTGCTGGTGCTGACCGAGCCGGAGCTCGGTAGCACCTCCTCGGCGCTGCGCTGGGTCGCGGAGATCGTGTCATGAGCGAGGAGATGTCAGCCGGCACCGAGGCGCTGGCCGCCGATCTGGCCCTGGCCGGGATCCGGCTCGCAGCCTCCGGCAACGCGCTGCTGATGAAGGGCGCCCTCAACATCAAGAACGACTGGCGAACCTCGGCATCGGGCCTGAAACACGCCCCGCTGTATCCAGCCTCGATCACTTTCGACGTCATCCCGACACCGACGGTCCTGGCAGCCGAGATCGGCCCCGACAAGAACCGGCCCCAGGGCGCCCTCGGCAACCTGATCGAGTACGGGTCGGTGAAGAACCCGCCGCACCTGGACGGCGCCCGCGCCCTGGCCGCCGAGGAGCCCCGGTTCTACGAGGCGGCCTCCAACGCCGCCGCTGAGGCCGTGTTCGAATGACGGCCCCGGCCGCGTCCGAACCGCACGTCGCCGCCGTCGTCACCGCGGCCGACACCGCGCTCCAGGCGCTGCCGACACCACGGCACGCCTACAACGGGACGCGCCCCGACCTCGACACCGCCTGTGCCGTCGTCTACGCCGGGCCCGGACTGGCCTCCGGTCCGCTCGGCGACCGCTTCGCCGACCTACAGATCACCTTCCAGGTCACCGCTGTCGGCACCGGCCCGGAACAGGCGCTGTACATCGCCGACGCCGTCAAAGCCGCGCTGCTGGCCACGCCCGCGCCAGCGGTGACGGGCCGTGCCGTCTGGCCCCTGTGGCAGACCGGCGAACAACCGGTGCAGCGCGACGACACCGTGCAGCCCGCGCTGTACATCGCCACGGCCCAGTACTCGATGAAGTCCAACCCCGCCTAGGAGAGGTCCCATGGCCCTGCTTTCGAATCAGACCATCGCCGCGACCGGCCTGACGCCGGCGACCGTGGCCGCATCCGTCGGCGGCGACACCATCGCCCCGGCGTCCCTGTCCGACGACCGGTGCTTCCTGTACGTGAACAACGGCAGTGCGTCGTCGATCACGGTGACCGTCGCCGACCCCGGCAAGACCCCGGCCGGCAACTCCGGCACCGCCGCAGCGATCACGGTCGCCGCCGGAGCCGTCAGCCTCATCCCCATCGCGCCCGGCTCGATCAGCGCCGCCACCGGGCTGGCCTCGATCACCTACAGCGCCGTCACCACGGTGACCGTCGCCTCGGTCCGGCGGTAGGCCGTGTCGGTGTTCTGGACGCGCGCGCGTCACCCCGACCTCGGCGAGACGGTGTTCCCCGCCGCCGCCGTCGAGTCCTACCCCGGCTGGGAGCCGGTCGGCGAGCCCACTGAGGACGCCGACGCCCTGCGCGCCGCGATGGCCGCCGAGCAACTGGCCGCCGCTGAGCCTCCGCCCGCCCCGGCCCCGGCGCCGGCCACCGTCTCGGCGCCCCCGGCGTCGAAGGCATCCACCCCCGATCCCCAGTCCACGGCGCCGTCGGGTGCTGACCAGAAGGAGCAGTAGGTCATGTCCGACCTTTACGTCGATGGCAATCTCAAGGTGAGCTTCGTCCCCGCGATCGCCAACATCCACGCCCCCACCACGACCGAGCTGAACGCCGGCACCGGCCTGGAGACGTACATCACGCCCACCGGCCTCCAGATCAAGGCGACCACCGCCAGCGTCGACACCAGCAACCTGGCCTCCACGTTCACCACGCAGGGCGTCGGCCGCCGTTCCTTCGCCATCACGGTGGAGATGAAGCGGCAGTCGCCGACCGACACCGCCTACAACCTGGTGCCCTACCGCACGTCGGGCTACCTGGTGGTGCGCCGGAACCTGACCTCCGCCACCGCCTGGGCGTCGGGTCAGAACGTCGAGGTCTACCCGGTCGTCACCGGCGAACGCGAGCTGGCCCCGCCGGTGATCAACGAGGTCCAGAAGTTCGTCTCCTCGATGATGGTCACCACCGACCCCGACACCGCCGCGGTCATCGCGTGACGGCCGCCAAGAAGGCTCCGGCGCCGCGCAGCTTCGAGGACGTCATGGGCGTCGCGAAGCCGCGCGAGACCGAGGTCACGCTGTGCCTGGCCGGCGACCTGGCGGCGAAGGCCGACCACCTCGCCGAACAGCTGGAGCTCGCCGACGCCCGGCCGGCCCCGACGTCGCTGGCCGAGGTCGATCCGCGCCGGGAGCTGGAGGCCGAGTTGGAGAAGGTGCACCAGGCGATGCGCCCCAGCAACGTCGTCTTCCGCTTCCAGGCGCTGGGCCGCGTCGCGTACTCGGACCTGCTGGCCGCGCACCCGCCGCGCCTCGGCGTCGCCGATGACGGCGCCTGGAACAACGACACCTATCCAAACGCGCTGATCGCCGCGACCTGCCTGGAGCCGGCGATGACGGTCGAGCAGGTCGAGCAGCTGACCGAGGTGCTGAACCAGCGGCAGCGCAACGAGTTGTGGGCTGCGGCCTGGGCGGCACAGGTCGGTGAGACCCGCGTCCCTTCCTCACGCGCCGCCTCCACGACTCGGTAGAGCTGCGGCGCGAGATCGAGGCGGCCCGGGCATGGTCCGTCCCCCGCAGCGTGTTCCTGGGCCGCATCGTGGCCCCTGGCGACCCGCTGTGGACTGACGACGACCGCGACTGGGCCATGGCCCTGATGACCTACGAGGCGGACTTGTGCACCTGCGGGCAGCCCCGCAGCGAGTCGATGAACGCCGACAACGAGTTCGCCTATGCCGCTGAGCCGCTGCGCTGCCACGCCTGCAAGGCGATCGCGCGCGGCAGCGAGTCCTTCGCATCCGCAAACGACGCGGCGGGCCTGTTCATCAGCGTGACCAAGAGAACGAGGAGGGCGCATGCCGGCCACAGCTGACCGTACGGTCGTCGCCAGACTCGTTCTGGACATTGCGGGTTACTCCCCGAACGCGGTGGCGGCGTCGAAGTCCACCTCGGCGCTGGCGACGGCCCAGAAGGACGCGGCGGCCTCGGCGAAGGCCGCCGGTACTGCGCAGCGCGAGGCGGCTGCGGCAGCCAAGGACGCCTCGGCGACCGCGTCGGCGTCGGCGCAGGCGATGAAGGCCGCACAGAGTGAAGCCGCGAGCGCGGCGAAGGCGGCTGCGGCGGCGCAGGTGGAAGCCTCGAAGGCCACCACGGATGCTGAGCGTGCCGAGGCAGAGGCCGTCGCCACGACCGCCAAGGAACGCTCGCTTGCTGCCGAGGAGGCCCTGACCGCAGCCCGCGCCCAGGCCGAGGCGGATGCGCAGGCTGCTGCGGCGGCGAAGACCGGCGCTGCTGAGGCGGCCAAGTACGCGACCGTGCAGCGGGACGTCGCCTCCGCCGCGAAGGAGGCCGCGGTTGCCGAATCCACGTCGGCGAGGGAAACCGAGGCCGCGACCGCCGAGCGCACCAAGGCGTACAAGGACGGCTCGGCGGCCATGGGCATGCTGGGGCTGGCCACCGGCGCGGCCGTGGGGCTGATGGTGAAGTCGGCCGGCGATTTCCAGTCCGCCACGCAGCACTTCGTCACCGACGCCGGCGAGTCTCAGCAGAACCTCGGCATGATCCAGGCCGGGATTCTGAGCACCGCCACCGCGACCGGTACGGCGACCACCGCCTTGACCGACGCGATGTACCACATCGAGTCCGCGGGCTTCCACGGCGCGTCCGGCCTGAAGCTGCTGACCACCGCTGCCGAGGGTGCGAAGGTCGGCGGTGCCGATCTCGGCGTTGTCGCCAAGACGCTGACCGGCACCATGAACAGCTACAACATGAGCGGCGACCAGTCCGTGACGATGATGAACCAGCTCATCGCCACGGTTGGCGCCGGCGACATGAAAATGAACGACCTCGCGGGCAGCCTGGGCAACGTCACCCCGAAGGCCGCCGCAGCCGGCATCAGCTTCGCCGAGGTCGGCGGCGCGATCGCCACCATGACCAGCCAGAACATGTCGGCTGACCAGGCGACTCAGGACCTGTCGAACACGATCTCCGCGCTCCAGAAGCCGAACAACGTCGCGATCCAGCAGATGCAGCAGATGGGTCTGGACTCCAATGACGTGTCGCAGAACCTGGGCCAGCGGGGCCTGACCGGCACTCTCCAGCTGCTGACGACCGCCGTGGCGAACCACACGCAGAACGGCCAGGTGTTCATCGACACGCTGAAGCAGTCGCAGAACGCGGCGGCCGACGCGAACACGATGCTCAAGCAGCTGCCCGCATCGGTCCAGAACATCTCCAGGGAGCTGCTGAGCGGCCAGATCTCGGTTGCCGAGTACAAGAAGGGGATCTCCGGCCTCGACGCGCCCAGTCAGCACATGGCGATGCAGTTCGAGCAGCTGGTGAAGGGCTCCGGAGCGTTCAACACTCTGCTGTCCTCCGGCAAGCCCGAGGCGGAGACCTTCAGCGCGGCCATGTCGAACATGCTGGGCGGCGTGACCGGCCTGAACACGTCGCTCATGCTGACCGGCGGCCGGATGGCCACCTTCCAGGCGAACGTCGCCACCGTTGCCGACGCCGCCAAGAAGGGCGGCACCGAGGTCGACAACTGGGGCAAGATCCAGCAGACCTTCAACCAGAAGGTCGACGTGACCAAGGCGTCCCTCGGCGCCCTGGGCATCGCAATCGGTACCACCCTGCTGCCGGTGATCGCCGACCTCGCCAAGTGGACCACCGACATCGTCGCGCCGATCGCGGAATGGGTGAACAAGAACCAGACCCTGACAGCCGTGGTCCTGGGCTCCGCGACAGCGCTGGCCGCTCTCGTTCTGGCGATCAACGGGGTCATGAAGGGCTTCAAGCTCGTCACGAACGCCATCGACGGCGTCAAGGCCGCGGTCGACTACTACTCCAAGAGCAGCAAGGCCGCGAGGGTGGAGACCGAGGCGCTGGGCACCGCGCAGGCCGCGGCAGCGAAGGAGACCGAGGCGCTGACGGCGGCGAACACCGCCGGGGCCGTCAAAGCCGAGGCGATGGGCGTGGCAAGCGCCTCCGCCGCGAAGGAGACTGAGGCCGCTGCGGTATCCACCGGC
>JABFXP010000586.1 GCA_013361685.1 Catenulispora sp.
CCGCGGACCCCGCGGCCTCCTCGGCCCGCACCCCGCCGCCCACGCCGAGCCCGTCGTCCGTCGGCGTCGGCCGCTGCTCGGGCTCGGTCACGAAGTCCTCCGGGTTATCGTGGACATGATCGGTTGATCGCTGGTCGGCTGGCGGGAGTTGAACCGTCCGCCCACTATCGTTGCCTATGGCGACCCCGCCCGTCCAAGCGGGATGGGTCTGGCCGTGACACAACAGCAAACACCCCTATAGGAGGCCGCGGTCGTGGTCCATCCCGAAGGAACAGAGAGCCCGCCAGGGCTCGTCCAGCACCGCCCGGAAGCCCCCGCGAGGATCGTCGTCCTCGTGTCCGGGTCGGGCACCAATCTGCAGGCGTTGATCGACGCCGAGCGAGCCGGCCCCGCGTTCGGCGGCACCATCGTGGCCGTGGGCGCGGACCGCACCGGCATCCAGGGCCTGGAGCGCGCCGAACAGGCCGGCATCCCGGCCTTCGCGCTGCGGGTCAAGGACTTCGCGAGCCGCCAGGAGTGGGACCGCGCGCTGCGCGACCGGGTCGCCGAGTACGCACCGGACCTGGTGGTCTCGGCCGGCTTCATGAAGCTGCTGGGCCCGGACTTCCTCGCCGCGTTCGGCGGACGCGTCATCAACACCCACCCAGCGCTCTCCCCGAGCTTCCCCGGCATGCACGGCCCGGCCGACGCCCTCGCCTACGGCGTCAAGATCACCGGCTGCACCGTGTTCTTCGTCGCCGGGGGCGTGGACGACGGCCCGATCATCGCCCAGGCCGCGGTCGCGGTCGAGGACGGCGACGACGTCTCCGCCCTGCACGAGCGCATCAAGACGGCGGAGCGGGCGCTGCTCGTGGACGTCGTGGGCCGGCTGGCCCGCCAAGGCTGGACCATCGATCTCGGCAAGCGAAAGGTCACTCTCCCGTGAGCAGCAGTGTTGTGCCCCCCGGCGACGTCCGCCCGATCAAGCGCGCGCTGGTCAGCGTGTACGACAAGACCGGTCTGGAAGACCTCGTCCGCGGCCTGCACGCGGCCGGCGTGGCCCTGGTGTCCACCGGCGGCTCGGCGAAGCTGATCCGCGACCTGGACCTCCCGGTCACCGAAGTCCAGGAGCTCACCGGCTTTCCGGAGTGCCTGGACGGCCGGGTGAAGACGCTGCACCCGAAGGTGCACGCCGGCATCCTGGCCGACCTGCGGCTGGAGGACCACAGGAAGCAGCTCGCCGAGCTCGGCGTGGAGCCGTTCGACCTGGTCGTGGTGAACCTCTACCCGTTCACCCAGACGGTCGCCTCCGGCGCCTCGCCCGACGAGTGCGTCGAGCAGATCGACATCGGCGGCCCCTCGATGGTGCGCGCCGCGGCGAAGAACCACCCCAGCGTCGCGGTGGTGGTGAACCCCGGCGCGTACGGCGCCGTGCTGGACGCCGTGGCCGGCGGCGGCTTCAGCTTCGAGCAGCGCAAGCGGCTGGCCGCCGAGGCCTTCGCCCACACCGCCGCCTACGACGCCGCCGTCGCCAGCTGGTTCGCCTCCGCCTACGCCCCGGACGAGACGTCGCCGTTCCCCGACTTCGTGGCCAAGACCTGGCAGCGCAAGTCGGTGCTCCGCTACGGCGAGAACCCGCACCAGGGCGCCGCCCTGTACGTCGCCGACCCCGGCCAGGACTCGCTGGCGACCGCCGAGCAGCTGCACGGCAAGGAGATGTCCTACAACAACTACGTCGACACCGACGCGGCGATCCGCGCGGCGTACGACTTCACCGAGCCCGCGGTGGCGATCATCAAGCACGCCAACCCGTGCGGCATCGCCATCAGCCCGGCCGGGGACATCGCCGAGGCGCACAAGCTGGCCAACGACTGCGACCCGGTCTCGGCCTTCGGCGGCATCATCGCCGCCAACCGCACCGTGACCCAGGCGATGGCGTTGCAGGTGAACGAGGTCTTCACCGAGGTCATCTGCGCCCCCGACTACGAGCCGGAGGCGCTGGAGACCCTGAAGGTCAAGAAGAACATCCGGATCCTGAAGACCGGCACCCGCAACCGCCGCCGCACCGAGTTCCGCCAGATCTGCGGCGGCCTGCTGCTCCAGGACGGCGACCTCTACCAGGCCGGCGGCGACGACCCGGCGACCTGGACCCTGGTCTCCGGCGACGCCGCCGACGAGAAGACCTTCGCCGATCTGGTCTTCGCCTGGCGGGCCATCCGCTCGGTGAAGTCCAACGCCATCCTGCTGGCCCACGACCTGGCCTCGGTCGGCGTCGGCATGGGCCAGGTGAACCGGGTCGACTCGGCGCGGCTGGCGGTCGAGCGGGCCGGGGACCGGGCGCGCGGCTCGGTGTGCGCCTCGGACGCGTTCTTCCCGTTCGCCGACGGACCGGAGATCCTGTTCGCCGCCGGGGTGAAGGCGGTCGTGCAGCCCGGCGGCTCGGTGCGCGACGAGGACGTCATCACCGCGGCGCGCAAGGCCGGCGTCACGATGTACCTGACCGGCACCCGGCACTTCACGCACTGAGGAGGCGACCATGACCGCACAGATTCTGGACGGCAAGGCCACCGCGGCGGCGATCAAGAGCGAGCTGTCGGCGCGCGTCGAGGCGCTGAAGGCCCGGGGTGTGGTCCCGGGCCTGGCCACCCTGCTGGTCGGCGACGACCCGGCCTCGCACTCCTACGTGCGCAGCAAGCACCGCGACTGCGCGCAGGTCGGGATCGCCTCGATCCAGCGCGAACTGCCCGCCTCGGCCTCCCAGGCGCAGATCGCCGAGGCCGTGGCCGAGCTCAACGCCGACCCGGCCTGCACCGGCTACATCGTGCAGCTGCCCCTGCCCAAGGGCATCGACGAGAACGCCATTCTGGAGCTCGTCGACCCCGCCAAGGACGCCGACGGCCTGCACCCGGTCAACCTCGGCAAGCTCGTCCTGGGCGCCCCGGCCCCGCTGCCCTGCACCCCGCTGGGCATCGTGGAGCTGCTGCGCCGCCACGACGTGGCGATCGCCGGGGCCGAGGTGGTCATCGTCGGCCGGGGCATCACGGTGGGCCGCCCGCTGGGCCTGCTGCTGACCCGCCGCAGCGAGAACGCGACCGTGACGCTGTGCCACACCGGCACCCGCGACCTGGCCGCGCACACCCTGGCCGCGGACATCATCGTGGCCGCCGCCGGCGTGCCGAACCTGATCACCGCCGACCTGGTGAAGCCGGGCGCGGCGGTGCTGGACGTCGGCGTCTCCCGCAACGAGGGCGGCCTGGCCGGGGACGTCGCGGACGACGTGCGCGACGTGGCCGGCTGGGTGTCGCCGAACCCCGGCGGCGTCGGCCCGATGACCCGGGCGATGCTGCTGAACAACGTGGTGGAGATCGCCGAACAACAGGTCTGATCCGCTCGTTGAGCTGCCGGTACGAGGCGCGGTCCCTTCACCGGGCCGCGCCTCTCGCAGGTTATTGCCACTTCACGGGATTGCGATTAGTAAGAGGTCATGTCCGCCGACCTGTCCCCGCTGGACGACTTCCCGTTCCATCAGACCTCGGAGTCGATGGCGCATGTCGCCACCTCCGACCGCAACTTCTACGACCGCTACTACTTCAACGTGCACCACCGCACGGACGATCTGTTCATGGCGACGGGCGTGGGCCAGTATCCGAATCTCGGCGTGACGGACGCGTTCGCCGCCGTCGTCCACAACGGGGTGCACCGCGTGGTGCGGGCCTCGCGCGAACTCGGCTCCGACCGCGGAGACACGTCGGTGGGGCCGTTCCGCGTCGAGGTGCTGGAGCCGCTGAACAAGCTGCGGGTGGTGCTCGAGCCGGGGGAGTACGAGCTCTCCTTCGACCTGACCTGGACCGGCTCGATCGCCGCGATCCGCGAGCCGCGCCAGTTCGTGCGCCGCCACGGCCGGGTGTGGATGGACTCGGTGCGGCTGGCCCAGACCGGTTTCTGGGAGGGCACGCTGCGCATCGGCGAGGACGAACTCGCCGTCACCCCGGACACCTGGTGGGGCTCGCGCGACCGGTCGTGGGGCATCCGCCCGGTCGGCGAGCCCGAACCGGCCGGCGTCCAGGGCAAGGACGGGGTCCCGCCCACGTTCCACTGGGTCTACGCGCCGATGCAGTTCGACGACTTCTCGATCGTGGTGATCGCCCAGGAAGACGAGGACGGCGACCGGGTCCTGGAGGAGGCGGTGAAGGTCCACCGCGACGGCCGCCCGCCGGAACACCTCGGCCGCCCCGAGCTGGACCTGCACTACATGCCGGGCACCCGCGACGTGGCCACGGCGGCGGTGACCTTCGCCGGCCGCGCCGAGAAGGTCGGCGTGACCCAGCTGCTCCCGCTGCACCTGGCCGTCGGCAGCGGCTACGGCCTGGACGCCGACTGGCGCCACGGGATGTATCAGGGGCCGGACCTGGTCGTGCAGCAGGTGGTGATGCCGGCCCGGGAGGCGGCGGAGAAGTCCGGGATGTTCGGCCTCACCGAGCGGCTGTCGCGCTTCGACTATGACGGACCCGAGGGGATCCGCACCGGCTACGGCCTGTTCGAGACGCTGTTCATCGGCGCGCACCGGCCCAGCGGTTTCGCCGACTGGCTGGCGGTCGCGCCGTAGCACGCTCGTTACCCGCGGCCGGCCGGGCGGCGGCCCGGGATCGGTACAGTTGCCGGCATGGCAGCGAACAACCGTCCCGCCAAGGACTCCTTCGGCCGCGCGGTGCTGGCCGAGTGGCCGATCCTGGTGGTCCTCGCCGGATTCGCGTTCGGGATGACGGTGATACTCCGCGACGAGGTGTTCCAGGGCGCGGCGATCCTGGGGATGTCGATACTGCTGGCGGCCGGGCTGCGGCTGTTCCTGCCCACCCGGATGGTCGGGACGCTGGCCGTCCGGCGGCGCGGGGTCGACGTCGGGATGTACACGATGCTGGGGAGTGCCCTGGTGGTCCTGGGGCTGCTGGTGCAGGGGATCTTCTCGAACTGAGGGCCGGGTCCGGGCCGGGCCCGGACCGCTTGGCCAGCGGCCTGTGACGGCATGTATCTTGAGGTCGAGATAATTCCCGATCCTAAGGACGATCCGCCATGGCCTACTCCGGTCCCAAGATCAAGGTCGCGAACCCCGTCGTCGAACTCGACGGCGACGAGATGACCCGGATCATCTGGCAGTTCATCAAGGACCAGCTGATCCTGCCGTACCTCGACGTCGACCTGAAGTACTTCGACCTGGGCATCCAGCACCGTGACGAGACCGACGACCAGGTCACCGTGGACGCCGCCAACGCCATCAAGCAGTACGGCGTGGGCGTGAAGTGCGCCACCATCACCCCGGACGAGGCGCGGGTCGAGGAGTTCGGCCTGAAGAAGATGTGGAAGTCGCCGAACGGCACCATCCGCAACATCCTC
>JABFXP010000302.1 GCA_013361685.1 Catenulispora sp.
ACGCTGTCAGCACAACGCTGTCACTGACATCAGATAGGTTCCTCCGCATCCGGTCACAGATCCTGGGGAGGAACGGACATGGGGTGGGTCTCCACCGCCGATCCGGCGTATGAGGTGGGCCTCGACGACGGCAAGGTCGTGGCGCGCAACGCGGCCGGCAAGCGGCTGCGGGCGGTGCCGGCGAAGCTGAAGGACGACGACGCCGTGGCCCGGCTGCGGCAGCTCGCCGAGTGGCTGGCGCAGCACGAGCAGGGCTGCCGCGCCGAGGTGGAGAAGTGGATGCTGCGCTCGCTGCCGGTGCCGGCGGCGCTGCTGGGCCGGGTCTGGCCGGACACGGCGTGGCAGGGGGTGCTGCGGGACCTGGTCGTGGCCGAGGTCGACGCCGACGGCCGGTGGGACACCGCCGAGGTCGGGTTCCTGCGGGCCGCCGACGAGCGCGGGGTCGGGGTCGTCACCCTCGACGGGGACACCCGGCGGCTGGCGGCCGGCCGGATCGCGGTGCCGCATCCGGTGCTGCTGCCCGATCTCGGCGAGCTGCGCGAGTTCGCCGCCGAGCTGGACGTGAAGCAGTCCTTCGACCAGCTGTTCCGTGAGACCTGGGACAAGCCCGCCGACCTGGCGCCCGACGCCCGCCAGTACGACGCGTACGAGGGCGGCCGGTATGAGCAGGCCCGGCATCTGACCGGCCGCGCCACCTCCCTGGGCTACCAGGTGCGCGGCGGCGAGGCCCGCTGCCGGGTGCTGGAGTCCGGCCGCACGGTCGAGGCGCGGGTGTGGTGCGGCGAGGCGTATGACGACACTGACACCGAGACCGGCCCGCTTCTGTTCGCCGCCGGCGGGGCCGCGCTACGGCTCGCCGACGTCGGGCCGATCGCGTGGTCCGAGGGTGTGCGCATGGCCGCGGCGCTCTACGCCGGCCGCGTGGTGAAGGACGAGGAGGAGGCGGAGTGAGCGCCGAGGAGTCGACGGCGGCCACGGCCGAAGCGCTGCTGGACGCCGGGGCGGTGGTGCCGTGGACCGGCGGGCCGGACGACCGGCCCGGGGACCGCGAGGACGTCTTGCAGGCCCGCGCCTACCGGCATCCCGCGCTGGAGGGCCGCACGGTCGTGCGTCTCGTGCCGCGCGCGCTCGGCGAGGCCGAGGACCTGACGATGGAGTTCCTCGGCTTCGGCCGGCCCACGTCCGCCGCCGGGGCCGCGGCGAGCGCCGGAGCGGGGCTCTCAGAAGCCGGCGAAGCCGGCCCGACCGACGCGGCTGCCGCCAGCGCGGCCGGTGACATCGCCGACGTCGGCGTCGTGCTCCGCAAATCCCTCGGCTTCCCGGCCTGGGCCCTGGTCAACGACCCGGCGAACGGCCACCACGCGCTGGCGCTGGTCAAGGAGATCGAGCGCCTCGGCCGCGTGGCCCGCAACAAGCCCGGCACCGCCAAGGACGGCTTCGACGCCCTCGGCAAGCGCCTGGCCGCGGCCGTCCCGCACTTCCTGCCCTCCTACTACGAGCAGGTCGGCCGGATGTTCCTGGCCGCGGAGAACAAGAACTACGCCGCGACCATGTTCACCAAGGCCCGCGACGCCAAGCGGGCGCACGGACTGCCCGTGGACGAGGACGTGCTGGCCGCGTCGTTCCTGGAGTTCGCGCTCAACGGCGCGCTGCCGGCGAAGGCGGTCGGCGAGTATGCCAGGGCCCTGTCGGCGCGCACCACCGCCCCGGAGGCGTTCCAGCGCTTCCGGCTGCTGGTGATCGAGCGCAGCGCCGGCGGCCTGCCGCCGCACTCCGGACTGGCCTCGGACATGAAGCGGCTGGCCAAGGCCGCCGGGCTGAACGCGGCGGAGCAGGAGATCAGCCTGCTGCGGGAACTGCTGGACCAGCCCGCGCTGGTCCGGGCCGCCAAGCCGTTCTGGACCTCCTACGCGGCCGGCCTGGTGCGGCTGGCGAAGGCCGAACCCGCGGTCCGCGGCAAGCTGCTGGCGATGAACCCGGCCTTCCCCGGCGCGGTGAACGGCGAGGCCGACCGGTTCTGGCTCGGGCTGCTCGCCGACTGCGGCGCGCTCGAAGGGCTGACCGCGCCGGCCGGGCAGGTGCCCGCCGAGGCGCTGCCGCCGGACGGCGCGGCCGGGTGGCTCGGCCGGTTCGTCAAGAACCGCTCGCGCAAGGGCGGCTGGTACCGCACCCGGATCCGCATGCCCGAACTGCTGGAGCTGGTGACCGCGATGGCGCCGCGGCTGCGCGCCGAGGGCACGCCGCTGGCGGTCGTGGACCAGCGCGTCGACGCCGACCTGGTCGATCTGTGCCTGGACCTGGGGCTGCCGGTCGTCCGCGAACCCGGGGCCCGGCTGGAGAGCCGCTTCGACCTCGGCGGCTGGCTGGACGACGGCGACCACACCGGGCGGCGCCCGCTGGCGGCGTTCGCCGCCGACGAGTACTTCGGCAGGATGCTCGACCACGCGCTGGAGGAGTTCGCGGGCTCGTCGCGGCGCAGCGCCCGGGACACCAGCCGGAAGACCAGCCCGCTCGCTGACCGGTTCGCGGAGCTCGCGCCGGTCCCGGGCCTGCTGACCGGCGTCTCCCGGTGGCTGGACCGCCGGGCCGAGAAGGTGGCCGCAGGCGGCCTGCCGGCCCTGCACACGGAGTTGGGCACGATCGGCCGGGCGGTGTCGGCGCGGGTCGCGGCGGTCAACCCCGAGCCGATGCGCCGGGTCGCCGCGCTCGACATCGCCCCGGTGCTGGCCACGGCGCTGCGCTCGGGGATCCTCGACGAGTTCTGCTGGCCCGCGCTCGAAGCAGCCTGCGCCAAGCTTTACGACGCCGACCCGGCCGCCGTGGTCCCGACCGCCTCGGGCACCCGCGCCGGGATCGTCGAGCAGTGGCCGTACCTGCTGGTGATGAAGGACGCTGCGATAGCCGTCGTCGACGGGACCGGGACGGTCCTGGAGCACACCTCGTCGATGCCGCAGTCCCAGCAGATCTGGAACCACACGCTGCGGTTCGCCGACGGCCAGCTGCTGGTGCTCTGGCGGGGCCCGGGGAACAGCGGCGCCTACTGGTCCGGCGACCCGCTGCGGATCCTGGACGCGCAGCACTTCGGCTACTACTCCGGCTCGGCCCGGTCGATGGAGGTGCCCGGCCACGGCCGCACGTTCGGCGGGCGGCCGCTGCGCGCCGGCGACACCACGGTCGACGAGGCCGGGACGGTCGTCTCGGACGGCAGGACCTATTGGCGGCAGAGCCCCGGACACGACGACCGGTGGCAGGAGTTCGATCCGGCCACCGGCGCCGCCGGCCGCGCCAGCCTGCCGTCGTTCTTCGAGGACGGCCTGCCGGCCGGGCGGACGCTGATGCGGCAGCTGTGCTGGGTCCGGCCGGTCGTCCCGGGCACCGAGGCCAGCCCGCTGGGAACAGCGCGGGGGCTGCTCGGCTGGCGGGTCCATCGGGGCCCGGACGGGATGATCGTCGGCGACGGCGTGGACGGCCGGACCGTCCGGATGGCCGGCACCGGCGAGGCCTACCGCGACGACGTCCCGCTCGGCCGGATCACGTTCCCCGGCTCGGCCGCGCCCACCACGCTCACCGTCGGGAACGGGGGCTGGGGGCACCGCGATCAGCTGATCCTGGGCACACCGGCGACGGCGCAGATCCCGATCGGCGAGCGTGCGCCGAAGTACGCCAAGGGCACGTGGTGTGTGCCGCCGCTGGACTACTGGAACTACCTGGTCCCCCGCGACGAGGCCGGATCGCGGTTCCTGCGCACCGTCGACGCCGCGCGCGCCAGGGCCCTGATGGAGGCGGCCAGACGCGGCCTGAAGGGCACGCCGGAGAGCGACGACGACGCTGACCACGACGCCCACGCCGCGTCGGGTCTGGCAGCGGTGGTCCAGGCCGTCCGGGCCGAACTGCCGGAGGTCACGCATCCGAACCTGATCACCGGGATCGCCGGATACGTCCGGGAGGCGGTCGAGCGCGAGGCCGACATCGCGAAGATCGCCGAGGTGCTGGACGCCGGCGCCGACGCGGACGCCGAGGCCGAGGCCGTCGATCCGCGCCTGACCCGGCCGCCGTGGGACGACGACCTGATATCCGCCACCACCGGCCTGGTCGACGTGGGCCGCTCCTATTACTACGAGACGGCCCCGCCGGCCGGCGTCAGTCTGTCCTGGCTGGTCTCGGCGTTCCACGGCCGGGACATCTCGAAGCGGTGGTCAGACGGCGACAAGGTGCTGCAGGCCGTCGCGTTGCTCGCGGCGCTGCCGGCCCTGGCCTACCGGGCCGCCTCGCCGATGGCCGCCGAGCCGGTGCGCGCCACGCTGTCCCAGCTGGTCACGGCGCTGGCCGCGTCCGAGATCGCGGAGGCCGACTCCGCGATCCGGGGCGTGCGGACCGTGCGGCTGGACGCCGCGGAGGTGAAGCGGACCGACCAGACCGGCGCCGTCCTGCGGACTCCGAACGGCTGCATCGTGATGTGCTGGATCGACACCGACTGGCAGAAGAACAACCGGCCCGTCATGTTCTGGCGCGGAGTGCAGCTCACCGGAGCCGACACGTTCGACGACACGGTCCAGGGCTGGGCTCTGACCGCGGACCGGCCGATCACCCGGTGGCCGAAGGACCAGCTGGACCGGCTCGTCAGGCGGCTCGCGGCCGGACCGTTCGCGTGGGATCCCTCGGCCGCCGACCGGTTCGCGGCGGTCTCCGGGCTCACCGGGCCCGAGGCCCTGGTCGCCCTGGCCGGTATGCCCGGCGTGGGGTACTACGGGAACGGCACGGTCCCCGCCGACACGCGCAAGCGGCTGGGCCTGACGCCCGCGCAGGCGAAAGCGGGGCTCAACCGGTTCGACCGGATCGACCGGCAGGAGCGGGTCGCCCTGCTCGCGGCGCTGGCCGGAGCCGACGTCGCAGGGCTCTGGGACACCGGACCCGACGCGGAGGCCGCCGGGGCGTGGTGGGTGGACCGGTACGGGAAGCACGCGACCGTCTCCGAAGACCTGCTGACCGAGGCGTTCGCCGCGCTCAAGAAGCAGCCCGGGACGACCCGCGTGGCCAGCTCCGACATCTTGCAGGGCCTGGCTGATCTCGGCGCGTGGAAGCTGGTGCGCACACCCGTCACCGCCGAGGGCGGGATCACCGGGGACATGGTGCAGGACATCGCGCGGGCGCTGCTGTGGCTCGCGTATCGGCTGCCGTATGGCGATCCGTTCCGCGCGGTGCTGCCGGAAGCCGCCGGGCTGCTCCGGGACCGGCTGCGCGATCCGGCGATGCGCATCCCCACCGGCCTGGTCGGGGGCACGGCCCAGCTGGAGAACGCGCTCGGGGTCCGGGCCCGTCCCGTGGACGAGCACGG
>JABFXP010000357.1 GCA_013361685.1 Catenulispora sp.
GCCGCCTCGTCGCCGGGCAGCGCCGCCGCGGCGGCGTGCCAGGCCCGCTGGTCGGCCAGGAACGTCCCGCCGACCCCGCCGCCGTTGTCGGCCAGCCAGTCGGCGAACGCCTGGTGCGCGCGACGCCGCTCGGCGTCCGGGTAGTGCTGGTAGGCGACGGAGCGGAACACCGGGTGCCGCAGTTGCCAGCGGTCCCCGTCCTCCCACACCAGATGCTCCATCCGGGCCAGGTCCAGATCGAATTCCGACATCCCGAGGCGCGCCATGGCCCCGGCGGTCTCGGCCAGCCCGCCGGTGTAGCTGGTCGCCACCACCATCAGGGCCCTGGTACAGCGTTCCGGCAGCCGCTTCAGCCGGGTGGCGAAGGCGTGCTCCAGCCGCGGCCCGGAGGGCACGACCTGGTCGTCGTCGGGATCCAGGCGCCCGCTGAGCGCGGCGTCGGCCAGCTCCAGCAACGCCAGCGGGTTGCCCTGCGCGGCGCGGTGGATGTGCTCGGCCACCCGCGGCCCGACCCGGCGCGCGGCCTCGGCGCCGATCAGTGCCTCGGCGACGGTCCGCTCCAGCGGGGAGAGCTCCACCGAGGGCGAGTCCAGGCCGTCGAAGACGCTCGGCTCGCCGTTGCGCAGCGTGATCAGCACGGCGGTCGCCGCGTCCCCGAGCCGCCGCGCCGCGAACGCCAACGCGTAGGCCGAGGCCTCGTCGGCCCAGTGGCCGTCGTCGAGGGCGATCAGGACCGGCTGGTCCGCGGACACGTTCTGCAGCAACACCGTCAGCGCCCGCCCCACGGCGAACGCGCTGCTGCCCTCGCCCCGGCCCGCGGCCGCGCCGATCGCCGTCAGCAACGCCTCGCGCAGCAGTTCCGGCAGCTCGGCGATCTCAGCGCTCAGCGGACGGCACAGATCGGCCAGCACGCTGTAGCCGATCTCCGCCTCGGTCTCGAAGCCGCAGGCCTGCAACACCAGCATCCGTTCGGCGGCCCGCTCGACCGTCTGCGCCAGCAGCACGCTCTTGCCGATGCCCGGGTCTCCGCGCAGCAGCAGTATCTCCCCGGTGCCGGCGCACGCCCGGTCCAACGCCTCCTCGACTCGCAAGGACTCCCGATCGCGTCCCAAAAGCACTGCCCGCGCCCTCCCAGCGCCACCTTCGCATACCCGGTGAAACCAGGTACTCCCCAGCCTGGCACCCCCGGCGGACCCCCGCCAGGGTTCCGCTGAACTCTTACCCGTCGCATACGGGTAATCCGAGGTGGGAGGGGTTGCCAGTCCTCTGGAAGTCCGCTTCGGTCAGAGCACGCCGACGAGTCCGGCCCGGACGACCTCGGCGACTTGCCGCGCCTGCATGACGACGAAGCCGTGCTCGCCGTCGATGATGCGGATGCGCAACGGCCCGGTGCTCAGTTCCCGCCACAGCGCCAGCTCCAGCGGCGGGATGTCGTCGTCTTCCCCGACCAGCACGGTGACCCGGCAGGGCAGCGGCGGGCCGTCCTTGTATTCGTAGCTCGCGCACAACTGGAAGTCCGGCTCCGACAACCTGCTGACATACCTGTCCAGGCGAGCGGCGTGCGGCGCGCCGAGTGCCGAGACGAACAGGTGGCGCGGGGGCGGGGCGCCTTGCGCGACCAGGCGACGGGCCGCTTCGTAGGCGATCAGCGCGCCCATGCCGTGCCCGAACAGCGCGTACGGTCCGTCCAGGGCGTCGGCGAGCACGGGCACCAGTTCGTCGAGCAGGGCACCCAGGCGACGGTGCGCGGGTTCCCGAACGCGGTCCTCGCGACCCGGGAGCTGGACCGCGGTCACGGCGACCGCCGGGCCGAGCAGCTCCGGCCAGCCGTCGAAGGACGAGGCCCCGGCACCCGCGGGCGGGATGCAGAACAACCGCGTCCCGCCGTCCCGCCGGGTTCCGTCGTGGAGCCACCGGGCGTTGTCGATCTGCATTTCCATGGCGGCCGTCATTCATCCGCAGGCAGGTGGCAGGGGTGGCAGAGACGGCCGACGCCTGACGAACCGGCCGCTCCTCCAGTTAAGGGCGGTCGGCACGGCGGCACATCAGTACAAGTACTGGAGGTCACCACGGTTCTAACCTAGGTAATCGCACGAATAGCTCACTTTTGACGAATCAGAGGGCTACGTTCCGTCTCGATCACTTCAGGAGGCTTTCCATGCCGACAGCCCGAGATCTCGTCAGCGCCGACCGCGCCCGGCAAGTGGTCGGCAGGATCGCGGAAGTGCAGGCCTGGGACGCCGCGCTCACCCAGCTGCGATCGGGACGGGGACGGGCGATCGCGCTGGCCGGGGAACCGGGCATCGGCAAGAGCACGCTGGTCACCCATTTCGCTGCCCGCGCTCGCGCCGGCGGGATCCCGGTCCTGAGCGCGGACTCCGCGAAGGCGGGCGGCGTGGTCGCCGTCCTGGACGACACGCACCGGGTCGACGCCGACGACCTGCCGGCCGTGGAACGTCTGATCCGGGCGGCGGCCGACGCCCCGACGCTGGTGCTGCTCGCCTACCGCCGACGCCAGCTCGCGCCGGCGGTGGCCGCCGTCATCTCCCGCGCGGTGGCCGCCGACCTGCTCGACGTCTGGGAACTGGGACCGCTGTCCCGCGACGAGGCACGGGAGCTCGTCGGCGACCTGCCGGACCTGGACGCCGTCCACCGGGCCGCCGACGGCAACCCGCAATATCTCAGAATCCTGAGCGCGGGCGGCGACCCGCACGCGGACGCCGCCCGCGCGATCGTCGGCGAACTGGCCGATCTGGACCCCGGCGCGCTGGCGACGTTGCAGGCCCTGGCCGTACTCGGCGAGCCGGCGCACCCGCAGCTGATCGCGGCGGTCGCCGACCTACCGACCGCCGAGACGCTGGACGCCTTGGACGTGCTCACCCGCCTCGACCTCGTGCGGCCGACCGGCACCACCGCGCAGGTCGCCGTGCGCCACCCGACGGTGGCCGAAGTGATCTATCGCCGGATCGAAGCCGGGATGCGCATCGCCGTCCACTTACGCGCCGAACGTGTGCTGTCCGAGAACGCCGCCCCCATCGCCAGGCGCGCCCACCACCTCGTGCGCGCGGCCGACCCCAACCAGCCGGAACACACGGCCACCCTGGTGGCGGCGGCCCGGCTCACCCTTCACACGGCTCCCGCCGACGCCGCGCGATATCTGCAAGCGGCATTGCAACACCTGCAAGAGGACGCGCCGGACTGGCGCGAGGCGCAGGTTCTGCTCGCCCGCGCATGCCTGCTGACCGGGCAGGCCTCCGAGGGCCGCAATCTCGTGCACACCCTGCCGGCCATGGTGGACCACCCGGCCGGCGACCTGACCGCCGTCGCCGTCGCCGGCCGCCTCGAACGGCAGCTCGGACGGCTCTCCGAATCGGCCGCCATCGTGCGCTCGGGCCTGGCCGCCCGGCCCGGCGACGACTCGGCAGCCGCGGTGCTGCACAGCGTGCAGGCCGACAACGCGCTGGACCAAGGCGACTACGCGCGTGCGCAACAGCACGCGGACACGGCCGCGGCGTTGGCGCGCGACCGTCTCGATCCCGTCGGCGAGGCTTTCGCCCAGGCCCAAGCGGCCCTCGCGCACCTGTCCTCGAACGATCTGACCGCGGCCGAGACCGCCCTGTCCCAAGCCGCCGAACTGGTCGACGCCGCCTCGGACGCCGCGCTGTTGAAGAACCTCGAAGCCGTCTACCAGCTCGGCCACAGCGAGAACATGCTGTCCCGCCTGGCCGACGCCGAACGCCACCTGCTGCGCGGCACGACCCTCTCCCGGCGCAGCGGCCAGACCTACATCCTTCCCAGGTTCCTGAAATCCCTGGCGGACGCCCAGGCCCGCGCCGGCAGCGTACAGCGGGCCCTGGCCACCCTCGACGAGGCCGGCCCGTACTTCGAGAGCACCGCGAACCCGGCGACCAGGGCCATCCTCGCCATCGTCCGCGCCGCCGCGCTGGTGTGGACGAGCAGCCCCGACGCGGCACAGCAGGCGCTGTCCTGGGCCGACCAGGCGGCGGCCTGGACCGAGGGCCACTCCACCGTGTGGACGGTCGTGGTCCGCTGCCGCCGGGCCGAGATCGTGCTGCTGGCCGGAGACCCGTCCCGCGCCGGGCGGCTGCTGCTGGAGGCGGCGGGCGGCCCGGACCTGCCGAACCTGGTCGCCGCACGCAAAACCCGCTGCTGCGACATCCTGGCCGAAGTGGCGATGCACGAGAACGACCACGCCGCGGCCGAGCGCTGGGCCGGCCTGGCCGAAGCCACCCTCGCGCAGCTGCCGTCCGCACCCAGCCGGGCGTTCGCGGCCCGCGCCCGCATGCGAGTGCAGACGATGCACGGCGACCTCCTGGCGGCGCTCGGCAGCGCGGAACAAGCGATTGAGGGCTTCACGACAACCGGCGAACGCATCGAGGTCTGCCGGACGCTGTCCGCCACGGCGGCGCTTTCGTCGGCGTTGGGGCAGTACAAGCAGGCGCAGGACTTGCTCGACCGGGCCGCGTCCATCGCGGCGCAGTGCGGAGCGACGCTGCGGCCCGAGGAGACGGCCCGGCACCCGCTCGCCGCGCTCACCAAACGGGAGCGCGAGATCGCCACACTGGCCAGCACCGGCGCCACCAGCGTGCAGATCGCCGAAAAACTCTTCCTGAGCCGGCGCACGGTCGACGCCCACCTCGGACAGATCTATCGAAAGCTGGGTGTGTCCAGCCGGGCGGCACTGATCCGGGCAGTGCTGACAGAGCTCTGATAGTCGCCTATTGCGAAAGTGTGTTCACCGACGTCGGTGGGTGCGGATACACTGAGCCGCCCCGCCATGTGGATCTCTCCGTAGGGGCCTGTGCTGGAAGACTTCTGGGTGGGGGCTTCATTGGTGAAGAGTTTGTCCACTGCTGCTCGCAACGGCGCGACGCTCGTGAGCGCGGTGGGTCTGATCGGGCTGACGATCACGGCGGCTTTCGCGTTCACGCATGACGCCAAGGGGGCGGCTTGCGGGGGCGGCGGGGTGCCGACGGGGGTTCCCACAGGTGTGCCGACCGGGGTGCCCACGGGTGTGCCGACCGGCATACCGACCGGCGGCGGCGTGCCGACTGGCATACCGACGAGTGGCGGCGTGCCGACCGGGCTTCCGACAGGTGTGCCGACGAGTGGCGGGGTGCCGACCGGGATTCCGACGGGCATACCGACCGGCGGCGGCGTCCCGACCGGGATTCCGACCGGCCTGCCCACCGGGTTGCCGACGGGGATTCCGACCGGCGTGCCGACGACTTCGGCGACGTGCCCGGCGGATCCTTGCGGACATGGTGTGCCGACGGGTGTCCCGACCGGCCTGCCGACAGGGATCCCGAGCGG
>JABFXP010000116.1 GCA_013361685.1 Catenulispora sp.
GTAGCTTGCGGGGTCGGGACGGCGCGAGCCCTCCAACACCCGGAAGACTGGCGGTCGGCGCTGCATGACAAGTGAGCGAGCGGCTCGCCGGTTGGTGGACCGGCGGGCCGCCGTCGCGCACAGACCGCTTCGCGTCTCAGCTCACTGTCACGTCGTCATACGCCGTGTCGGTGGCGTCGCCGGGGTTGTCCTCATCATGGGAGATGAGCGTCAGGGTGTAGGAGTGGCCGGCGGTGATGGCCTTGGTCACCTGCTTCCAGCCCGCGCCGACGGTGCAGGTCTTGGCCAGGACCGTGGCGGTGGTGCCGGTGGTGTTGTCCTTGAGCTTGGCGGTGGCCCAGTCGTATTGGACGTCGTCCGGGCAGGTGAGGTCGTACCAGAACGAGACCTTCGTCGCGCCGGCCGGGGCGGTGAAGGTCTGGGTGATCTTCGAGTCGCCGTTGGTGGGCTTGGTGGAGCCCAGCAGTGCCGCGTGGGTCCCCGAGTGGACCGGGGAGGTGACGATGGCCGTCGTGCCCGAGCGGGTCCAGCCGGTGAAGTCGGCGGATTCGAAGCCGCCGTTGGTGATCGGCGAGCCGCCGCCGGTGGGGTTCACGGTCCAAGGGAAGGTGGCGGAGCCGGTCGCGCCGGTGGTGTCGGTGGCGGTCGCGGTGACGGTGGTGGTTCCGGCGGTGGTGGGAGTGCCGGAGATCAGGCCGGTGGCGGCGTTGACGGCCAGGCCGGCGGGCAGGCCGGTGGCGGAGTAGGTGAGGGTCTGGCCGGCGGCCGAGTCGGTGGCGCTGATCTGGAGTGATGCGGGCTGGCCGACGGTGCCGGTCTGCGCGCCGGGGTCGGTGACGGTGACAGAGTTCTGCGTCCCGGTGGTGAAGGCGTCGGTGATCGGCGTCGCCGAGGCGCTGGCGCCCACGTAGGGCAGGCCGTAGAAGTCCTCCAGGGTGCGCAGGACGTTGTAGTGGTTGATGTGCTCGCCGTAGGTTCCGGTCTTCACATGGGCGCCGGTGATCACGGTCGCGATCTGGTTGTTGCCGCCGCTGTCCTCGTCCTCGTCCCAGGTGAGAATCAGCTCGCTGTTATGCGTCTTGGCCCACTGTGCGTACGCGTCCATGTGGTTGCGCAGCCACGTGTCGCCCTGTTGCACCGTCCCGTCGTGCATGTCGTCGTCCAGGTTCGGCACGACGATCGACACGGCCGGCAGGGTGCTGTAATCGGTGGGGAACGAGCCGAAGGTGAGGTTGTCGGCGGCCGGCACGTTGCTGAACATCACCCAGGGGTTGTGCTTGCGGGCGTACAGGCCGGAGTCGCAGCCGGTGTAGCCGTTGGACGGCATCGATTCCGAGTAGCCCTTGAACCCCAGGCCGGCTGCGATCAGCTGCGCGCCCAGGTTCCCGCCGGAGAAGTTGTTCGGGCAGCTGTCGTCCGTGACGCCCTGCGTCGATCCCGAGAAGAACGCCAGGTAGTTCGGTTCGCTCGGATGCGTCTCGGCGAACGACTGGGTGAAGGAGGCCCCCTGCGCGGCGAGGCTGTTGATGTACGGCGCCGCCGAGCTGCCGATGATCTGCGAGAACCCGTGGTTCTCGTCGATGACGATCACGACGTGGTCGGGCCGGGGGAGTCCGGCCGCGGACGGCGCCGACGGTCCTGACGCCACTGACGGCCCGGTCCGGGCGGGCGCGGGAGCGGTGACGGCGACGGAGGCCAGGACGGCCGAGCAGACGACCGTCGAAAGACGGCCGGCGGAAGAACGGAAGATGGCAGCGAACACGGCGGCTCCTACAGCGCGTCGTCGATTTCGCGGCCGGGTCAGAAGATCTCAAGCTGAGCGCGTCACGTCCCCCGCAGACCGTGCGGACGCCGCGCCAAGCCGCCTTGCCGTCACGTTCGCGCGGGCGGCGGCCCCCGTCAAGAACTGATAAGGAAACTTTACTAAAAGTGTGACTCTTGCCGCGGGCCACAGGTCCGGAGGATCATCCCACCCGGACCACGACGAGGGGGACCGTGAACGTCAGCGCCGAATACCAGATGTCGCGCGGTGAGGCCTGGCGTGTGGTGATGGCGCCCCGCCCCGTGTTCTGGCTCGTCGCCGCGGCGTTCATCGTCCTGCCGCACCCGCTGTTCCATCCGGCACCCCCGGCGGACGTCGGGCGAGCCGTGATGATGCTGGTCATCCTGGTGGTCGGCCGTCTCAGCTACGCCGGGATCTCTCGGCCCTTCGCCGTCCCGACCACGGTGACGCTCACCGACACGACGCTGACCGTGATCCGCCCGGGCGAGACCACGGCCGTCCCGTGGTCCGAAGTGAAGCGCGTCGGAGTCAAATACCGGCACTGGTTCGTCCTGGTCGAGAACCAGCGTCCGGTCGCGATCATCCCGATGCGGGCCCTCGGCAAGGAGCAGCGCGCGGCCGTCAAGCTGCTCGCCAAGCAGGCGACGCGTCGGCCCTAGTGTCGTCGGCGCCGTTAGTGCCGTTAGCGCCGTTAGTGCCGCGCCGCGCTCCGTCCCGCCCACAGCGACGCGGCCAGTGCGACCAGCGCGACGGCGAAGCCGAGCTGAAGCGCGTGCCGGATCCAGTCGATCCCGCCGGTGTGCCGGACGCCGATCCACCCCGAGACGCCGTTGCCGAGCCAGGCTCCGCCGACGCCGGCCAATGTCGTCAGCCAGATCGGGATGTCCTGCTTGCCGGAGAGCAGGAGACGGGCGAGGGCACCCAAGATGAGGCCCAGGATCAGGATCCACAGGAGCTGGAACATCGCAGTCCCTCCACAGTCGGTCCGGTGTGAACAGTCACCTGTATGCCCTCGTCAAGCAGGACGAAGCAGGGCTGCGGCCGAACGGGGGAGTCTGCTCAGCAGCCCCGCAGCACCGCCGACTCGTGCCGCCGCAGCAGCCGGAGTACCGCCACCAGGCAGGCCGTTCCGAGCAGCGCCAGCGCGCCGACGTCCGTGCCCCACTGGGAAATCGCGTGCTGCCACAGCGGGTCGGTGGTGGTGCGGCCCTGCGGCGGGCCCATGATGTGCGGCAGGTCGATGGTCGCCGCCTGGGCCGCGACCGCCCAGCGGGACGGCGACAGCCAGGCCAGCTGCTCCAGCACCGGGCTGTGGAACAGCGGGAACAGCGATCCGCAGAACACCACTTCGACGACGGTGATCAGCACCAGCAGCGGCATCGTCTTCTCGGAGGTGCGGACCACCGCCGAGACCACCAGGCCGAGCAGCATCGACACCACGCCCAGCAGCATCGCGGCGACGATGAGCTCGGGGACCGGGCTGTCCGAGATGACCAGCCCGTGGGCCGGCAGCCGGCGGGGGAGCAGGCACATCGCCGACAGGACGACGGTCTGCGCCGCGGTGATCGCGCCCAGCACGATCGCCTTGGACATCACATACGCCGAGCGGGACAGCCCCGCCGCGCGTTCCCGGTCGTAGACGCCCCGTTCCTTGATCAGCTCCCGGACGGCGTTGGCCGCGCCGGTCAGGCATGACCCGACGGCCAGCACCAGCAGCACCGTCGCGGCGTCGGTGTTCACGGCGGGCCCGGCCGCCGCGGCCAGACCGGAGGAGGAGGGGATGGCCAGGCTCAGCAGGCCCATGATCACCGGGAGCGCGGCCAGCAGCATCAGGTGCCCGCGGTCGGCGAAGATCACCGCCACGTAGCGGCGGATCAGCGTCCGCAGCTGTGAGCCCCAGCGCGGCTCGGTGCCGGGCTGGAAGCAAGACGCCGAGGCCGGCGGGGCGGGCGTCGCTCGCGCACTCGAGCCGGGACGGTCCTCGCGGGACGACCGCTGCGCCGGAAGCGCAGCACGAGCGGGAAGATCAGGAACAGCGGGGGCCGCGGAGATCCCCGGCAGCGCATCAGCAGGCGCCCCGACGCAGTATTCGAGATAGTGCAGCGACGACCGGTACTCCCCGGCCCAGTCCCGATCCCACTGGCACGCGAACGCATGGAACACGTCGGCCCACGTCTCGCAGCCGAAGAACGCCATCGCCTCGCCGGGCGGCCCGTAATACGCCACCGATCCGCCCGGGGCCATCACCAGCAGCAGGTCGCACATCTGGAGCTCGGCCACCGAGTGCGTGACCACCAGCACGGTGCGCCCCTCGTCGGTCAGCCCGCGCAGCATCCGCATGACCTCGCGGTCCATCCCCGGATCCAGCCCGGACGTCGGCTCGTCCAGGAACAGCACCGACGGCTTGGTCAGCAGCTCCAGCGCCACCGACACCCGCTTGCGCTGCCCGCCGGACAGCGTGCTGACCCGCGCGTCCTCGAACCCGGTCAGCCGCAGCCCGGCCAGCACCTCGTCGATGCGGCGCTCGCGGTCGGCCTCGGTGGTGGTGCGGGGGAAGCGCAGGGCCGCCGCGTAGCGCAGCGCGGATTTCACGGTCAGCTGCGGGTGCAGGACGTCGTCCTGCGGGACCAGGCCGATCCGGTGCCGGAGCTCGGCGTAGTCGGCGCGCAGCTCCCGCCCGGCGTACCGGACCTCGCCGGAGTCGGCGGGCACCGAGCCGGTGAGCGCGCGCAGCAGGGTCGACTTGCCGGAGCCGGACGGCCCGACGACCGCGACGAGCTTGTGCTCGGGGACGTCGAAGCCGACGTCGTCCAGCAGGGTCCGGGTCGCGCCCCGGTGGCGGACGGCCACGCTCAGGCCGCGCACGGCCAGCGCCGCCGGAGCGGGGGCCGCGTCACCGGCCGGGGCGTCGCGGGTATCGCGGGTATCGCCGGTATTGCGGGCGTCGAGCGTGTCGAGCGCGCCGGTGGTGCCGACGGCACCGGTGACACGGTCGTCCTGGAGCTGAACCTGCATGCATACCGCCTAGTCGGAGCAGCTGTCGCCGTTCGCTGTCCGACAAAGGTGGACCGCGCGTGGAATCCCAGTGTGTATCACCGGTGGCCCCATTCTGGAATCGATCATGGGATTCTTACCTTTTTGCCAGACCCGGTGACCGCTCGGTGAATGATCGAACACTGGAAGCTACGAAACGCGCCGAATCGCCCGAACAGACCGTCCCGGGGGGCGTCAGCGTCCGAGCACCGTCACTGTGAGTGCGGTGGGAGTCACTCGCACCGCCGCGTGGAAGGGACCGCACTGTGAACGCCGTCGACCTCGGGCTGCCGACCTTTCCCGTCGAGAACACATACGAGGCGCCGGCCCGGGGACCACGCCGCATCAGCCGCGCACTGAACATCGGCGGGGTACCCGTAGGCGGTGGGGCTCCGGTGTCTGTGCAGTCGATGACCACGACGCTCACCGCGGATGTCAACGCCACGCTTCAGCAGATCGCGCAGCTGACGGCCGCGGGTTGTCAGATCGTGCGGGTGGCGGTGCCGTCGCAGGA
>JABFXP010000133.1 GCA_013361685.1 Catenulispora sp.
TTCGCAGACCCTGCGCCTTCATACAAGATCATCTCGCAAGGTGCGATTGCCGACAACGTCGACTTCAACCAGTGGTGGGACAAGTACGAGGGCGATCGGCGCCTCGTGCTCAACGGCAAGACGATGGCAGATTGGGAGACTGAGTTGATGCAGAGCGTCTTCCCTGACAAAGCCGACGTCTATGCCCGGTATTGCGGCGGCTGGCGGTTCTCCACGTACCTCAGGCAACGCTCGTCCGGCCCGTCGACGAAGGCCCCTGTCGGAGCGTCTCCATCCGCTACCTCGTCAGGAGCGACCCCATGAGCGACCAGCTGAAGGCCGACCTGGGCTGATTTCCGGCCTGAGCGGCCTGCTCGGCGAGGACTGGAACCGCTTTCGCCAGACGCTCATCGCCGACATCGACGCCCTTGGTGCCTACGGCGACACCGCCGCAAAGGCCTACGTCGGCGTCGATACGGACCTGGCCGCGAGCATCACGACGCTGATGCCGCCTCCGCATCCTCAAGGGCGCTTGTACATGGACTAGCCGGAGGCGGCAAGCAGCTCAGGCTTCGCCGTCCGCCGGACCAGCATCAGTGCTGGCCGCCCGGAGGGTGGTCCTGACGGCCGCGCGGGCTTCTCCTTACTGACAGGCCTATCGGCCCTGTTTCAGCCTCCGTTGTGGAGGGATATTCGCTTCGCCACCTTTTCAGACCGAGTTTCCGGCTTCCGTGAAAGGGGGAATCAGCATGTCCGCACCGCCGATCAGCCCGGGTCTGGCCGCTCCGGTCAACCTCAATCACACCGGTCACTATCTGCACTGGGGTGTCGTTCAGATCTCGGTGGCCAACCTGGCCGTCGTCGGGATCATGGTTCTGGTGTTCCTCCTGGCCCTGGTCCTTCCTTTCCCGAGGGGACGCGGGCGCGATGAGTGACCAGAACGTACCGTCGTCCGTCGCGGGGACCGGGGCTGGGGGTTGGACCGGGGTGGTGCGCCGCCGGGCGGTTCGTGCCTTCCCGCCGGATCGGCTGCTGCCGGATGAGCAACCGTCGTGGGTCGCCTCCTGGATCTATGTGTTCGGGGTGCTGACCCTGTCCGCTCTGTGCGTGGTGTTGGCTACCGGGGGCGTTCTGGCGCTCAAGGGGCCGGCCTGGTGGCACATCTCCTCCACTGGTCGGTATGTCAATTCCCTGCATCTGTGGAGTGTCGAGCTGTTCATGGCCTTCATGGTCGTTCATCTGTGGGGCAAGTTCTTCATGGCTGCCTGGCGTGGGCGCCGTGCGATGACGTGGATCACCGGTGCGGTCGCGTTTCTGGCCTCCGTCGGGACGGCTTTCACCGGATATCTGGTTCAGCAGAACTTCGACTCGCAGTGGATCGCCGGTCAGGCCAAGGACGGACTGAACTCCGTTGGGATCGGCGGATACTTCAATGTCCTGGACTTCGGGCAGATGCTCATGTGGCACATCGTGCTGTTGCCGCTGGCCCTGGGGTTGCTGACCGTCTGGCACATCCTGCTGGTCCGGCGGCGCGGGGTCGTGCCTCCGATCCCGCTGGATGCCGGGTCCGCTGATGAGGGGGACCCGTCATGACCGCCCGGTGGGCGCGACTGCCGCACCCCGAGCCTGCGCCGGCTCGCACTCGGCCCTACGACCTGGTCAAGGAGTTCGTGATCGCGCTGGTCGCGGTTTCGCTGCTGACCGTCGCCCTGGCGGCGGTGTTCGGGGCGCCCGACGAACGGCCCGTCACGATCCGGTCGTGGGCGCAGGCCGATCCGGCCGACTTCCTGTCTACTGCCTTCGCCGAGTTGGACGGCAGCAGTGCCACCGCGACGTACGGGCCGCCGTATAACAGTGCCGCGGACGGGCAGAAGATCGGTCCGGTCGGGCTGGCCAAGCTTGTTGGAGTGCGTCGGCCGATCGACACCGCCGACGACTTCGTCCTCACTCCGCTGTCCGACGCCCCGCAGAACCCTGATGTGGCTAGCGCGCTGGCGACGTACAAGAACGCCGGTGCCGATCAGCAGGGTGCGCTGCGCAAGCAGTACGCCGACGCCACGACCGCGGCCAAGGGCGATCCCACCCAGATCCCGGCCGATACCGCCGGACCCGTTCAGATCCTGCTGAACCAGCTGTTGAGCCAGGCCCAGGCCGGTTCCCTGGACGGGCAGCTGCTGTCATCCGGCGGGTTCTACCAGAGCGACTACACCAAGCCGCTGCTGTTCCTGAACGACGGCACCTACCTGGCCGGGCTGGCCGACGACCGGCACCTGTCCGGTGACCAGTGGGGCATGATGAACGAGACCGGGAACTACCCCGGACAGCCGTGGCTGTGGCTGTACACGTTCTGGTACCAGATCTCGCCGTTCGACCACACCGCCAATGCCGATGCCCTCATCTGGGGGCTGATGGCGGTGCTGACCGTCGGCTTCGTCCTGGTGCCCTTCATCCCCGGCGTCCGGTCGATCCCGCGCTATGTGCCGCTCTATCGGCTCATCTGGCGCGACCACTACCGGTCTGAACGCAGGCTGTGATCGAGCTCGTCCGCCGCATCGCTCGCGCCCACGTCCGCCCGGCGGACGTGGGCGCCGAGGTATTGGATCGGGGCGGCGAGCGCGGCGGCGTAGGCGTCCGTGGCGCAGATCTCGACGACGTCGCCGCGGCCGATCGAGCTGACTACGCAGAGCTGCTCGGCCACGAAGCGGCCCCAGGCCCGCTTGTAGTTCACCGACTGCTCCGCGAAGGAGAAGGAATAGGGCGCGAGGACGTCGCCGGGGGCGAGGAGCCCCCATCGGCCGCTGACGACGAACCATGGCACCCCGCTCGCTTCGGCCCGGGCGCGGCGACGTGCGAACAGCGGGCTGGCATACAGGTCGCGGACCGCGGCGGGCTCGCTCACCTGGGCCTTGCCGCCTCCGATGAGGATGACCGACGCTGCGGTCGACGAGGCGGACGAGGACGCCGCGGACGGTGCCGCGGATCCGACGCCGGAGTGTGCTGGCATGGCAGATAGCTACATGATCGGGACGCAGCGCGCCAACTTCGGAGGCGTGAGGGTGACAGCACAAGGCCAGGAGGGGTCCGCCTCCTATGGTGCTTGACCGCCTGAATGTTCTAGCGAGTGAGTCCTCGTCCTGTACGCTCTGCGCTCAGCGTTGTCAGAGCTGAGGGGGAGCGACATGCGCCGGATCCGAACAGTGGTCATGGCGCTGTTGACGGTATTCGCGACGGCTGTGTGCGGCGGAGTGGGACCCGCACGGGCGGATACCACCGGCTTCAGCCTCGAGTTCGACGAACCGAGCGCCCCGCATGCCAGCGGCACATGCAACAACCTCTACTGCACTTCCTTCCCCTACGGAGTCTGGTCACCAAGCTGGGAGCTTCGGGTGTATCCCGCTCCGGGCGGCACTCCGACGTCAGTGCGGGTGCAGTGGGTGGTCGGAGAGGTCAAGCCCGCAGACCCGAAACATGTGGTCGCAGGCATCGACCTTCAGGTCGACATGGGGCACGGCTGGCAAGAGGTGCCGGACGGGCCGACCGCCGCAGTCACTGTTCCGTCTACCGCGACATACAGTTCGCCCTACATTCTCTACTTCCGTTTCAAACCGATTCTCGACGCGCAGCAAGCCGTCCGCGTGTGCGCGACGCTGCTCTGGAAGGGTGCGTCCGCGCAGCAGAGCAGTGGGTCGTGTACTGACAACCTCACGTTCACCGGCACCCCGCCACGCTCCCAGCCGACGACGGCGCCCTCGGCGACGCACACCTCACCGACGTCCGCAGCCTCTTCGACGTCGCCTACGCGGGCCACGCCCACAACGACACCTGCCGCCACACCCGCGCTGACTCCGACGCCGACCACTCCCAGCGTGGCGACGGCCAGCCCGACGCCGACGGTGACGTCTATGGCGGCGGAGTCTGCGACCGAGACCATCTCGGTCTCACCTGCGACCGACGCGTCGCCAACGAACTCATTCGCCGCCACTTCCTCGGCAACCGCTTCCCATACTTCCAGTGGGTCGACAGCAGCGCTGCTCGCTGTTCTCGGCATTGTCATCGCCGGCGGGGCGACGACCATGGTGCTTGTGCGGCGCAGACGCGGTCGAAGCTGAGCAATCGGGGACGGGAACGCCGCTGTCTCCCCCACTGCATCCCAGGGCGTGGGAGTTCACCAGTGCGACCTGGGCGAATGTTCCGAGAGTGCGAGATTCGTCCCCTGAGGGGGTCCGCTAGCCCTAGGCTCTCGTCATGGATCGGGTAGACCTCGAAGCGCTCGTAGTTCGGCTTGTCGATCAAGTTCAGCGCGTCGGTTACGCCGCCGAGTATGACGTCGAAGACTCGGCGTCTCTTCGAGAACTCCTGCACCATGAAGCTCGAAACCGCGGACTTCAGATCCGCACCGGGACCGTAACCGCTGACGAGCACGCAGTCTGGGCCTACCGCCCGAAGAACGACTAGGACAGGACGTGGAGATGCTCCTCCGCGCGGCGGGGCTCCGACCGTGGGAGGTTTGCATCATGCAGAAGCTGACCTTTGGAATGAACGTGAGCCTGGACGGCTACATCGCCGCGCCCGGCGACGACCTCGGCTGGAGCATGCCGAGCGACGAACTGTTCCAGTGGTGGTCCGACCGGGTGGGGGCGACGGGCCTGGCACTGTACGGGCGCAAGCTGTGGGAGACGATGAGCTCTCACTGGCCGACCGCCGACAAGCAGCCGGATGCCACGCCGGCGGCGATCGAGTACGCCCGGCGCTGGCGGGACATGCCGAAGGTGGTGTTCTCCTCCACGATCAGCGCGGTCGACTGGAACAGCCGTCTGTTCGCCGGCGACGCGGTCACCGAGATCGCCAGGCTCAAGGCTGAGGGCGGCGGCCCCATGGACATCGGCGGTGCCACGCTCGCCGCGGCGGCTATGCGGGCCGGGCTGATCGACGAGTACGTGATCGTCACCCATCCGGTCCTGGTGGGCGGTGGCACGCCGTTCTTCACGACGTTGGACAACTGGGTGAACCTGACCCTGGTGGAGACCCGGACGTTCCCCGGCAGTGTGATCCTGACCAGGTACGAGACCAAGCGCTGAGTATCCCGTTCTCGGGAGGCCTTCAGGCTGTCCCTGGGGCGATCTCGTCGATGAGGCCCTTGATGAGCTTCTCGATCTCGTCCCGGATCGGACGGACGGCCTCGACCCCCTGACCGGCCGGGTCCGGCAGCGGCCAGTCGAGGTAGCGCTTGCCGGGGTAGACCGGGCAGGTGTCGCCGCAGCCCATGGTGATGATGACGTCGGAGGCCAGTGCTGCTTCGTCGGTGAGGATCTTCGGGGTCTCGGCTGACAGGTCGATCCCGACTTCCTTCATGGCCTCCAGCACGGCCGGGTTGACCGAGCCGGCGGGAGCGGAGCCGGCTGAGCGGACGGTGACGCGGTCGCCTGCGTAGTGGGTGAGGAAGCCGGCGGCCATTTGGGAGCGACCGGCGTTGTGGATGCAGACGAACAGCACTGAGGGCTTGTCGGTCATCAGGTGTTCCTTTCTGTGGCTCAGAGGTCGGGCGTGGCCGATGTGAGTTGTAGTTCGGCGAGTTCGCCGTTGAGGTCTGGGGCGGCTTGCGCGCGGGGGTACAGGAACACGACCAGGGCGGCGCCGACCGCCGCGCCGATCAGCTGGAAGGTGACAAACCCGGCGATGGATCCGGGGGCGATGCCGGCGAACGTGTTGGTGAAAGCCCGAGCGATGGTGACGGCGGGGTTCGCGAACGAGGTGGAGGACGTGAACCAGTAAGCGGCGCCGATGTAAGCGCCGACCGCCGGTGCCGCGAGAGCGCCGCGGTCGGTACGGACCAGCGAGAAGATCAGCAGGATCAGTCCGGCGGTGGCGACGGTTTCCCCGAGCCACAGATGCCCGGATGCGCGGGTGTGGATGGAGGCGGTGGCCGCGGGCAGGTCGAACATCAGGTTCGCCAGGATCGATCCGCCGATGCCGCCGGCGATCTGGGCCGGGAGGTAGGCGGCGACGGCCTTGCCGTCGACGCCGTCACCGGCGCGGCGGCCCAGAACGAAGTCCGCGAGGGTCACGACGGGATTGAAGTGCGCGCCGGAGACCGGCCCGAAGATCAGGATCAGCGCGGTGAGCCCGAACGCGGTGGCTGTGGAATTCTCCAGCAGCTCCAGCCCGACATCGTTCGGAGAGAGCCGGGCGGCCATGATGCCCGAGCCGACGACGATCGCGACCAACAGTCCGGTGCCGAGGAACTCGGCGAAGGCACGGCGGGCGAGTTGCGGGTTCACGCCGCCGCGCCTTGGGGGGCGAGCAGGAGTGACAGCTGGGCCATGGCCTCAGGACGGGCCCGGTAGTAGATCCAGGTCCCGCGCCGTTCGGAGTCCAGCAGCCCGGCTTCGCGGAGCACCTTCAAGTGGTGGCTGATCGTGGGCTGGGTGACGTCGAAAGACGACGCCAGGTCGCACACGCAGGCCTCCCCGCCGGCGTGCGAGGCGACCAGGGAGAACAGCCGCAACCGCACCGGATCGGCCAAGGCCTTGAACACGCCGGCGAGCCCGGCGGCCTCGGCCTCGCTCAGCGGCTCGGCCACCAGCGAGGTCGCGCAGTCCTCGCCGTCGGCCAGCGGCAGCAGCTTCTTCGACATGCGTCTATGTTGACCGATGTCGATGTATGCAGGCAAGGGCGCACGTGGTGGCAGCTGTTTCGGCTAGCCGAGCTGCTCGGCCGGTCTGGCCGCGGGCCGGATCTGCTCGCTGAAGACCAGGCCGATCGCGCCGAGCAGGCAGCACACGGCGGCGGTGTCCAGGGCCGTTGTGAGGCCGGCGGTGTGCCACAGCGCGACGGTGGCCAGCGGGGCGAGCGCCTTGACCAGGATGAGCGGGACGTTCCAGGCCGCGGCGAGGGTGGCGTAGGCCGTGGTGCCGTAGCGGTCGGCGAGCATGGCCGGCCGGGCGATGGTGGAGACGCCGAAGCCGAGGCCGAAGGCCAGGACGCAGGCGATCGCGCCGAGGGTGCTGTGCCCGGCGACCGGCAGCAGCGCGGCGCCGGCGGCCTGCACGACGAAGGTCGCGCCGGTGACGCCGCCGACCGACCAGCGGCGCCCGGCGGCGGTGGTGGCCAGGCGCCCGGTGACGGACAGCACGCCGAGCAGGCCGGAGATGGTGGCGGCGAATCCGGGGCTGTGCCCGAGCTCGCGCAGCATCGTGACCAGCAGCACCGAGACCGCCGAGACGGCACAGGACTGCGCGACGAAGGATCCGGCGAGCAGCCAGAACACGCCGTCGCGCAGGGCCCGGCGGATCGTCTCGGCGCGGTCGGCGGTCGGCGTAGCCGGAGCAGTTGGAGCGGTCGGCGCGGCCGGAGCGGTCGGAGCGGTCGGAGCAGGTGCCGAGCGCGTCGGCGGGCGACGGATCAGGATGTGCAGCGGGACGGTCGCGGCCCCGTGGACGACGGCCAGGATCGCGATCGCGTCACGCCAGCCGACAGAGTCGTTCAACACGCCGGCCAGCGGAAGGAAGATGCTGGACGCGAACCCGGCGACGACCGTGACCGCGAGCAGCGCACGGGCCCGGTTGGCGGCGTCGAACCAGGACACGACGACCGGGAACGCCGCCTCGTACAGCACCCCGGCCGACACCACCCCGAGCGCAATCCACACAACGTAGAGCTCTGCGACAGTACCGACGCGGGACCACAGCAGCACCAACACAGTCGCGGCGCACGAACCGGCGGTCATCATGCTCCGGCCGCCGTGCCGGTCCAGCCAACGGCCGACGGGGACCGCGGTCGCAGCAGCGGCCAGCAGGGAGGCGGTCAGGGCGCCGGTCACGACGGTGGTGCTGGTGTGCAGCGAGGCCGCAGTGGGGGCAAGGAAGACGGAGAAGGAATAGAACAGCACGCCGTAGCCCACAGTCTGCGTAACGGCGAGTAAGCCGACCAGGCGCCACCGGTAGGCCGGGACTCGCAGCCGAACGTCCCGGCCCGCCCCTGTAGGGCCGGCCGGGACGTTCGCGCGTTTCAGCCGCAGCACCCTGATCCGCCGTCGGCGCTGACGATCGCCAACGGCTCCGACAGCAGCCCACCAGAGAGCCCGGTTGCCAGACCGACCTTGACCGGCACCGGTTCCGCAACCGGCGTGCCGCAACACCCCGAGTCCTGCTCAGCAGTCACAGCCACGGCCTCAGGCTCAGCACTGCCGCAGGAACTCCCGCACCCACCCGAGTCGGCCTCCTCGCCGGGCAGACTCGTGCTGCACACACCCGTCTCCGGCAGATCAAGCTGCACAGCCCTGGCCGCCTCCCAGTCCCCGGCCAACGCGGCGACCACGGAGCGGGCCTGCTCGTAGCCGGTGGCCATCAGGAACGTCGGCGCACGGCCGTAGGACTTGGCGCCGATGGCGAAGTAGCCGGGTTCAGGGTGGGACAGTTGGTCCACACCGTGTGGCGGGACCGTGCCGCAGGAGTGCTCGTTCGGGTCGATCAGCGGCGCCAGTTCACGGGTCGCGCCCAGGACCGGGTCCAGGTCCAGACGCAGTTCGGAGGCGATCGAGTGGTCGGGGCGGAACCCGGTCGCCGCCACGATCCGGTCCGCGGTGACGATCTTCTTGACGTCGCGCGCGTCCACGCTCTCGACCTCGACGGTGCCGTCGCTCAGGGTTCTGATCTGCCGGGTCGAGAACTGGTTGACCAGCTCGATCCGGCCGGCGGCGACCAGATCCTTCAGCCGGGTCCCCAACGCGCCCCGCGCCGGAAGCGCGTCGGCATCGCCGCCGCCGTAGCTGCGAGCCGCCGAGCCGGTGCGGATGGCCCAGGTGACGCGGGTATCCGGCTCCTGCTCGGCGAGCTCGGCCAGCGACAGCATGGTGTTCACCGCCGAGTAGCCGGCGCCGACGACCAGCGTGTGCTTCCCCGCATACGTCGCGCGCGCGGCGCCCAGTACGTCCGGCAGCGCGTGGTCGATGAAGGCAGTGGCCTCGGCCTCGCCATACGCGGGCAGGCCGGAGGCGCCGAGGACGTTCGGGGTGTTCCACGTGCCGGTGGCGTCGATGACCGCGCGGGCGTGGAGATCGGTCAGCTGGCCGTCGACCTCGACGCGGATCAGGAACGGCGCGAACTCGCGGCTGCGGGAGCGGACCCGGTCCACGCCGACCCTGCTGATCGCGGTCACCTTGTGGCCGAGGCGGATCCGGGCCCTGATCTGCTCCGTGGCGGCCAGCGGCGCGAGGTAGCGCTCGACCAGCTCGGCACCGGTCGGATTGACGTCGGCGTCCGGGGCCGACCAGCCCGACTGCTCGAGCAACGCGCGGGCGGCGCTGTCGATGTTGTAGCGCCACGGGCTGAACAACCGCACATGGCCCCACTGGCGGATCGCGGCGCCCACCGCGTCCCCCGATTCCAGGACCAGGAAGTCGACGTTCCGAGCCGCCAGGTGTGCGGCGGCGGCCAGACCCACCGGTCCGGCGCCGATCACCATCACCGGCAACTCGTTCAGGGGCTCGCTCATGGTTCCTGCTCCGAAGGTCTGGGTGCTGGAGTTCGTGTGCTGTGTCGCGAGGTGCTCGACTGTGGCGACGACCAAGGAGGCCATCGCGGTCAACGTATCGGGCCGCACGCGCTCAGCGGTATCGCCTTCCGTGTGATAGCCCGGCATTCCGGCCCCGACTCCGACCGCGGCCAGTCCCGCGGCGACGTACTGCCGGTTGTCGGAGGCGATCTGTCCCGCACGCAGCGGAACCCCGACGGTCTTCCCAGCCGAGTCGAGTGCGGCCAGGATCGGCATCGCGTCGCCGCCGGCTTCGACCGACACCGCCTCGTTCAGCTCTCCCGCGCCGTCGACGTTGATGATCAACGGTGTTCGGCCTTCGGCGGCGAGCCGGGCGGCGTGGTGAGCGGATCCGAGCGCGCCGATCTCCTCCGCGTCCAGCAGCGCGACCGACAGGCCGACGTCTCCCGGCAGCCGGTGCTTCAGCAGGCGTGCGGCCTCCAGGACGACCGCGACGCCGGAGGCGTTGTCCGATGCGCCGGGACGGTGCACGGCGTCACGGTCGCCGACGCCGTCATAGTGCGCGGTCAGCCAGATCTGCCGTCCGCCGGGGGTCGCGTCGGCGATGGCGGCGTAGACGTTGGCGGCTTCGCCGGCGGGGGTCTTGAAGGGGTCCGTCTCGCTGACCGTGTCGAGTTCGGTCAGTGCGGCGGTGACGATCGCGCGGGCCGCGAGACCGCCGGGGGTGGCGACGCGGCGTCCGGCCAGCTCGCGGGCGGCCAGCGCGGCGACGGTGGCTTTCATGCGCTGCGCCGAAGGCTCGCCTGCATCTGAGGCGGAGTCCGGGGCAGAGGCGGAGTCCGGAACAGAATCCGAAGCGGGAGCGGAGTGCGCGTTCATCCGCAGCAGCTCGTTCCCGAGGCGACGGCCTCGGCCTTGGCTTCGGTGCCGCAGCAGGCGTTCTCCGCCTTGGCTTCCTCCGAGGTGCCGCAACACGGCCCGGCGCTCGCGGCCGGAGCGCTGGCTCCGGCACCGACGACGCCGACGCCGGTGTTGGCGGCCGGGCTGCCGCAACAGCCGGTCCCCGGCGCCGGGTTGAAGGCGGCGGCCAAGTCACCCTGGAACCCGCCGACGACGGCGCCCGTGATCCCTTCACTCATGTCTGTGCTCCTCACTCATTCGGCAGTACAGATACGGGGATCGGACCGGATCAGATGCGCGGGAGCTGTTGCGCGGCCGAGGTGCGGGCCGCGTCCAGGCGGGCGTTCGAGCGCTCGGTCTGGGTGCTGATGCCGTAGCCGTCGCAGAACTTCACACCGAGGTCGCGGCGGGTCTTGATGGAGGTGGTGACGCGGCGGAACATGACGGGCTCCTTGTCTCGAAGTTTTTCGAAGCACCCTCAGCTTGCCGGTTGCTTTGAAGACTGTCAAGATAGAAACATGTCGAAGCAGAAAGACCTGCCGCTGCTGCCGGCCGAGGCCGACGCCACCTCCTCCTCGTGCTGCGAGCCGCTCAGCGCGCAGTCCATCTCCACCGCCGACGCCGTCGCGCTGGCCCCGGCCTTCAAGGCGCTCGGCGACCCGATCCGCCTTCAGCTGCTCTCGCAGATCGCCAGCGCCCCCGAGGGCGAGAGCTGCGTGTGCGACCTGGAGTGCGGCTTCGACATCTCCGGCCCCACCATCAGCCACCACCTCAAGGTCCTCCGCGAGGCCGGCCTGATCACCGGCGAACGGCGCGGCACCTGGATCTACTACTCGGCCGTGCGCGAGAAGCTGGCCGAACTGGCCGGGCTGCTCGTCATCCCCGAACTCGCCGCCACGACCGCTTAGGAGCGAGCCGGCTGCCGGCGCAGCATGTCCTCCAGCACGGCGCGGACCGGAGTCGCCGGCCGGCCGAGGAGGGTTTCGAGGGCCGGGTCGGTAACGGCGAACTCGCCGGCGCGGGCGGCACGGAACATGCCGAGGGTGAAGTCGGCGAGGTCCGGGGCCATGCCGAACGCCGTCACCGTCGCCTTCCATTCTTCGTCGTCTACGACGATGTGCTTGATCGTGCGCCCAGTCAGGTCGCTGACCATGCGGGCCGCGTCCGCGAAGTCGAGGAGGTCCGGGGCAGTCAGGGTCACGGTCGTCCCGTCCAGCGCAGCGGGCTCGGCCAGAGCGATGGCGTCGGCTTCGGCGAGGTCGGCATGCGCGGTCCAGGAGAACGGGCCGTCGGCGGGGAGCCGGAGTTCTCCGGTCTGAAGTGCGGCCGGAAGGTAGTACTCGAAGGTGCTCGCGTAGAAGCCGTGGCGTAGCGCCGTAGAGGCGATCTTCTGCTCGGCCAAGTACGCCTCGGTCTCCGCGTGCTGCCGGGTGGGGTCGAACTGCGAGGCGGGCGAGGCCGCCTGGTGGCTGGTGTACAGCACCCGATTGGCACCGACACGGATGGCGGCATCTATCGCCGCCTTACTCGCTTCAGCAGCTTGCGGGCCGCGGATCGAAGCGGAGATGACGAGCACCTGCTCGGCGTCCTCGAACGCGTGGTCCAGGCTCGTGGGATCGGTGAAATCACCCGCGCGGACGCGGACTCCCCGGGCGGCAAGTGCCGCGGCGGCGGCGGGATCGCGCACGCTCACACCCACCTGCTCGGCGGGAAGCCGGTCGAGCAGGTCCGCGACGACGCGGGATCCGAGGCGGCCGGTGGCTCCGGTGACGATGATCATTCTTCCTCCTGGCGAATCTGGCGAATCAATGGTTCGCGTTTCACGTTACCATCGATTCGAACCATCGATACCGTCAGATTGATACCATCGGTTCATGCCTCCGTCGCCCGCCGCCGAGACCCCCGCTGACGTGCGGTCCGGGATCGTCGCCACTGCCGCCCGCTTGCTTCATGAAGGCGGGGCCGCCGCTGTGACCACCCGCGCCGTCGCGCAGGCCGCGGGCGTGCAGCCGCCGACGATCTTCCGGCTGTTCGGCGACAAGGACGGCCTCCTGCAAGCGGTCGCAGAGCACGTGATGACCGTCTACGTCGCGGGCAAAGCCGTGCAAGCGGCCGGGGAGAACAGCGATCCGGTCGACGATCTGCGGGCGGCCTGGCACAACCACATCGAGTTCGGCCTCGCCAATCCTGAGGTGTTCCTGCTGTTCATCGAGCCTGGCCGGCTGCACGACTCCCCCGCGCTCGCCGCGGGCACCGATGTGCTCAAGGCGCGGGTCGCGCGCGTGGCGGCGGCGGGGCGGTTGAAGGTGTCGGAGGCACGCGCGGTCGGGATGATCCAGGCCGCGGGCACCGGCGCGGTGCTCGCTCTGCTGAGCGCACAGGACGAGCAGCGCGACCCGCAGCTGGCCGACGCACTGTTTCAGGCCGTGCTCGGCGGCATCCTCACCTCCGCACCCGCGCCGCCGGCCTCCGACCCCGTCGCCGTCGCCGTCACGTTCCAGGCGACGTTGCCGGAGTTGCCGACGCTCAGCGATGCGGAGCGGACACTGCTCGGCGAATGGCTCACCCGCGTCGTCACCACATTGCAGGCGCGCGACAAGAGCTAACCGAGGATTGAGCCGTATTGGTGGGCGCTGTAGACGAAAAGGGCGCCGAGAACTGCGCCGCCCAGGACTGCCAAGGGCAGTTGGCGCAGGCTCATGAGCCGATCGCGGTAGAGGCGGATGAGCATGAGGGCTCCGTAAGCGACGACGACGGGACCGGCTGTCACGGAACCGAAGGTGTAGCCGTGTCCTGATATCGCTTGGCCGAGGTGCATGACGCCGTGAAGGGTCCAGCCCCACATCAGGAGGCCGAAGAGGGGCATGGCCCATGGGGCTCGGGTGGGCCGGGTGGCGGCGAGGACCGCCAGGGTGCCGAGCATGAGCTCGAAGAGGATGCCGGCCAGGCATTGTGCGGTGGTTTGGAAGACCCCGAACTCTTTGAGGCCGCCGTTGCGAACGATGTAGAGGGCTTCTTCGCCGTCGTGGATCAGGAAAGACAGGATCCAGCCCCACATCCACAGCCGGGTGGGCGTCGAGAGCGCGGGTGGGGCGGTACGTGCGGACTGTCGGGTCGGGAGGGTGCCTGGTGCGGTGGCAGTGGTGCCCGTGGTGCTCGTGGAGGTGGCGGACATGGCCGCATCCTTTCCGTGCGCATGCGTATGGAAATGCTGGCGCGATTAATGTACGCATGCGCATGGAATACTGTCCAGCATGACTGACAAGCCGCGGCGCGGCCGACCGCCCAAGACCACGGCAGAGGACTGGGAACGTGCTGCTCTGGCCGCGGTCGCCGCCGGCGGGGTCGCGGCGGTGTCCGTGGAGGCCCTGGCCGCGGGCCTCGGGACGACGAAGGGCAGCTTCTACTGGCACTTCGCCAACCGCGAGGCGCTGATCGCCGCGGCGTTGCGCCGCTGGGAGGTCGAGCACACCGAGATGCTGGCCGGGTATCTGGAGACGGTCGCGGACCCCATGGAACGTCTCCGCTACACCCTGCCCGGCGCCCTCGCCGACGAACACGGCTCGACAGTGGCGCTGACGCTGCTGGCCGACGCGGCCGACCCGGAGGTCGGCGCCGCTATCGCCCGGGTGACGGCCCGCCGGGTGGGGCTGCTGGAGCGCGCTTTCACAGACCTCGGCTTCGATCAGCGGCGGGCCCGGATGCGAGCCCAGGCAGCGTACGCCGTCTACCTGGGGACGGCGGCGCTGCGCCGCGGGGCCCCGGAGTCGGCACCCGAGGCGAACGCGGACTACGCCACGGAGGTACTCGAGATGCTGAGCGGTGTCAGCGGTGAAGTCAGGGCGGCGTCAGCGCCGCGTCAGGACGGTCTCCGAAAGTAGGGGCATCAGGGCGGGCCGCAAGGCGCCCGCCGCCCCACAGAGGAGCACATCATGCAGAAGTTCGACACCGCCGGCCCGATCTCCGTCGTCCTGAGCATCCCGGCGGGCCGCGTCCAGCTGATCGCGGGCGACCGCGCTGACGTCGCCGTCGAGGTGCTGCCCGCCGAGGCTTCGAAGAAGCGCGACGTGAAAGCGGCTGAACAGACCGAAGTCGAGTTCCGCGACGGAGTCCTGAGGATCGCGACGGCCGACCCGAACCGCGTGTTCGGCAGCTCGGGGTCGCTCGAGGTACGGGTCGAGGTGCCGGCCGGGTCGCGGGTCGAGGGCACGGCGGGCGCCGCCGAGCTGCACAGCACCGGCCGGCTCGGCGAGGTCGTGTTCGAGGGCGGATACCGCAAGGTCGAGCTCGACGAGGTGGTCGGCGCCGATCTGAAGGTGCACACCGGCGAGGTCTCGATCGGGCGCCTGACCGGCCCGGCGCGGATCAAGAACGGCATGGGCGCCATCACGATCGCCGAGGCGCTCGGCGGCTCGGTCGAGCTGAGCACCGGCTCCGGGAACCTGTCGGTGAGCGCCGCGCACGGTGTCTCCGGCACGTTGGACGCCAGCACCTCGTACGGCCGGATCCACAACGCGCTGAAGAACAGCGAGGGCGCCAGTGCTGGTCTGACCATCAAGGCGACCACCGGTCAGGGCGACATCAGCGCCGCCTCGCTGTGAGCTGTGCAGCATGAGCTGGGAGGAGCAGGGAGCCGTAGGCCGGGCCGTCGCGACGTAGTCCATTCGAGTGTCGGCCCCGCCTACGACGACCTTCCAGCGGCTAATGCAGGTGCAGCAGGACCAGGTTCTTCAGGGCGATCATGGTCAGCCCCAGGCCCACGGCCGTGGCGGTCGCGCCCGCCAGCCGCCAGCCGGTCAGCCGCACCGCCCGGGCCGCGGACCAGCTGTGGACGCCGAGCAGGACGACGACGGCCGACAGGCCCACGTTCGAGGCGACCAGCGCCGACGCCCCGGCCAGCCGCGCCACCACCGCCGCGGCCAGCGGCAGGAAGGACGCGGTGACCATGGGCCAGGTGTCGGACAGCGCGCGGCCGATCCGCTTCAGGGACGGGAGCCGCCCCTCCTCGATCTGCTCGCTCAGCAGTTCGGCGTACTCCTCGGCCAGCCAGTACACGACCAGGGTCACGACGACCGCGACCACCAGGGCCGCCGTGGACAGGCCGGCCGTCGCGGCGAAGATCGCCGCGGTGACGATGGCCCCGTAGATGCCGGAGGCGCGGCGGCGCGCGAGTCTCGGGCTGGGGCGGCGGGCCGCCTCGCTCTCGTTCTGCGCCACGTCGGGTTCCTTAGGCCGGGGGCCGGAGCCCGGCTGGGACGCCGGGTTCCGGGCGTCGGGCTCCGGCCGCCATTGCCCAGAGCGCCCTTGCTCCGGGCAATGGCGGGGATCTGGGAGGTGTCCGGGCTACGCCTTCGACCCGCCGCCCGCGCCCTCCTGCTCGGCGACCGCGATGGCGAAGCCCAGCGCCTTCGTGATGTGTCCCGCGGCCGACATGACCCGGGCCGTCCCCACGATCGGCGCGATCGCCACCAGCAGGTCCTGCACCTGCTCGGCCGTGACGTCGGCGGCCTCGACCGCGCCGAGGTTCGCCAGGTAGGAGACCGGCGGGGCGTCCATCGCCGCCAGCGCGGCCAGCCGCGCGAGGATCAGGGTGTGCGGGTCCATGTCGCAGCGTTCGAGGGAGTCCACCGTCATCGCGGCGAGGGTGTCGAGGACCGGCGTGTCGGAGGTCGTGACCATCGTGCTGACCGCCCTTCGGGAACGAGCCGGGCCGGCACCGCCGCCTTGAGACGCGGGGCACCGCGCTCGGCGGGGTATGGCTCGATGCTAGGTCCGGCCGCGCCACCCCGCCCGGCGGCGGAATCCGGGGAACGCCCAGCTCGGCCACACGGGTGACGTCGCCTCGGGAGTCGGCGATCGCCGCCGCTCAGCCTCCGAGCAGCGTCCGGACCCGTTCCGGGCCGGCCGCGAGCAACAGCGTCGGCAGCCGGGGGCCGGTGTCGGTGCCGAGCAGCAGTTCGTAGACCAGAACGAAGAATTCCCGTTGCGCGGCCTTCAGCTCCGGGGTCGGCTTCGCGTCGAGGTCCCATCCGGCCTGGAGCTTCGGCACCGCGTAGACCAGCGTGGTCAGTCCGTCCAGCGACCAGTGCTCGCCGAGCCCGTCCAGCAGGATGTCCAGCGACTTCCGCTGAGTTTCGTCGAGGCCTGACAGCCGTTCGGTGTCCGGCTCGGCCAGCAGGCGGGTGCGCTGGTCGGCCGGGACCTGCGTCTGGACCCACGTGGCGGCGCGGTCGAGGCGCGGGCGCACCGGGTCCAGCGACGACAGCGGGTCGGCCGGGTCCAGCTCCGAGAGGATCCGCAGCATCTGCGCCTCGTCGCCGGTCGTGATGTCCGCGACCGAAGCCAGCGTGCGGTAGGGCAGGGGCCGGGGGGTGCGGGGCAGTTCGCGCTCGGCGGTGCGGACGGCGCGGGAGTGGGCCGCGGTGTCGGCGTCGCCCGCCGTGCCTTCGGCGACCCTGCGCTCCAGGGCGTCCCACTCGTCGTACAGGCGCTGGATCTCCTGGTCCAGGGCGATGACGAACGACTGGTTCGGCTTGCGGCGCGCGTAAAGCCAGCGCAGCAGCGGCTCCTCCATGAGGCGCAGCGCGTCGGCCGCCGTCGGGACCCCGCCCTTGGAGCTGGACATCTTCGCCATGCCGAGGATGCCGACGAAGGCGTACATCGGGCCGATCGGGCGCTTGCCGCCGAAGATCTCGGCGACCAGCGGCTCGCCGACGACGAACGAGGAGCCCGGGGACTGGTGGTCGACGCCCGACGGCTCGAAGACCACGCCCTCGTAGGCCCAGCGCATCGGCCAGTCGACCTTCCAGACCAGCTTGCCCCGGGTGTGGCCGTCAGGACCGGACAGCCGGACGGTCTCGGTGTGGCCGCAGGCGCAGTCGTAGGTCAGCGCCGTGGTCGCGTCGTCGTAGGCGGTGACCGTGGTGAAGTCCTTGCCGCAGACCGAACAGTACGGCCGGTAGGGGAAGTAGCCGGCCCCGCCGGCGCCGTCGTCCTCGGCCGCCGCGCCCGAGCCTTCGGCCGCCACGTCCGCCGCCGCCTGCTCCTCGGCGCTCAGCGCCTTGCCGGGCTTCCTCAGGGTTCTGTCAGCTACGGCCGCCTCGGGGTCCGGGCTCGTCTTCGCCTTCGTCCGATAGCGCGCCAGCACCGCGTCGATCCGCTGCCGTTCGGCCATCGCCAGCAGGATCTGCTCCCGGTACGCGCCGGAGGTGTACATCTCGGTCTGGCTGATGCCGCGATACGGCACGCCGAGCCGGTCCAGCGCCGCGGCCATCGGCGCCTTGAAATGCTCGGCCCAGTTCGGATACGGGCTCCCGGCCGGCGCCGGCACCGAGGACAGCGGCATGCCGATGTACTGTGCCCAGGTGTCCGGGTCGACGCCCTCGACGCCGAACGGCACCTTGCGGAACCGGTCGAAATCGTCCCAGGAGATGATGTGCTCGCACGCGACGCCCCGCCGCCGGATCTCGTCCGCGACGAAGTGCGGCATCATGACTTCCCGCATGTTGCCCAGGTGGATCGGTCCCGACGGGCTCAGTCCGGAGGCGACGACGACGGGTTTGCCCGTGCCACGCTGCCCGGCCTCGGCGATGACCTCGTCGGCGAGACGAGATACCCAGTCGGCTTCGGCAGTGCTCGATGACACGGTCTGGATGGCCTTCCGTCGGGTCCGCTCGGTGTGCTGGTCGGCGAACAGTTTAGGCGTCCGGGGCGGCCGGCGGGGACCGCTCCCCCGGCCTGAGGAGGATGCTGGTGTCGTCGGATTGCATCAGGCGTTCCAGGGCGACCGGGCGGGGCGGACCACCGACCGGCCCGCCGCACAGAATAAGGACTCTGATTTATAGGTGACGGCCGAGGCGCACGCGGAGACTTTCGGGTAGAACACAGGCATATCACCGTGCTAACTTGGCGTGCGCCGAATGGGGGAGTTGCTTATGGCGATCAACTTGCCGCACTGGCTTGTGGAGGTCGTTGATTTCCTGGGGTTCAACTGGCCGGAGATCGATGAGGACCAGATGCAT
>JABFXP010000298.1 GCA_013361685.1 Catenulispora sp.
CCGGCGGAGCACCGGCATCCGCCGCCGGCGTCCATCCCACCATCGCCACCGCGATCACCCCGGCCACGGTCAGCCAGACGGCCGACAAGCAGGCCGTCCACAGCGCGAAATCCGCCCGCGAGCGTCCCATGTCAGCACGGTAGCCGATGGCGTGACAACCTTCTGCGCACCCACCCTCGTGTACCGGGTGAAAGCAAGGCAAGAAACGAGGGGGCGGTCGATGCGGCTCTTGGAAGAACGGCGGCTCTTGGGCGAGCGCCGACCCGATGATCGGGAGTTCGCCGAGCTGGTCGCCGCGCGCGCACCCGCGCTCCGCCGCACGGCCCACCTGATGTGCGGCGACTGGCACCAGGCCGAGGACCTGGTCCAGGTCGCCTTCATCAAGTTGCACGCGGCCTGGGGCCGGGTCCGGCGCCGCGAGGATCTGGACGCCTACCTGCGCCGGACCCTGCTGCGGGCCTGCATAGACGAGAAGCGGCGCGCGCGGTGGCGGCGGGAGCAGTTGGCCGCCGCCGACGACCTGCCGGACCCGGTCGAGCCGGGCGCCGTCCCGGACGCGGACGCCCTGTCCAACCGCGACGCCCTCGTCAAGGCCCTGCGCACGCTGCCGCCGGGGCAGCGGGCGGTGCTGGTCCTGCGGTTCTGGGAGGACCAGAGCGTGGAGGAGACCGCCCGGCTGCTCGGGTGCACGACCGGCACCGTGAAGAGCCAGACGGCCCGGGGGTTGACGGCGCTGCGCGCGGTATTCGCGAGCCCCGCGCACGCCGCCGATCCCGCTCGGTACACGACGACGGAAGGGAAGGCGTGACCCTGATGGGTGAGGGCGCCGGGGACATGAGGAACACCGAACACACCGAGGAGATGGACTGGGCTCGCGACCTGTTCGACGGGGCGCGCGGCGAAGCGGAGCCGTTCTGGGGCGCGGACGCGGCGGCCATCAGCCGGGCCGGGGACCGCAGACGGCGGCTGCGGACCGCCGGCACCGGCGGCGGGCTGCTGGGGCTGGTCGCGGTGACCACCGCGGTGGCCGTGACCCTGGGCGCCGGGACCACCGACTTCGGCTCGGCGCCGGGTCCCGGCGGCGGCTGGGGCGGCCGGAAACTGCAGGACGTCTTCCGGTACGCGCAGGTCGACGGCGGATCCGGCGCCCTCGGGCAGAAGGACTTCTCCCAGCACGTGCCGCGCTCCGCCGCCGTCGACCTCGCCGCCCTGATCGGACATCTGGATCCCGCCGGGGCGCATCTGCTGGGCTCGCCCGCGGGCCCGGCCCGCGAGCAGCCGCGGATCGTCGGCGACCGCGACTCCGGGCTGAAGGACACGATGAGCCTGGCGATGAGCTCGACCTGGACCGCGGACGGGTCGTATCCCGGCCCGGCGCCGGTCACCGAGCCGGAGGGGCGGCTCAGCTACTCCTTCTTCAAGAACGCCGACCTCCTGCGGGGGCCGGTGCTCAGCCACGGCACCGTCCTGCCCGAGCCGTGCGGGCTCGCGGTGGACTTCGACGTCCATTTCGGGATGCTGAGCGGCGACGCGGCGCTGCCGCACTGGTCGCCGTGCCGGTACACGACGCTGTCCGACGGCTCCCGGATCGGCACCACCAGCGCCGCGTACGGGACCGGGACCGAGACGGTCGCCGTGCGGATCTTCGACACCGGGAACATGGTGGCGCTGTCCGGCTGGGACTTCCCGCGGCCGGACTCCTCGGACTGGACCGTCGCGCCGGACCCGAAGACCGTGGTGAAGCCGTCTCCCTGGTCGGAGGCCGGTTTCCAGGCGGCGCTGTCGGATCCGCAGATCGGTCCGGTGTTCGCGCCGCTGCCGCCGCGCAACGCCGACGGGAAGTTCCTGGACCCGGCCGACATCGGTCCGTACTGGGTGTACGACCCGAATCAGGGCCCGCTGACGACCGGGGAGTTCGTCATGGACAACGGCTGCACCCCGGACCACAGCATCTTCGGTCTGGCGCCCGGCTCGGCTCTGCAGTACCAAGGCATGCTGCCCGGCGGCTTCGCCGGGCCCGAAAGCCCGACCACGGCGCTGGAGGGCGAGTACCGGCTGCCGGCCGGCACCGGGCCGGCGACCATGCGCGCCGCGCGGACCTATGCCAGCGGCGGCTGTGACCAAGCGGCTCCGTTCGGGTTCTCCAAGGACACGGTGATCGAACTGCCCGCCGGGATCGGGGACGACGCGTTCGTCGAGGACCAGCCTCAGATGTCGAGGGTGCGGGTGTACGTCCGGTTCGGGGACACCGTCCTGGAGACCGTCTTCAGCCGGCCCTCCGTTCAGCCGCTGGACGTGACCTCGGCCGCGGGCCGGACGTGGGTGCAGGGGGTGGCCCGGAAGATGGCGGAGCACTGGGCCTCCGCCTCGGCGCCGGCCACCGGGAAGTGAGGGGCAGCGGTGATAGGAGGTAGATCACACCCACCCTGACCTGCGCCGGTTAGGCCCGGCAGCGAACGCCTGGGAGAATCGGGCGTCAAGACCTCCCCCGCTTTCACGAAGGAAGGCCGCCGCCATGATCGAGCGTTACACCCTGCCCGAGATGGGCCGAGTCTGGTCCGAGGCCCACAAGTACGAGCTGTGGGCGCGGGTGGAGACGCTGGTCGTGGAGGCGCACGCGGAGGCCGGCACCATCCCGGCCTCCGCGGTGGAGCCGGTCCGCGCGGCGGCGCCGCCGACCCCGGAGGCGGTGGCCGAGATCGAGGCGGTCACCCAGCACGACGTGATCGCGTTCCTGTCGGCCTGGGCCGACAACACCGAGCCGCGGGAGGCCGCCGCCTTCGTGCACTTCGGCATGACCTCCTCGGACCTGCTGGACACCGCGCTGGCGCTGCAGCTCACCGAGGCCACCGACCTGCTGCTGGACAAGGCCGACCGGCTGGTCGCGGTGCTGCGCGACCACGCCCTGGCGCACCGCGGCACGCTGCGCGTCGGCCGCACCCACGGCATCCACGGCGAGCCGGACGTCTGGGGCCACCGGGTCGCCGACTTCGCCTTCGGCGTGGCCCGCTCCCGCGACCGGCTGCGCCGGGCCCGCGAGGCGGTCGGCGTGATGGCGATCTCCGGCGCGGTCGGCACCTACTCCAACATCGACCCGGCGATCGAGACCTTCGTCGCCGACAAGCTGGGCCTGCGGGCCGCCGACGTCTCCACCCAGGTGATCCTGCGCGACGGCGTCTCGGAGTGGGTCTCGGCCCTGGGCATCATGGCCACCGTGCTGGAGGCCATCGCCCTGGAGGTCCGGCACGGCCAGCGCACCGAGGTCCGCGAGCTGTGGGAGCCGTTCGGCAAGGGCCAGAAGGGCTCCTCGGCCATGCCGCACAAGAAGAACCCCATCATCTCCGAGCGCCTGGCCGGCATGGCCCGCATCGTCCGTGCCCAGATCGTCCCGGTGCTGGAGGGCATCCCGCTGTGGCACGAGCGCGACATCTCGCACTCCTCCACCGAGCGCATCGCCCTGCCGGACGCCTCGATCGCGCTGGACTACATGCTGAACCTGACCATCCGCCTGATGAGCGGCCTGGTCGTCGACGGCGACCGGATGCGTGCCAACCTGGACTCCACCGGCGGCCTGGTCTACTCCTCCACGGTCCTGCTGGAGCTGGTCGAGATGGGCCTGGAGCGCGACACCCAGGCCTATCCGCTGACCCAGCGCGCCTCCATGAAGACCTGGGAGACCGGCCGCCCCTTCCGCGAGACCCTGCGCGAGGAGGCCGACGCGGCGGGTCTGGAGATCGACGAGGCGCGGTTGGACGAGGCCACCCGGCCGGAGCGCTTCGTGGAGCGGCTGGACGGGATGTTCGAGAAGCTGGCGAAGCTGAGCTGACGCCCGGCCGGACGCCGGACAGCCGGACAACCCGCTAGCCGGACCATCGGACAGACGGACACAGAAGGGGTCGCCAGACACGCACCGGTCTGGCGGCCCCTTCTGGCTGCGGCGCTCTGATCAGGCGATCAGCATTCTGTTATGAATGTTTCGCGTGAAACATTCGCCCTCGACGACGCTCAGCGCACCTCGAAGCGGCCGGGCCCGAAGGCGGCGTTCCCGAAGCCCTTGACGAAGCTGTCGCCGAAGATCGCCCGGCCGCCGAACACGCTCACCTGCGTCAGGGTCAGCGTGTGAGCGGTGAGCCACTGGTCGGCGTGGACGACCGACCCCGACACCCCCATGTTGTCCAGGCTGTGTTCGGTGAGCAGCAGCGGACTCTTCAGCGCGCCGATGTAGGCGCCGCCGGACAGCGCGTCGGGCCAGTTCTCCCCGGTGGCGACCCCCGCCGCGACCGGGGCCGGGAAGAGCGTGGTGTTGTTCGCGACGGCCAGGTCGGTGGCGTAGCGGTCGTCACCGGCCAGCGGCGTGAAGTGCCCGGCCAGCACCGTGGTGCCGAGCGCCGCCACACCCTGCCGCCCGACGCCGTAGACCTTCGTGCTCGCCGGGTTCACGCCGTCCAGGTACGCGCGGGTCGCGGCCGGCACCGTCTTGTCGTTGGTCAGCAGCACCACGCCGCCGTCCGGGTCGGTGGCCGCGGCGGCCCCGGCCGCCAGCGCGTCCGGGAAGTTGGCCCCGGTCGCGACCAGCACGGTGTGCGGATGCGGCGAGACCTCGGCGGCGATCGCGGTCGCGGTGGCGAACCGGTCCGGTCCGGCCAGCCGCTTCGGCGTCAGCCCCAGCGCCCGGATCTGGGCCTCCAACTGCGGCGACAGGGCCTGCGGGCCACCCAGCACGTAGACCACCGAACCGGCGTCCAGCAGGGTGGACAGTTCGTGGGCGTCCATCGGGTCCAGCGAGGCCGAGCCGGTGAGCAACAGCGGCCCGTGCTTCTGCGCGGCCAGAGCGTTGCCGGCCAGGGCGTCGGCGAAGGAGTCGGAACGGGAGATCACCGCGACCTTCGCGTGGGAGGTGCCCGGATGGTGCGGGTTGTAGGCGGCGTCGGCGGCGGCCACCGCGGTGCCGATGCGATCCGCCCCGGCCAGGCGCTGGACCACGCCGTTCGGCGTCTGCGGGATCGGGCCGGAATGCCAGGCCGTCAAGGAGAGCATGTCGGTGCTCTCGTCGATCTTGACCGGGAGGGCGGCGCCGGCGGTGGCGAGGGTCCAGATCTGGGTGCCGACGGAGGGATCGGCCGGAGTCGCTCCCGGGATGGCCTTCGTGTAGGCGAGTTGGTGACCGTCCGGCGACAGCATGATGCTGCCCAGTGTGTTGTCGGCCGGCATCTTGGCCAGGGTCGATCCGCCGCTGTCGGAGCCGTCGGTGTTGTAGACCTTGAGGTAGATCGCGCCGGCCTGGTACTCGGCGGTGGCGACCTTGGTGCCGTCCTGGGACAGGCTG
>JABFXP010000662.1 GCA_013361685.1 Catenulispora sp.
GCCGCGGGCGTCGGCCTCCGCCACGGTCCTGGAGGTCCGCGCCCACGACGCGCCGGGCCTGCTGCACCGCGCCGCCGCGGCCCTGGCCGCGACCGGCGTCTCGGTCCGCTCGGCCCGCATCTCGACGCTCGGCGCCGAGGCCGTCGACGTGTTCTACGTCGTCGACGCCACCGGGGCGCCGTTGTCGGACGCGGCGGCGGAGCAGGTGGCCGCGGCGGTGGCGCGGGTCCTGTGAGGCCGGCCCGGCCGGCTCAGTAGTCTGCGGCGGCTGCCAGCTCCGCGGCCCAACCGCTGCTCCCGTCGGCGTTCCCGGGGAACAGGCGGTTCCAGATCAGGATCCGCGCCACCGCCTCGACGCGGCAGGCCAGGACCAGCAGCTCCCGCAAGGCCGCCCGGTCGTGGTCGCCGGTCCAGGCCTCCAGGTAGGCGTCGTGCAGCCGTGCCACGTCCCGGTCGTCCGCGCCGTTGCGCCGCACCACCCGCGTCGTCACCAGCATGCTGCTGAACGGATGCGTGACGGCCGCGTCGCCCCAGTCGAAGAACCGGTGCCGGCCGTCGGGGCCCGGTGCGAAGATCTGGCCGTCGTGCAGATCGGCATGGTCCAGGGCGTCCGGCACCCCGCCGGCGGCCAGTTCGTGGCACCACGACGCGAAGTCCGGCAGGCGGGCGTCGAGGAGCGCGCGCTCCTGCCCGGCCAGGGACCGCCCGGCGGCGTCGATCTGGTCCAGCGTCTCCGGGAGCGTCCGCACCCCGATGGACGGGACGCCGAGTTCCACGGCGCGTTCGGCGGACACCGCGCGCTGGAACTCCGCATACTGGCGCACCACCGGGAGGTAGTCCTCGACCGTCGCCGAACCGCGCGCCGCCAGCGCCTCGCGCAGCACCGGTCCGCCGTCCGGCAGCAGCGACCATCCGCGTTCGGCGTCCACCGCCAGCGGGGTCAGCACGTGCTCGGGGTGTTCGCGGCCCAGGAATCCGCTCAGCCCGGCCTCGAAACGGGAGGCGGCGGGATTCGCCTTGAACCACACCGGGCCGGACAGCGTCGGCACTTTATAGAGGACCGACCAGCGCCGGATCCGGGCCCGCCAGTCCTGCGCCCGCGGCGTCAGCCCGTGTCCGGCCAGCTCCTGGCGGATCCACGCCCCGGTCTGGGCGCGCCATGCCGGGTCCGTCCACGGGGTGACCGGATCCAGCGTGCCGCGCTCCACCTCGCTGAAAAGCATTCAGCGAGTATCGACCACCTGGAACGCCTCGGCGATCCGGTTTTCGCCCAGCCCCATCTTCTGCGCCAGGCCCGTGCCCCAGTCCCGCAGCATCTTGTCCAGGCCCTCACGGCCGCCGACTTGCGAGGCGTGCGCCTGCAACGCCGCGACCTTGCGGTCGAACGCGTCGGTGATGTCCACGGCCTCGGTGGCGGACTTCGCCGACATCACCCAGGTCTCGGGCACCGCCCACGGCTCCAGCCCCTCGACCTCCAGCAGCTCGGGGTGCGCCCACGGGTTGCGCGCGTCGGGGTAGACCGCGGCGATGGCGGCCTCGCCGACCGCGCGGTGGTCCGGGTGCGAGGCGTAGATGCGCGTCAGGTCCAGTTCCGCCGACGGGATCAGGATCCGGTCCGGCCGCACCTGGCGGATCACCCGGGAGATGTCGCGGCGCAGCTCCAGCGAGGGCACCAGGCGCCCGTCCGGCCAGTGCAGGAAGCGGACGTCCGTGACCCCGACGCACTTGGCGGCGGCCAGCTGCTCGGCCTCGCGCAGCGCGCCGACCTCCGAGCGCGGCGTCTCCGGGAAGGCCTCGCCGGCCTCGCCGCTGGTGACGATCGCGTACACCACCTCGATCCCGGCCCCGGTCCAGGTCGCGACGGTGCCCGCGGCGCCGAAGTCGACGTCGTCGGGGTGGGCGGTGACGACCAGGACGCGCCTGGTCTCGGTGTCGTCGGGCATACGGCTGCTCCAGGGTTCAAAGGATCGTAAGGGTACCCGCCGTCGAGCCCCTTCCGGGGCAACGCCGCCGCCGCACGACGTGTTCCGGCGGCCCTTCTTCGCCGACCGCGCCCGCGGTGTCAGTCCCGTCTGCGAAAATCCTGGAGTGAGTTCTTCCCTCTTCGCCCCAGGTGCCCTTCCGCTGTTCCCCCTCCTCGACGAGATCAGGGAGCAGCGTGGCGCCGGTGCGGAGCGCCACTCCGACCGCGCGCTGCCGGAGCCGCCGGCCTGGCTCGACGAGGACTCCGCCGAGCAGGAGGGCTGGGACGGCTGGCAGGAGCCGGAGGGGGCCTGGGTCCCGCCGGAGGAGTCGGCGGGCGCCCGGGCGCTGCTGGACGGGCTCAACGAGCCGCAGCGCGAGGCGGTCCTGCACGCCGGCGGCCCGCTGCTGATCATCGCCGGCGCCGGCTCCGGCAAGACCCGGGTCCTGGCCCACCGCATCGCCTACCTGGTGGGGGAGCGGCACGCGCACCCCGGCTCGATCCTGGCCATCACCTTCACCAACAAGGCCGCCGCCGAGATGCGGCACCGGGTGGAGGAACTGGTGGGGCCCCGGGCCCGGCTGATGTGGGTCTCCACGTTCCACTCCGCCTGCGTCCGCATCCTGCGCGCCCAGGCCAAGACCGCCGGGCTGCCGAGCAACTTCTCGATCTACGACACCGCCGACTCCCAGCGGCTGATGACCATGGTCCTGCGCGATCTGGAGATCGACCCGAAGAAGCACACCCCGCGCTCGCTGCTGGGCCAGATCTCCAAGCTGAAGAACGAGCTGGTCGACCACGACACCTTCTCCAGCCGCGCCCAGACCGAGTCCGAACGCATGCTGGCCCAGGTCTACCGGCTGTACTCGGACCGCCTGACCGCGGCCAAGGCGCTGGACTTCGACGACATCATCATGACCACGGTCCACCTGCTCCAGGCCTTCCCGATGGTCGCCGAACACTACCGCCGCCGGTTCCGGCACATCCTGGTCGACGAGTACCAGGACACCAACACCGCGCAGTACCAGCTGGTGAAGGAACTGGTCGGGCAGCACGAGAAGCGCACCGTGGACGGGGACCTCGTCCGGCCCGGCCTGGACACCGAGGACCTGCCGCCGGCCGAGCTGTGCGTGGTGGGTGACGCCGACCAGAGCATCTACGCCTTCCGCGGCGCCACCATCCGCAACATCATCGAGTTCGAGCGCGACTATCCCGACGCCAAGGTCATCAAGCTGGAGCAGAACTACCGCTCCACGCAGACCATCCTGAGCGCGGCGAACGCCGTCATCGAGAACAACAAGGGCCGCCGGGCCAAGAACCTGTGGACCGATTCCGGCGAGGGCAAGCTGATCACCGGCTACGTCGCCGACGACGAACACTCCGAGGCCCAGTACATCGCCGAGGAGATCGACCGGCTCTCCGACGCCAAGGAGACCACCTACGGCGGCATGGCGGTCTTCTACCGGACCAACGCCCAGTCCCGGGTCTTCGAAGAAATCTTCGTCCGCGTCGGGCTGCCCTACCGCGTCGTCGGCGGCGTCCGCTTCTACGAGCGCAAGGAAGTGCGCGACGCCCTCGCCTACCTGCGGGCCCTGGCCAACGAGGACGACGTCGTCTCGGTCCGCCGGATCCTGAACACGCCCAAGCGCGGGATCGGCGAGAAGGCCGAAGAGGCCCTGGACCGGCTCGCCAGCCGCGACCGCATCACCTTCGGGGAGGCCCTGCGCCGGGCCGACGAGGCGCCGGGGCTGGCCACCCGCTCCGTCAAGGCGGTCCAGGGCTTCGCGCAGATGATGGACGAGCTGCGCGAGATGGCCGCCGAATACGGCCCGGCCCACGTCCTGGAGGCCATACTCGAGCGCACCGGCCTGCTGCAGGAGCTCCAGGACTCCGACGACCCGCAGGACGAGACCCGCATCGAGAACCTGCGCGAACTGCTCGCCGTGGCGCTGGAGTTCGAGCAGGCCCAGCCCGAGGGCCGCCTGCCCGAGTTCCTCGAGCGGGTGGCGCTCGTCGCGGACTCCGACCAGATCCCCGACGGCGAGGACCACGAGGGCATGGTCACCCTGATGACGCTGCACAGCGCCAAGGGCCTGGAGTTCCCGGTGGTCTTCCTCACCGGTATGGAGGACGGCGTCTTCCCGCACATGCGCTCCATGGGCGACAAGAAGGAGATGGAGGAGGAACGCCGCCTGGCGTATGTCGGCATCACCCGCGCCCGCGAGCGTCTTTACGTCTCCCGCTCCATCTACCGGTCGGCGTGGGGCGCGCCCCAGTACAACCCGCCGTCGAAGTTCCTGGGCGAGATCCCCGACTCGCTCATCGAGTGGGAGCGCACGGTGGCGGAGCCGAAGTCGGCCGAGCGTTCCCCGTTCGGCGACCGACGCGGCACCTCGCGCGGCTTCCAGCAGCGCAAGTCCCCGGTGAAGGTGATCTCCCTCGACCCGGGCGACCGGGTGATCCACGACTCGTTCGGCATGGGCACCGTGGTCGCGGTCAGCGGGCGCGAGCGGGACGAGGCGACGATCGACTTCGGGTCCTCGGGCGTGCGGACGCTGCTGCTGACGATGGCGCCGGTGCAGAAGCTGTAGCCGCCTCGCCGGTCCGCGGGCCTCGACCACGGGGCCCCGGACAGCGGAGAGGGCCGCCGGCGCTTGTCAGCACCGGCGGCCCTGGAGTTCCTACTACGAACCGCCGTATGGCCCCTACAGCCTTACGGCAGCAGTCCGTGACTCCGCAGGAACGGCACGGGGTTCACCGCCGTGGAAGCGCCCGGGACCCCGTTCATCGGGTCCGCGGGGCCCGGCGGGTGGTACTCGAAGTGCAGGTGCGGGCCGGTGGAGTTGCCGGTGTCGCCGGACAGGGCGATGATCTGGCCGGCCGCGACCTTGCCGCTGCGGACCTTGATCACGCTCAGGTGGCAGTACCAGGTCTCCGAGCCGTCCGGATGCTGTATCACGATCCGGTTCCCGAACGCCCCGGCGTAGTTGGCCTCTATCACCGTGCCGTCCGTGACGGCCACGACCTTCGTCCCGGTCGGGACGGCGAAGTCCTGGCCGGTGTGCAGGCTCACCCACCGCGCCCCGGAGTCGCCGAAGCCGGCGGTCAGCATGTAGTCCTGCACCGGCAGGAAGTACTTCGGGGCCATCTCGGCCAGCCGCTGCTTCTCCAGCGCCTGCTGCTGGGCCAGCTCGCTGCGCTGCTCCGAGCGCGTGGCCCGGTCCGCCATGTTCGCCGACGCGGCGCGCATCTGCAGCAGGTTCTGCTCCAGGGCGTTCGAGGTCGGGGTGGCCGGCGCGGCGTCGGCGGCGGGCTCGGTGTGGCCCGCGGGCAGCCGCAGGCCGCCGACCGCCGCCACGGCC
>JABFXP010000614.1 GCA_013361685.1 Catenulispora sp.
GGACTACAAGGGCGGTCGTGCGGTTCTCGAGCGAGCACCGACCGGCCGCCCTTCCTTGTCCCGGCACGCGTAGGCCAGCGCGCCCAGCAGCAGCCGGGCCGGTGGCAGCGCCACCGGGCGTCCGGGCTGCGTCTGCCCGGTCTGACTCTGTCCGGTCGGTGCCTGCCCCGTGTTCGTCTGCCCGTTGTGGGCCTGCTCGGTTTCCGGCGGCCGGGCCCAGCGCGGGCTGCTCGCGGCCGGCAGCGGCGTGTCGGAGGTCAGCACCACGCCGATGGTCCGGATGTCCGTGTCGGACGGGTCCCACCCCAGTTCCTTCAGGTCCGCCAGGAACGAGGCCGTCGTCCCGGCCTCCACGAAGAACCGCAGCCGGCTCCCGCCGTCCTGGTGGCCGGGCCCGCCGGGCTGGACCGTCAGCACCGGGCCCAGCGGCGTCCCGAGCCGCTCCAGCTGCAGCAGCACCCGGTGCCCGGCGGCGGCCGGCACGTCCAGCACGTCGTAGGCCGCGGGCAGGCGGAGCGCCGGCACGGGCCGGGTGTGAGTGCGGCGGGTGCCCCCCAGGCGTACACGCATGCTTCCTCCAACGGCGACGGACGCCTCGGGGTCACGCTGCCCGCCTCCGAAGGTCGTTAGACCTCTGACGTCCAAACTTTCCCGTGCCGGAGGGAGTTATCGCCCGCACGGGCCGCCGCGACCCGTCGGACGTCCAACCTCTTTCCATCCGACAAGGTGGCGAACTCTGGCGAATACCGATGTTCGAGGACGTTCGGCTGCGGGCATCGTCGCGGGGCGGTTACGTTCGGCAACATAGGGTTTCGCATTCCGGCCGGACCGGCGTGAATCTCCAGGGGGCAACAAAGAATGACCGGCAAGCCGCCCAACGAACTCCTCAATTCTTGGTTCCAACGTTCCGGGTGGTCTAAGGGGGAACTGGCGAGACTGGTCAACAAACGGGCCCGCCAACTGGGGGCGGCGCACGTGTCGACCGACACCTCGCGGGTGCGCCGGTGGCTCGACGGCGAGCACCCCCGCGACCCGGCGCCGCGCATCCTGGTCGAGTTGTTCTCCGAACGCTTCGGCACCGTCATCACCCACGCCGAGCTCGGCCTGCGCGAGCCGGCGGCACCCCCGGCCACCTCCGGCGTCGACCTGCCGTGGGCCGGGCGCCGCTCGATCGAGCTGCTGGGCGACTTCGCCCGCAGCGACCTGATGCTCAACCGCCGCGGCTTCCTGGGCACCTCGCTGTCGCTGTCCGCCGGGCCGTCCCTGATCGAGCCGATGAAGCGCTGGCTGAGCCCGGTCCCGGACCAGCACCCCACCAACGGCCGGACCCCGGGGCGGATCACGGCCGAGGAGATGGACCTGCTGGAGGAGACCATCCGCCTGTTCCGCGGCTGGGACGCCCAGTGCGGCGGCGGCCTGCGCCGGATGGCGGTGGTCGGGCAGCTGCACGAGGTGACCGAGCTGTTACGGGACAGCTACCCGCAAGCCCTGGCGGAGCGCTTGTTCCGGACCGCTTCGGAACTGGCGCTTCTTGCTGGATGGATGGCTTACGACATCGGCATGCAGCCTTCGGCGCAGCGCTACTTCGTGCTGGCGCTGCACGCCGCCCGCGAGGCCGGCGACACGCCGCTGGGCGCCCACGTGCTGGCCACCATGGCCCGCCAGATGATCCACATCAACCGGGCCCAGGACGCCCTGGAGCTGGTGCACCTGGCCCAGTACGGCAGCCACGGCACCGCCACGCCGCGGGTGCAGTCCATGCTGGCCGCCCTGGAGGCCAGGGCCTACGCGAACCTCGGCGACGCCGACAACTGCCGCCGCGCGGTCGCCGCCGCCGAGGACCTGTTCCCGGGCGAGCCGAAGACCGGCGAGGGCGCCGACCCGCACTGGGCCGCGTTCTTCACCGAGGCCGAGCTCAACGGCGAGAACGGCCACTCCTTCCGGGACCTGGCCTACCGCTATCCGCAGCTGACCGAGCAGGCCGCGAAGAGCATCGACCGCGCCGTGGACCTGTTCTCCGGCGACGACTTCCACATGCGCAGCCGCGCGCTCAACGTGATCGGCATGGCCACGGTCCGCCTGCAGCAGCGCGAGCCGGAGGCGGCGGTCGGGTTCGTGTACACCGGCGTGGAGCTGGTGCGGCGGCTGCGGTCGAAACGGGTCGAGGACCGGCTCCGGACCACCGTGGGCAACCTGTACGCGCGGTATCCGGACGTGCGGGCCGTGCGGGAGGCCCACGACCGGGCCTGGGCGGTGCTGCCGGCCGCCGCGTGAGCCCCGCCCGGGCCGTACCCCCGGGCGGATGACGGCGCGCATGACCCCGCCACGGGCCGGGCATGCGGGCGGGCATGAGCCAGGGCGTTGACACGTGTCCGTTTTGTAACCGACCTTCACACTTGTCGGAACAAGTTCATCTGGACGTAACACAGCACGCCCCTTTGTCACCATCGCGAAACACTCGGCGGCGCCCCCGGAAACGGTGCGCCGTAAGGCTCCTCCCCATCGTCCGAAAATTCAGGTGAGGAGAAGCGATGCCATCCGCGTTCAGCAATGGTGACACCGCTTGGGTGCTCGCGAGTTCAGCGCTCGTGCTGCTCATGACACCGGGGCTGGCGTTCTTCTACGGCGGCATGGTCCGTGCGAAGAGCGTCTTGAACATGCTCATGATGAACTTCATCGCCATCGCCGTGGTGACCATCCTATGGGTGCTCTACGGCTGGTCGGTGGCGTTCGGCAACGTCGGTTCGGGGGACGGCACCGGCAACGCGGTCTGGGGCGGCCTGAAGCAGTGGGCGCTGCATGACATCGGCCAGGGCTTCGGCACCGGCGCCAGCGGCGGGTCGCTCTACGGCGCGACCGGCGTGCCGACCATAGCCGTGGTCTGCTTCCAGCTGATGTTCGCGATCATCACCCCGGCGCTGATCTCCGGGGCGATCGCCGACCGCACCAAGTTCGTCGGCTGGGCGATCTACGTCGCCGGCTGGGTGACCCTGGTCTACTTCCCGGTGGCGCACTGGGTGTTCTCGCCCAACGGGTTCATCTTCTTCAAGCTGCACGTCATGGACTTCGCCGGCGGGACCGCGGTGCACATCAACGCCGGTGCCGCGGGTCTGGCCATGGCCATGGTGCTGGGCAAGCGGGTGGGCTTCGGCCGCGACCCGATGCGGCCGCACAACGTGCCGTTCGTGATGCTCGGCGTCGGTCTGCTGTGGTTCGGCTGGTTCGGCTTCAACGCCGGCTCCGCGCTCGGCGCCAACGGCCAGGCCTCGATGGTCTTCATCAACACCCAGGTCGCCACCTGCACCGCGATGGTCGGCTGGCTGATCGCCGAGAAGATCCAGCACGGCACCTTCACCTCGCTGGGCGCCGCCTCCGGCGCGGTGGCCGGCCTGGTCGCGATCACCCCGGCCTGTGCCTCGGTCTCGCCGCTCGGCGCCATGTTCGTCGGCCTGATCCCCGGCTTCGTCTGCTGCTACGCGGTCAACCTCAAGCACCGGTTCGGGTACGACGACTCGCTCGACGTGGTCGGCGTGCACCTGGTCGGCGGTGTCCTGGGCACCGTGCTGATCGGCTTCTTCGCCACCAAGGAGATGGTGTCCGGCTACAGCAACGGCGCCGAGGCCGGCCTGTTCTACGGCGGCGGGGCGACCCAGTTGCTGCGGCAGGCCGCCGGGGCCGGGATCGTGCTGGCCTACTCCTTCGTGATCTCCTATGTTCTGGGCTGGGTCCTGAACAAGACGATCGGCATGCGGATCACGGCCGACGCCGAGGTCGAGGGCATCGACAGCACCGAGCACTCCGAGACCGCGTACGACTGGGGCCGGCTGGGCGCGTCGCTGCGCGGGGCGCTGGCCGGCGCCGACACCGGGGTCGGCGACGGGGTCCCGGCCACGGTGGCCGCCAAGGCCGTCGCGGCACCCTCGTCCCAGGACCAGGCTGAGACCTCCGACAAGGACGCCCAGGAAGGGATAAAGGCATGAAGCTGATCACCGCGATCATCAAGCCGTTCAAGTTGGAGGAGGTCAAGGAGCGGCTTCAGGCCTTCGGCGTCCACGGCATCACGGTCTCCGAGGCCAGCGGCTACGGCCGGCAGCGCGGCCACACCGAGGTCTACCGGGGCGCGGAGTACACCGTCGACCTGGTGCCCAAGCTGCGGGTGGAGGTCCTGTGCGAGGACGACGACGTCGAGGACCTGGTGGACGTCGTGGTCAAGGCGGCCACGACCGGCAAGATCGGCGACGGCAAGGTGTGGGTGACCCCCGTGGACGACGTGGTGCGGGTGCGCACCGGTGAGCACGGAGGCTCGGCGCTGTAGTGGGCGCCGTCAGCCAGGAGCCGGAAGGCCGGCCCGATCTTCGGATCGGGCCGGCCTTCCGGCGCGCGCGCTCGGATGCCGCCGACGCGTTCCTGGCCTCGCTGCTGCCGCCGGGCATCCCCGGCATAGCGCTGGCGGCGGTCGGCGGCTACGGGCGGCAGGAGCTGTCCCCGGGCTCCGACCTGGACGTGGTGCTGCTGCACGACGCGGCGCTGGGCGCCGAGGCGGTCGCGGAGATCGCCGAGAAGATCTGGTATCCGGTCTGGGACTCCGGCGCGAAGCTGGACCACTCGGTGCGGACCGTCGACCAGGCGCGCGAGCTGGCCCAGGCCGACCTGGCGGTGGCCGCCGGCCTGCTGGACGCGCGCCTGGTGGCCGGCGACGCCGAACTGGTCGCGGGGATCCGCGCGCTGGTGTTCGCCGACTGGCGGCGCGAGCCCACCCGGCGGCTGGGCGACCTGCGGCGCGAGTACGCCGCCCGGCTGGAGCGGCACGGCGAGCTGGCCTACCGGCTGGAGGGCGATCTCAAGGAGGCGCGCGGCGGGCTGCGGGACTCCACGATGCTGCGCTTCATCTCGGCGTCCTGGCTCGTGGACGTGCCGCACGGCGCGCCGGAGCGGGCCCGGGAATTCCTGCTGGACGTGCGGGACGCGCTGCACGGCGTCTCCGGACGCGCGCTGGACCGGCTGCTGTTGCAGGAGCAGGACGCGGTCGCGGCGGTCCTGCGGGAGGCCGGGCTGCTGGCCGGGGCCGGGCCGGCCGAGCAGGTGGCGGTCTACGGACCGGGGACGGCCGATCCCCGGACCCCCGAAGCCCAGAGTCCCCAAGCCCAGACCCCGGATCCCCAGAGCCCCGAGCTCTACTCCAGCGACGCGGACCTCCTCCTGCGGCGCGTCGCCGAAGCCGCCGGCACCATCGCCTACGCCGCCGAGGCAGCCTGGCGCCAGGTCGACGCCGCGCTGGTGGCCCGAGCCCCGGGCCCGCCGGTGCGCCGGCCGCTC
>JABFXP010000461.1 GCA_013361685.1 Catenulispora sp.
GGGGCGCTGGTCGCGGTGCTGTCCGGGCGTGGCGGCGCCGGGGGCTCGACGCTGGCCGCCGCGCTGGCGCTGGCCGGGACCCGGCGCGGACTGCGCTGCACCCTGGTCGACCTGGATCCGGCCGGCGGCGGCATCGACCTGCTGTTCGGCCTGGAGACCGAGCCCGGTCCGCGCTGGTCGGAGTTGGCGCGCTGGCGCGACGGACGGCTGTGCGGCCGGTCGCTGCGCGAGGCGCTGCCGACCTACGCCGCCCGCTCCCGGCACGGGCTGGCCGCCGGTCTGGGCTTCACCGAGGAGGGCGCGGACCGGCTGCCGGTGCTGGCCTGGCCACGCGCGGAGCGGATCGTCGGCGCGGACCGCGGCGGTCCGGTGTCCGACGACCTCTCCGAGGCCTGCGCAGCGTCCGGCGGCCAGGGCCGCACCGGCGTCGCCGAAGACCTCTGGTACGACAGCGGAAGTCCGGCCGATCCCGGGAAAATGGATCCGTGGCTCGCGATGGAAGCGGGACAGCTGTTCGAATCCGGCGATGCCGGCGAAGCCGGGAATCCCTTGTTCGACACCGGATCTCCGGCCGCCGACCCGGCGCGCCACCGCGATTGCGGCATCGCCGCCGATCCGCCGTCTCGGGAATCGTTTTCTCGAAGCGGGGTCATCCCGCTTTACCAGGACACCGAGTCGGAGCCCGGCGCGCGGGTGGCGCGCGACCCCGATGCGGCCGCCGCGACGAACGCCGGAGCGACGGCCAGGACGACCGGCTCCGGGCTGCCGGTGCTCACCTGGCCCCGCACCCGGACCGACCTCGGACTGCCGGCCGTCGGCGCGGAACCGGCGCGCGCCGTCCTCAACGCCCTCACCCAGGCCGGTGACCTGGTCGTGGTCGATCTGCCCCGGAGCTTGGACGACGCGGCCACCGAGGCGCTCGCGCTGGCCACCACGGCGCTGATCGTGGTGCCCGCCGAGGTGCGGGCCTCGGCGGCGGCCTCGCAGCTGGCGGCCGCGGTGCGGCTGATCACGCCGGATCTGCGGGTGGTGGTGCGGCTGCCGGCGCCGGGCGGCCTGGAGCCGCTGGACATAACGGATGTCATGGGCGGGCTCCCGCTGGCCGGGGTGATCGGCCCGGACCGGCGGCTGTCGAGCGCCGCCGAACACGGCGAGCCGCCCGGGTCCAGCGCGCGGGGCAGCGTGTCCACGTTCTGCCGGACCTTCCTGGACGACCTGTTCGGCGTCCCGGCCGGCCGGCGCGGATCCGACAGCCGGGCGGCGGCATGAGCGCGCCGCCCACGGCGCCGACGCCCGCCACGCCGCCGGGATCGCCACTCGCTCCGGTCCCCTCCCTGCTGCCCGCGCCGGTCTCGGCACCGAACCGGGTGCGGCTGAGCCCGGCCCTCATCGACCGGGTCCGCACCCGCCTGGCGACGCCGCCGGTGCGGATCGACACCCAGGCCATCGTCGCCGCGCTGCGGGCCGAGGGCTGCATGCTCGACGGCCGCGATCTGCGGGCGGCGGCGTACCAGGTCCGCTCCGAGCTGACCGGCGCCGGGGTCCTGGACCGCTACCTGGCCGACCCGGAGGTGACCGACATCCTGGTCAACGGCCCGGACGCGGTGTGGATCGAGCGGTCCGGGCGGCTGAGCCGCGCCGAAGTGCGCTTCCCGGACGAGACGGCGGTCCGGCGGCTCGCGCAGCGGCTGGCCGCGCACGCCGGGCGTCGGCTGGACGACGCCGCGCCCTACGTCGACGGCGTGCTGCCGGACGGCGCGCGCCTGCACGCGGTGCTGCCGCCGGTCGCGGTGCGCGGCACCCTGATCTCGCTGCGGGTGCCGCCCCGCCGCGCGTTCACGCTGGAGCGCCTGGCCGCGGGCGGTATGGCGTCCGAACACGGAGTCCGCCTGCTGCGCGCGATCGCCACGGCGCGCCTGTCCTATCTGGTGACCGGCGGGACCGGCAGCGGCAAGACGACTCTGCTCGGCTCGATGCTCGGCCTGGTCCCGGCCGGCGAGCGGATCGTCGTCGCCGAAGAGTGCGCTGAAGTGGTCGTCGACCATCCGCATGTGGCGCGCCTGCAATGCCGGCTGGCCAACCAGGAGAGCCGCGGCGCGGTGAACCTGCGGACGCTGGTGCGCCAGGCGCTGCGGATGCGGCCCGACCGGGTGGTGGTCGGCGAGGTGCGCGGCCCGGAGGTGCTGGAACTGCTGGCCGCCATGAACACGGGCCACGACGGTTGCGCCGCGACGGTCCACGCCAACGGCGTGGAGGACGTGGTCGCGCGAGTCGAGGCGCTGGCCGCCCCGGCCGGACTGGAACGCGGGGCCCTGCACGCCCAGCTGGCGTCGGCGGTGCAGGTGGTGGTGCATCTGACGCGGGACGAGGGTCGGCGGCGCCTGGCTTCGATCGGCGTCATCGAGCGCAGCTTCGCCGAGACGGAGGTGCTGCTCGCAGTGTCCTTCGACAGTGCGGGCCGGGCGGTGTGCGGGCCGGGCGCCGACCGGCTGCATCGGTTGCTGGGCATCGAGATCCGCGAACCGACGAGCACGAATACGAATACGGCTCCGAGTAGGAGTCCGGCACCGAGTCCCGGCCCGGGAAGCGATCTGGCCCAGCTGGAGGGCTGGCAGGAGGCACTGGCAGTCGCGGACCGGCTGCTCCCGGCGCTCAACGACGCGGCGGCGAACGGCCCGCCGGCCGGCGATGAGCCGTTCGTCGCGGATTACGGATCGCAGGCCCCTCATCAGGGAGGCCGCCGGTGAACTCGATGTTGGCCGGCTTCCTGGCCGCCTCAGCCGTGCTGGCCTTTCCGGGCCGGGGAGCCCGACGACGCTTGGAGACCGCGGTTCTGGGCCGCCCGCGGGGACCGCGGTGGCGGGTGCGGCTCGCCGGTGCATGGCCGACGGTGTTGTCAGCGATGGCGCTCGGGATCCTCTGCTCGCTGCTGGCGCGCTCGACGGTGCTCGCGGTGCTGGTGCCGTTCGGGGCGTGGCGCGGGTACCTGGCGTGGACCGCGCGCTGCGCACGGCTGGCGCAGGAGCGCAGGCGCGCCGAGATCATCGAGCTCTGCGTCACCCTGTGCTCGGAGCTGCGGGCCGGGCGGGAGGCGCGGGAAGCATTGCGGGACGCTGCCGCCGGGGCGTGTCCAGACCTCGGGGTGTATCTCACCGGGCCGCTGAGCGCCGGCGGCGATGTCGTCCAGGTGTTGCGGGACGCGGCGGCGACGCCGGGCCGGGAGGCGCTGGCCGGGCTGGCCGCGTGCTGGCAGGTCGCCGACGGCGGCGCGGGCATGGTGGCGGCGGTCGGGGAGCTCGCGGACGGCCTGCGCGCGGAGCGGACGCAGCGCCGGGAGTTGGAGGCGGAGCTCGCCGGGGTGCGGTCGTCGGCGCGGTTGCTGGCGTTGCTGCCGTCACTGGGGCTGATCATCGGCTCCGGCATGGGGTTGGCGCCCGTGCCGATGCTGCTGCACACCGGCGTCGGGCAAGGGTGTCTGCTGGCCGGGATCGCGTTGGTACTCGGCGGTGTGATGTGGATGGACCGCATCGCGCAGGCCGCGGAGGCGATGTCGTGACGGTCCTCGATGTGGCGTCCACCGGAGTCGCGGCCGGGATCTCGGCGGCGTTGTCGGTGCTGTGCTGGCCGCGACGGCCGGATCGGGGTCCCCGGCAGCGGCTGGCTCGGCTGCGCGTGCCCGCGGACGGATCCGCGGCGGCCCGCCTGCGCTGGCGCGCCCGGTTCATCAGCCGTCTGAGACGCAACCCCTGGAGCACGGCGCGCCGGTCCCGTCAGCTGTCCGAGGCCTCGGCACGGCTGTGCCCGGAAGCCGCCGAGTTGCTGGCCGCCTGTCTGGCCGCCGGGGCCGAGCCGATGCGCGCCGCCGAAGTGGTGGCAGCAGCCCTGCGTCCCCGGGGACGGCTGGTCACCTGTGCCGAACAGGCCGCGCACGACTTGGCCGCCCGCTTCCAGGAGGTGGCTCACCTGCTCCGGCTCGGCGGCAACCCGATCACCAGTTGGCGCGCCGTCGCGGCCGAACCCGGGCTGCGGCCGGTCGCCGAAGCCCTGGGCCGCGCGGGACTGTCCGGCGCGCCGCCGGTCGTCGCGATCCGGGCGTGCGCCCAAGACCTGCGCGCGCAACGGCACGCCGCCGGCACCGCCGCCGCCCGCCGGGCCGGTGTCCGCGGCGTGGCCCCGCTCGCGGGCTGCTTCCTGCCCGCCTTCGTCCTGATCGGCATCGTCCCGATCGCCCTGGGACTGGCCCACCGCCTGCTCCCCTAGTTCTGAAAGGCAAATCCCATGCGCCACTCCCTGAAACGCCTGCGCCGCGACGACGGTATGTCAACTGTCGAATACACACTGGGCACCCTGGCCGCCTGCGCCTTCGCGGTGATCCTCTACAAGGTGATCACCAGCCCGGCGGTCCAGAACGGGCTGTCCGCGGTACTGCGCAAGGCATTGGACACGGCCTTCTGATGCGCGCGCCCCGCGACGCCGGTTACGCCACCGTCGAAACCGCCCTGGCCATCCCGAGCCTGGTCCTGCTGACTCTGGCCCTGGCGGGAATCCTGGCCGGCATGGCGGCACAGATCCGCTGCACCGACGCCGCCCGCCTCGGCGCCCGCGCCGCAGCCCGCGGCGAACCCCCCGACGCCGTCCGCGCCGCCGTCGCCCGCGCCTCCCCCGACGGCGCCGTCCGCATCAGCAGCGAAGCCGGCCTGATCCACGTCTCGGTCAGCGCACCGATCGCACCCCTGTCCCTACTACGCGCCTTCACGGTGCGCGCCGAAGCCGTGGAGGCGGACGAAGCCGCCGTCAGTGAGAACGGAGAGAGCCCATGAGCCCCGATCACCACCAAGCCGGCGACACCGGCTCAGCGACGGTCTACGCCGCGCTCCTGGCCGGGCTCCTGACGACCGTCACCGCCGCGGTCCTCGCCCTCGGCGCCGCGATCCTCGCCCGCCACCGCGCCGCCACCGCCGCCGACCTGGCCGCCATCAGCGCCGCCAGCCACACCGACACCGGGCAGCCGCCCTGCGAATGGGCCACCCGCGTGGCCACCGCCAACAACGCCCGCCTGCTCAGCTGCTCCTGCGACGGCGCGGTCTGCCTGGTCCGGGCGGCTATTCCCACGGCGTGGGGTGCGGCCACTGTCACCAGTCGTGCCGGTCCCGCTGACGCCCTGGCGATGCGAGAGCCCGAAGCCGCCGGACTCATCCCAGGCGCCCTGCTCGGCTGCGCTATCAACCCCGCGATCCGCCCGATCCGAGCCACCATGCCCACCGACGCCCGGACGACGCCAAGGCCCGAAGCCGCCAGGCTCAGCCCAACCGGC
>JABFXP010000820.1 GCA_013361685.1 Catenulispora sp.
CCGGGGCCCGGCGTCGCGGCCGGCGTGGTCCCGCCGAGCCCGTTCACCACCAGCGCGCACGCCGCGACCACCGCCACGCCGCCGCCCACCGGCGCCAGCCGGGCGGTCAGCAGCCGCCGCCGGCCGTCGGCGCGGGCCCTGCCGATGTCGACGGTGCTGGGCGGCGCGTCGGCGTACGCGGCCTCCGCGAAGTCCTCCAGCGAGGTGTGCAGATCGTGGGTCATCAGGGTCCCTCCATAACGGGGATCAGAGTGGGATCGAGGAGGTTCCGCAAAGTGGCCAGACCCCGCGCCGACTGGCTCTTGATGGTGCCGGTCGAGCACCCCAGCAACTGCGCCGTCTGCTCGACCGACAGGTCGCAGTAGTAGCGCAGCACCACGGTCGTGCGCTGCCGGGCCGGCAGCCGGCCCAACGCCTCCCGCAGGTCCAGTCCCAGATCCAGATCACCGCCCGGCGGCGGGTCCGGCTCCGGATCCGGGGCGCCGCCCCCGAACCGGTGCAGGATCGTGCGCCGGGCCCACCCGAGCCGCTGCTCGGCCAGATAGGTGTTGACCAGAGTGCGCCGCGCGTAGCCGTCGATGTTGTCGGCCCGACTAGCCCGATGCCAGTGCGTGTAGAGCTTGGTGATCGAGCTCTGCACCAGGTCGTCGGCCCGGTGCCAGTCCCCGCACAGCAGGTAGGCCACTCGGCGCAGCCACCCTTGGCGCGCGCTGACATACGCGGTGAACTCGGCGTCGCGGTCAGGCTTCGCCATACGTTTCCCCCTCGGGTTTACGGTGTCCGGACACCCACCTGATGCGCACGGAGCCGCCGGGGGTTGCACCATCCGCCAGACAGCAGCAGCCCGTCCTGAGCTTCCAGCTCAGGACGGGCTGCTACGACGTCAGCACCTACCGGTGTCTCTATCCACTACCTACTCAAAATCATTCAAAATCCACTACCTACTCAAAGACGAGTTCGATCTCCGGCTCATCCGCCCCGAGATCCAGGTAGCAGGAACCCGGCTCCACGTACTCGGTCCCGCCGGGGCCGTTGATGTGGATGCCGGTGAACACCGCGACCTGCACCGGCACCGACTGCTGCTCCCGCAGCACCGTGATCACCTTGTGGGTGTCCGCCGTGATCACGTCGCGGGCGATCCGCGTCAGCCCGGCCAGGTCCGGCAGCGGACCCTCGGGCAGCCACGGCGGGATGCGGTCGCGGAGCATGCCCTGCTCGGGGTCGAGCAGGTCCAGGAAGGGGTAGTCACCGGTGGGGGCGTTGTCCCCGCGCAGTTCGTCGTGCAGCGCCATCAGGGCACCGCAGGTGTGGGACACGCCCGGCACCCCGGGCCGCTCGACGTTGCCGAGCACGCCGTCGGCGGCCAGGCCGATGTGCGGCAGCGCCACCAGGACGAACCGGCGTATACCGTTCTCTATGGGCGCGTGGTTGGACGCCGCGAGGATGCCGGTGCGGCCCAGGACGATCATGCCGGCCAGGCCGGCCATGTTGAACCCGGCGCCCCAGGTGTCCTGCAACCGTGCGGTGAGATTGAAGGCCAGCTCGTCGCGGCAGGTGGCGATCAGCGGCAGGGTGTTCGCGGCGTGGAACCCGTGCGGAGCGAGCAGCTCGCGGGTGGCGCGGACGAAACCGGTCGCCGGGACGGCGTCCGGGAACGTCGTGCGGAGCACCAGCGAGGCGGCTTCCGGGGTTTTCGGGGTCGTCATGGGGTCAGTCTGCATGGCGTCCATTGGAAATGATTGTCACTTGGGCGGCGCTCGGACGCCAGCGGCCGATCGGGTGAGGGCGGTCACAGTCCCCGCGCCCGCCGTCACCCGGTGCGCGCCCCCGGGTTGGTGCCCGGCGGCGGCACCCACTAGAGTCTCTTGATGTCGAGATACTTTCCGCAAGCGAGAGCTGGGCCATGGCAATGACCTCCAAGAACAGCTTCGGCGCCCGCGACACCCTCGCGGTGGGCGCGCAGTCGTACGAGATCTTCCGCATCGGGGCCGTCGAGGGCTCCGCGCGACTCCCCTTCAGCCTGAAGGTGCTGCTGGAGAACCTCCTGCGCACCGAGGACGGCGCCAACGTCACCGCGGCCCAGATCCAGGCCCTGGGCCAGTGGGACCCGAGCTCGGAGCCGGACACCGAGATCCAGTTCACCCCGGCCCGGGTCATCATGCAGGACTTCACCGGCGTGCCCTGCGTCGTGGACCTGGCCACCATGCGCGAGGCCGTGGCCGAGCTCGGCGGCGACCCGGCGAAGGTCAACCCGCTGGCGCCGGCCGAGCTGGTCATCGACCACTCGGTGATCGCCGACGTCTTCGGCCGCCCGGACGCCTTCGAGCGCAACGTGGAGTTCGAGTACGGCCGCAACAAGGAGCGCTACCAGTTCCTGCGCTGGGGCCAGACCGCCTTCGACGAGTTCAAGGTGGTCCCCCCGGGCACCGGCATCGTGCACCAGGTGAACATCGAGCACCTGGCCCGCGTGGTGTTCGCCCGCAACGGCCAGGCCTACCCGGACACCCTGGTCGGCACCGACTCGCACACCACCATGGTCAACGGCCTGGGCGTGCTGGGCTGGGGCGTGGGCGGCATCGAGGCCGAGGCCGCGATGCTCGGCCAGCCGGTGAGCATGCTCATCCCCCGCGTGGTCGGCTTCAAGCTGCACGGCGAGCTCCCCGCCGGCGCCACCGCCACCGACCTGGTCCTGACCATCACCGAGATGCTCCGCAAGCACGGCGTCGTCGGCAAGTTCGTCGAGTTCTACGGCGCCGGCGTCGCGGCGGTCCCGCTGGCCAACCGCGCCACCATCGGCAACATGTCGCCGGAGTTCGGCTCCACCTGCGCCATCTTCCCGATCGACGCCGAGACCATCAGCTACCTCAAGCTCACCGGCCGCTCCGACGACCAGCTCGCCCTGGTCGAGGCCTACGCCAAGGAGCAGGGCCTGTGGCACGACCCCGCCCACGAGCCGTCCTACTCCGAGTACCTGGAACTGGACCTGGCCACCGTGGTCCCCTCCATCGCCGGCCCCAAGCGCCCGCAGGACCGCGTGGTACTGGCCGAGGCCAAGGACAAGTTCGCCGAGGCCCTGCCCACCTACGCAGCCCAGGGCTCGAACCCCACCGGCGTCACCATGGAGGACGGCAGCCAGTTCGCCATCGACAACGGCGCGGTGGTCATCGCCTCCATCACCTCCTGCACCAACACCTCCAACCCCCAGGTGATGGTCGGCGCCGCCCTGCTGGCCAAGAAGGCGGTCGAGAAGGGCCTGCACGCCAAGCCCTGGGTCAAGACCACCCTGGCCCCCGGCTCCAAGGTCGTCACCAACTACTACGAACGCTCCGGCCTGACCCCCTACCTGGACAAGCTCGGCTTCAACCTGGTCGGCTACGGCTGCGTCACCTGCATCGGCAACTCCGGCCCCCTGCCGGAGCCGATCAGCAAGGCGGTCAACGACGCCGACCTCGCCGTCGTCTCGGTCCTGTCCGGCAACCGCAACTTCGAAGGCCGGATCAACCCGGACGTGAAGATGAACTACCTCGCGTCCCCACCCCTGGTCGTCGCCTACGCCATCGCCGGCACCATGGACTTCGACTTCGAGAACGAACCCCTGGGCTTCGACGCCGAAGGCACCCCCGTCCACCTGCGCGACATCTGGCCCACCACCGCCGAGATCCAAGCAGTCATCGACCAGGCCATCACCGCCGAGATGTTCGCCAAGGACTACTCCGACGTCTTCGCCGGCGACGACCGCTGGCGCTCCCTGCCCACCCCCACGGGCAACGTCTTCGAGTGGGACACCGACTCCACCTACGTCCGCAAGCCCCCGTACTTCGAAGGCATGCAGCCCGAACCGGCCCCGGTGACGGACATCCACAACGCCCGCGTCCTGGCCAAACTCGGCGACTCGGTGACCACCGACCACATCAGCCCGGCCGGCTCCATCAAGCCCGACAGCCCAGCCGGCAAGTACCTGGCCGCCCACGGCGTGGACCGCAAGGACTTCAACAGCTACGGCTCCCGCCGCGGCAACCACGAAGTCATGATCCGCGGCACCTTCGCGAACATCCGCCTGCGCAACCAACTCCTCGACAACGTCGAAGGCGGCTTCACCAAGAACCTCCTCACCGGCGAGCAGACCACCATCTACGAAGCCTCCGAGGCCTACCAAACCGCAGGCGTCCCCCTGGTAGTCCTGGCCGGCAAGGAATACGGCTCCGGCTCCTCCCGCGACTGGGCCGCCAAGGGCACCGCCCTGCTGGGCGTGAAGGCAGTCATCGCCGAAAGCTACGAGCGCATCCACCGCTCCAACCTGATCGGCATGGGCGTCGTCCCCCTCCAGTACCCGGCCGGCCAGAACGCCGCCTCCCTGGGCCTCACCGGCGAGGAGACCTTCGAGATCACCGGCCTGCAGGAACTGAACAACGGCACCACCCCCCGCACCGTGAAGGTGAAGGCCGACAACGTCGAATTCGACGCCGTCGTCCGCATCGACACCCCCGGCGAGGCGGACTACTACCGCAACGGCGGCATCATGCAGTACGTCCTGCGCAACCTGCTGAAGAAGTAAGCACCAAAACGGCCCCCGACCACGGTCGGGGGCCGTTTATCGTGTCGGTCATGACCGACCAGACCACCGCAGCAATCCGCGAACACGTCCGGGCATTCACCGAAGGCGACCTCCAAGCCCTGATGGCCGGCCTGGCAGACGACACCGTATGGATCACCGGCCGCACAACCGTACGCGGCCGCGCCGAACTGGAACCCTTCTTCAAAACCGCGATCGAAGACCTGCACCCCCACCTGACGATCGAGAACCTCCTCGTCCAAGACTCCCAAGCAGCGGCACAGCTGACCGAGACACTCACCTGGAACGGCACCGAGCAGACCTTCCCGATCGCCGCGTTCTTCAGCCTCCACAACGGCCTGATCACCACCGCGAAGATCTACCGCGAGGGCACGGCGGAGCTCGACTAGTGACAGCGACCTGGAAACAGTGGCTAACCACCTTCGGAGCCCTCGCCGAAGACCTGTCCACCCTGCCCACCACCGCATGCCCGAACTGCGGCGCAAAAGCACTCAGCGTGGCGTTCTACGGCCCAGCGAATTGGGACGCAGCCAGCGGATTCCTTTGGTGCGACACCTGCCTACAGGGCGTGTCGGGATGCCGGATGGCGGTCCCACCGGACGCTGAGGTGATCCCACTGGGAACTCCACTCGAGGACTGGCCGGTGGCGATGCCGGACTTCACACTGGTTCGGCCGACAGAGGCTGACTTCGAGGACTGACATCCCCACCGCAACGGGCCTC
>JABFXP010000780.1 GCA_013361685.1 Catenulispora sp.
GGCGTCGGTGCTGTGGCTGAAAGGGGCGTTGAAGCGGCGGTGGGGCGGCGCGATAAGTCTGGGCCGCGGTCGGCGGTGGAGCCGATGGTCTGGTTGGTGGGGGCTTGTTGTTCGCGATTCGGCGTCGGTGCTGTGGCCGAAAGGGGCGTTGAAGCGGCGGTGGGGCGGCGCGATAAGTCTGGGCCGCGATCCGTGGTGGAGCCGGTGGCAGCGGCGCTGCTCTGGTCCGCCGGTTCAGGCTGTCGCTCGGTAAGGCTCTTTTGAGCCGGCATCATCTCGGCGGCCAGCAGCCACAACTCCGCCGCCCGACCCGGCTCGCCGCGACGCCGCACCGCGCGGGCGGCGACCGCAAGCTGCGTCGCGACCTCCGCGTCCGGCCGGTCACGGGCGGCGCAGGCCTGGTGCCACAGCTGGTCTGTCGCGTCGGTGGCGGTTTCGGCGAGGAGCAGGTGCGCGGTGCGGACGGTCTCCTGGGAGGCGTCGGCGAGGACTGTGTCGCGTACTGCCGTGGCGGGGAATGATGCCGTGCCGTGGGCGTCGACGGTGATCAGGCCGGCCTGTTCGGCGCGGGACAGTGCTTCCAGGGTGCCGGGGCCCGCTGTGCGGCGCAGGGTGGCGATCGAGGGGTCCGCGGCCAGTGCGGTGATGAGCAGTGTCCGCCATACCGCGTCGGGGGAATCGAGTTCGTCGATCCAGGTGCGGACGCAGCGGCGGGCGGTGGCCGGTGTCGCCACGGTCTCCAGGCCGCCCGATGTTGCGTCCAGGCCGCGGGCGATCTCGACCGTCAGGCGGGCGTTGCCGCCCGCGGCCGCGTGGACCCGGGCCGCGACGCGGTAGCCGATGCCGCGTTCCTGGAGCAGCGTCGCTGTTTCCTCGGCGGTCAGCGGCGGGACCGTCAGCTCCAGGGCGTCGCGGCCGAGGAATTCGGCGGGGCCGCCGTCGCGGGTGGCGGCCAGGACCGGGATGCCGTGGCGGGCCAGGTGTCCCAGGAGGTCCAGGCTTGCCGGGTCCCACCACTGGGTGTCGTCCGCCAGTACCAGGGCGCGTTTGCCTTCCGGGGTCGCGGCGTCGAGGCAGGCGCGGGTGGCCAGGCGGAGCGCCATCGTGTCCGGTTCGCCCGGTATCAGGCGGAGTGCGCGGCGGACTGATTCGCGCCACGTGGCGGGCAGTTCCGGCGAGTCGGACAGGAGGTCTGCGATCGCCGCGTAAGGCACTGTGCGGTCGGTGGGGGCGGCTGTGAGCCAGTGGACGTGGCCGCCGGCGGCCAGCCAGGGTTCTGCCACCGCGGCGAGCAGGGTCGACTTGCCGCGGCCCGGTGGTGCGGCCAGGACCGTCGGCGCGCTGTCGGCGGCGCGCGCGGACAGCGCGGCGGCGAGGACCCCATGCCCCATCATGTCAAGTCCTTGGCTGTCGAGGTGCCGGTGGCGGCTGGGCCGCCGGACCTGGGAGGAAGCGGCGGCCGCTGGCCGGAAGGCTACGCCGCGCACACGAGCCGCCACAAGAGTTCGGCGGGAGTTCGTCCTGTGTTCCCGGCCACGGGGTCCTCGGTAAAGAGCTGGTCATGGCGCGGGTGTTCAAGGGTTTCCCCCGATGCGTCGCCGCAGCGCCGCCAGCAGATTGCATTCCGCCACCCATCACCCCACTACCCCCTCAGAAGGCGGAGATGAAGACCACGTACACCCGGCGGCGTGCCGGCGCGGCAGGAGCGGCGGTCGCCACTTTGGCGGCCGGCTTCGGGCTCCTGGCCTCCGCGGCGCAGACGGCGCAGGCCTGGGACATCAACCCGGCGTCCTGCAAGACCGCGCCGCACCAGCACCGGCACGGCGTCGAGCCGACCAAGGCGCAGACGCTGTGCGACCGCATCGCCCGGCAGGCCGCCGCGAGCGGCAGCGAGACGCTGGCCTACGGCGGCGGCGTCGACGGCATCGGCGTGCAGTCCGGCCACTCCAAGGTCTATCTGGTGTTCTACGGCTCGCAATGGGGTTCGCAGAGCACTGACAGCAATGGCATATCCACCTTCACCGGCGACCCGAACGGCGCCGCCCCGGTGGTGCAGAAGATGTTCAAGGACATCGGCACCGGCGGCGAGACCTGGTCGGCGGACCTGACCCAGTGGTGTGACGGCCCGAACGTGGCGGCCGGCGCGACCAGCTGCCCCAGCAACGCGAACTTCGTGCCCTACCAGTCCGGCGGTGTGCTGGCCGGCGTCTGGTACGACAACGCCGCGGCCTCCCCGTCGGCGGCCACCGGGCACCAGCTCGGCCAGGAGGCGGTCAACGCCGCCGCGCACTTCAGCAACACCACCGCGGCCTCGAACCGGGACGCGTACTACGTGATCCTTTCGCCGCACGGCACCAACCCGGACAACTACAAGAGCCCCACCACCGGGTACTGCGCCTGGCACGACTACAACGGCGACACCACCCTCACCGGCGGCGCCGTCACCAGCAACTACGGTGACATCGCGTTCAGCAACCAGCCGTACAACATCGACGTCGGCCAGACCTGCGGCACCAACTTCGTCAACGCCGGCACCGCGGGCACCCTCGACGGCTACACCATGACCCTCGGCCACGAGTGGCACGAGATGATGTCGGACCAGAACCCGGCCGGCGGCTGGACCAACCAGGACTCCACGAGCTCCTACTACCAGCAGGAGAACTCCGACGAGTGCGCGTGGCTCTCGCCCGGCACCACCGGCGGCGCGGCCAACGTCACCATGGGTTCGGACACCTTCGCCGAGCAGGCCAGCTGGTCCAACGACACCAACTCCTGCGCGATCTCGCACACGATCCTGACCCACGGCAACGTCGTCACCGTGACCAAGCCGGCGAACCAGGCGACCACGGTGAACACCGCGGCCTCGCTGCAGATCTCGGCGTCGGACTCGGCCTCGGGCCAGACCCTGACCTACTCGGCCAGCGGCCTGCCGGCCGGCCTGTCGATCAACGGCACCAGCGGCCTGATCTCCGGCACCCCGACCGCGACCGGCACCTCCTCGGTGACCGTGACCGCGAAGGACGGCACCGGCGCCTCCGGCTCGGCGACGTTCAGCTGGGCTGTGAACCCGGTCGGCGGCGGCTCGGTCGTCACCAACGGCGGCTTCGAGTCCGGCAGCCTCAGCGGCTGGACCACCGGCGGGACCGCCTCGGTCGCCACCTCCGGCGCGCACTCCGGCAGCTACGCGGCCGAGCTCGGCGGCGCCTCGCCGACCAACGGCGACTCCACGGCGGCCCAGACCTTCACCGCGGCCAACGGCGGGACGCTGTCCTTCTGGTACAACGTGACCTGCCCGGACACCGTCACCTACGACTGGGCCACGGCCACGCTGAAGGACAACACCACCGGCACCACCTCGACGGTGCTCACCAAGACGTGCGTCAACCCGAGCTCGGGGTGGAAGCAGGTGTCCAAGGCGCTGACCGCCGGGCACAACTACACGCTGACCCTGGTCTCGCATGACGACGACTACGCCGGTGACCCGACGTACACGCTCTACGACGACGTGACCGTGTCGTAAGTGGCGACCTGAGTGTCCAACTGGTTGGCCAACTGAGTGGGCCACCTGAGTGACCAACTGAAAAGGCGCGGGGGATCCGGTCGGGGGACCGGATCCCTCGCTCCGCAGCGGTCGGGATCAACAGATCACTTGGACCGCAGCGGTCGGCGACGGATCAGAGGCCTGATGCGGCGCCGACCGCCTCGTGCCGGGCGCGGACGGTGGCGATGGTCCGGTCGCCGTCCGCGTCCCAGATCTGCTGGTTGAAGATCTCGACTTCGGCGTACCCGTGCCATCCGGCGGTGGTCACCAGCTGGCGCATCCGCGCGAAGTCGATGTGGCCGTCGCCGACGTGTCCCCGGCCGAGCAGGACGTCGGCGGGCAGCGGCAGGATCCAGTCACACTCCTGGTAGGAGTGGATGCGGTTGCCCCGGCCGGCGCGCGCGATCGACTCCTCCAGCTGCGGATCCCACCACACGTGGTAGGTGTCCACTACTACGCCGACCTGCTCGGCCGGGAAGTTCTCGGCGATGTCCAGTGCCTGGCCGAGAGTGGAGACCACTGCCCGGTCCGCGCAGAACATCGGGTGGAGTGGCTCGATCGCCAGCTTCACGCCGTGCTCGGCGGCGAACGGCGCCAGCGCGCCGATGCCGTCCAGGACCGCTGCGCGTGCTGCGGGGAGGTCGCGCGAGCCGGGCGGGAGCCCGCCGACGACCAGGATCAGCACGTCGGTGCCGACGCCTGCGGCCTCCAGCACGGCCTGCCGGTTGTCCGCCAACGCCGCCGCACGCTCTTCGGCGGTGTCGGCCGTCATGAAGCCGCCGCGGCACAGGCTGGTGACTTCCAGCCCTGATGCGCGGAGGATGTCGGCTGCGGTCTTGATTCCTACTTCCTGGACGCGGTCGCGCCACAGGCCGATGGCGGGGATTCCGTGGCGTACGCAGCCGTCGACCGCTTCGGCGAGGGTCAGGCGTTTTACCGTGGCCTGATTCAGTGAGAGCTTCACGCGACCACCGTTTTGAAGCGTGCCCCGGCCAGGTCCGGGTCGTCGATGACGCCCGCGATCTGTGCCAGTCGGTACAGCTCGGTCAGGTGGGCGGCGTCGCGCGCGGTCTCCAAGCCGCCGACCATTCGGAAGTGGTCCTGGTGGCCGTTGAGGTAGGCGAGGAAGACCAAGCCGGTTTTGTAGTTGAACGTCGGCCGCTCGAAGATGTGGCGCGAGAGCGCGATGGTCGGCGTCATCAGGCGGTCGTAGGTGTCGAGGTCGCCGGTGTCCAGTGCGCGCAAGGCTTGCGAGGCCGGGCGGGCGATGCCGTCGAAGATGCCGAGCAGGGCGTCGGAGTGGCCTGATTCGTCGCCTTTGATGAGGTCCGGGTAGTTGAAGTCGTCGCCGGTGTAGAGGCGTACGCCGGGCGGGAGGCGGCGGCGGAGGTCGATCTCGTAGTCGGCGTTGAGGAGGGAGACTTTGATGCCGTCGACCTTGGTCGGGTGGGCGTTGATGAGGTCCAGGACGGTGTCCATGGCGGTTGGGATGTCTTGGGAGCCCCAGTAGCCGGTTAGTGCGGGGTCGAACATGTCGCCGAGCCAGTGGAGGATCACCGGGTTCGAGGCCTGAGTTAGGAGCGGGGTGTAGACGGTGAAGTAGTCCTCCGCCGATTGTGCGGTGGCGGCCAGGGCGCGGCTGGCCATCAGGATGACGCGGGCTCCGGCTTCTTCGACGACGGCGAGTTGTTCTTCGTATGCGGCTTGGATTGTGGCTAGGGAGTGCGAGTGCGCGTGGGAGTGGG
>JABFXP010000885.1 GCA_013361685.1 Catenulispora sp.
TCGCGCCGCCGCAGTCCTAAGCCGACCCCGCCCGCTGCCGCGGAATGGCCCCCAGCCGCTGCCGCACCAGCTCCGCCTCCGGCCGGCGCAGCTCCTCGAACGCGCTCAGCGCCTCGCCCCAGCTCACGCGCGCCGCCGTGGTGTCCCCGAGATCGTTCAGGACGTCGCCGAGGCGCATCGCGGCCAGCGCCATCTGGTTGTCGTCCCCCTCGGCCACGCACGCGTCGACGGCGCGGCGGTAGCAGGACACGGATTCCTCCAGGTCGCCCATGCGGTGGTGGATGTAGCCGAGGCTGTCCCACAGCACGCCGATGTGCTCGTGCCGGCCGGTCGCGAGCTTGAGGTGCAGCGCGCGCCGGCAGCAGGCCAGCGCCTCGGCGAGGCGGCCGAGGTGCGCGTAGCTCCAGCCCAGCGAGTTCAGGCCCTGGGCCTGCGCGTGCAGTTCGCCGGTGGCCTCGACGTGGTCCAGGAAGTCCCGCAGCAGGGGCAGGGTCTCGGCGACCTCGCCCTGGAGGAACCGCACGTTCGCCATCGTCCGCTTCGTCTCGGCCGCGCCCGCCGCGTGGCCGGCTTCGCGGTAGAGCTCCAGGGCGCGGTCCAGGTGCTGCATGCCGCCCTCGGGGTCGCCGATGCGCGGCAGGTCGCGGCCGAACATGCGGTGCACGTGGGCCTCCGCCACGCGGTCGCCGAGGCGGCGGGTGGCCGACAGGGCCAGGCGGGCGGCGGCGATGTCCTCCTCCCAGCGCGCGTTGCGCGCCATCCCGATCGAGCGCGCGCAGGCCAGCTGCCAGACCTCGGCGTCCATCCCGGCCGCCGCCAGGTCGAGCAGCAGCGCCGCCAGCACCTCGCGTTCGGAGTCGAACCACGCGATCCCGTCCGCGGAGTCCTCGACCACGACGGCCAGTGCTCCGGGCGGCGCCGGTGCGAGGTCCTCGGGGGTGGGCAGGCCGGTCGTGGCGTGGATCATGTTCACGTGCACGACGGTGCGCAGGTAGTGGTCCACCATGCGCCGGTACGCCTGTCCGCGCGCCGTTTCGTCCTCCTCCGCGGCCAGCCGCTCGGCCGCGAACGCCTCCAGCAGGCTGTGCCGTCGGTACCGGCCCCGGCCGTCCACCGAGGCCATGTTCATCGCGACCAGCTCGACCAGGGCGGCGTGCGCCTCGACCGGCGGCAGCCCGGCCAGTGAGGCCGCGGCCACGACGGCGATGTCCGCGCCCGGATGCAGGGCCAGCAGCCGGTAGAGCCGCGCCGCGCAGGTGCTGAGTTGCCGGTAGGACCAGGACAGCACGGTCCGTACGCTGACCGCGGCGTCGCCTCCGTCGAGCGCGCCGAGGCCGCCGTCCACCGCGCCGAGCTGCTCCGCCAGGTCCTCCAGCGGGACTTCGGGCCGCACCCACGCCCGGCCCGCCGCGACCACCAGCGCCAGCGGCAGGTGGGCGCAGTGCTCCGCGATCGCGGCGACCGCCTCTTCGCGTCCCGAGGTGCGTTCCGGACCCAGGCGCAGGTTGAGCAGTTCCCGGGACTCCGAGGCCGGCAGCGGCTGCAACGCCACCGTCCGGGCGAGGTCGATGGTCACCAGCGAGGCCAGGGCGTTGCGGCTGGTGGCCAGGAGCTGGGCCGGGCCGGCCGGCGGCAGCAGTGGACGGACCTGGTCGGCGTGCCGGACGTTGTCCAGGATGATCAGCGCGCGCTTGTCCGAGATGACCGCGCGGTACAGGGCGATCCGGCCGTCGGCGGTGGCGGGGAGCAGGTGGTCCGGCACGCCTAAGCAGTCCAGCAGCGTCCGGACCGCCTCGTCGGCGGCCATCGGGGCACCGCGCTCGGCGAAGCCCTTCAGATCCAGGTACAGACGCCCGTCCGGGAACTCGGCGGTCGCGCGGTGCGCCCACGTCAACGCCAGCGCCGTCTTGCCGATCCCGGCCATGCCGACCAGCAGCGTCAGTCCGGACAACTCGGGCGGGTGGTTGCCCGTCATGGCTTCGGTCAGCGCGGCCAGTTCCGCGCTCCGGCCGACGAAACGGCGCGGTGCGGGCGGCAGCTGGTGCTCCAGGGTCGGCAGGACCGACCAGAGACCGGAGTCAGAGATCGACGACGGCAGGGCCGTCTGCGTCGAGCCGTCCGCCCCGGTCCCGGCGGCAGCGGCCGAAGCGTTCGAGACCGTCGAAGCCCCGAACGTCGCAGGGGACGACGAAGCAGAAGGAGACGGAGCGGGAGAGGAAGCGGATCCCTCCTCAGAAACGCTGTCGACCAGCCGGAACGGCCGTCGCGGCGTCAGCAGCTCTCCGATCAGGTCCCCCGCGTCCACACCCCGCAACGTCTGGTTGTAGAACCTCCGCAACAACGGCGAAGGCTCCGTCCCCAGTTCCTCCCGTAACCGTATCCGGACCTGCCGATACCACTCCTGGGCATCAGCGTGACGCCCCGCTCCGTATAAGGCTAAGAAGTTCCGTTCATGAAAGGGCTCGTTCAGCGGATGCGACCCCGACAGCGCGCGCAACGTCGGCAGGATCGCGTCGAACTCCCCGCGCGCCAGATGCGCGTCGATCCGCAGCATCTCCAAGCGGATCCGCAACTCCTCCAAGTACGGAAGGAACTCGCCCCGTATCCCGTCCGACTCCAGGTCCGCCAGGGCTTCCCCGCGCCACATTTGCAGCGCCCGCGCAGCGGCCTCCCCGGCCTCGGCCCACCGCGCCTCCTCGGCGGCGACCCGCGCCTGGCTCTCCAACTCGGCGGCGCGCACATGGTCGATCTCGTCGCCGGGTTCGGGCGCGAACAGGTAGCCGCGCCCCTCGTACCGCACCCGCGCCGCCCCGCCGCCCAGCACCGTCCGCAGCCGGGACACGTACGTGGCCAGCCCGGATCGCGCGCTGGCCGGCGGCCGATCCCCCCACAACGCCGCCACCAGCGTGTCGAACCCCACGACCTGCCCCGGCCGCAACAGCAACGCGGCCAGTACGGAGCACTGCTTGCCGGCCGGCACCGAGATCTCGGCGCCCGTGTCGTCCCAGACCTTCAGTGACCCCAAGAGCGCGTAACGCATATCGAGCCCCATCCCCTCGGACCGCACCGCGCGGCGCAATCGGCGCGCAATACGGTGCCGCCATCATGGGCAAAAACCTTGTCGAATGTCGAGGAGCGACCGTCATGGCCCCCGAACCCGCATACCAGCTGACCGACCGGATCTGGCGCATCCCGGCCGGACCGTTCGATTTCGTCAACAGCTTCGCCGTGCTGGAACAGGACGGCGGCGTGACGCTGGTGGACACCGGCATGCCGAGTTCGGTGCGGCGGATCGAGGCGGGGTTAGCGGCGATGGGCAAAGCTTTCCCTGATGTGCACCGGGTGGTGCTCACGCACGCGCACGGCGACCACGCGGGCGGCGCGGCGAAGGTGAAGGAGAAGAGCGACGCCGAGGTGGTGATCAGCGCCATCGACGCCCCGTTCGCCCGGGAGGGCTACGCGCCGCCCCGGGACGGCTCCACGCTCGGGGGGAAATTTCTGAACCTGCTGGGCAAGAAGGGCAACAAGTTCGCGCCGGTCGTGATCGGCGAGGAGTTCGCGGACGGCGACGTGCTGCCGGTCGGCGGCGGGCTGCGCGTGGTGCACACGCCGGGTCACACGCCGGGGCACGTGGCGCTGCTGCACGAGGGCGACGGGGTGCTGATCACCGGCGACTCGATCTGGAACGTGCGGAAGATGAAGTGGTCGGTGCGGTCCTTCTGCACGGACATCAAGCTCAACCAGCAGACCGCCGACGTGCTGGGCGAGCTGGATTACGAGATCGCCGCGTTCACGCACGGCAAGCACGTCTCGCAGAACGCCCGCGAGACTGTGCGGCGCTTCTTGAAAGAGGCGAAGCGGGACCGATAGCAGGGCTGCTCCGGGGCAGCCCCGATAGAGCGGCGGCGCCGCCCCCGGCCGTGAAGGCTGAGGACGGCGCCGCCATTCTGCGAACTGTTCAGAACCCTGAGGGCTCAGGAACCCAGGGCGTTCAGGAACGCCGCACCGTTCGGCGTGCCGATGCCGGTCACGTCGTCGTACCCGGTGCGGGCATGGATCGTCAGGTTCGCGTCGAAGCCCAGCGACCGCAGGGTGTAGACATAGCCGCCCGAGGCGTCGATCCCGTTGGCGTACTCGGCGCGGACCGAGCTCAGGCCGCTGGAGGCGGCGACGTCACGGTAGGCGCCGCTGCCGGCCTCGGCGTAGATCAGCGGGTTGGCGAAGCCCAGCACGTGGCCGGCCTTCTGCTGCGCCAGCGCCATGAACCCGGCGGTCAGCGGCGAGGCCAGGCTGGTGCCGCCGATGCGGTACTCGCTGTACCTGCTGGTGCCGTCCGGGAACGACTGGGTCTGGCCGACCAGCATGCCGGTGGTCGGGTCGCCCAGCGCCGCGACGTCCGGCACGGCCCGCATCGGGGCGCCGCCGTGGATCTGCGAGATCGACGCCGGGACCACGCCGGCCTGATAGGCGGGCTGCGCGAACAGCCGGCTGGTGCCGCCGCCGGAGCCGTACAGGTAGGTCCCGGGGTAGGACGGCGACCAGGAGCCGGCGCTCAGCGTCGAACGGCCGGTCTCCCAGCCGGTCTCGAACAGGTACTGGCCGGCGGAGCCGACGCCCAGGGAGGTGCCGCCGACGGCGGTGACCCAGGGGCTCGAGGCCGGCCAGTCCGGGGTGGCCGCCGCCGCGTTCGCCGGGTCGCCGGCGGTCTCGTCGCCGTTGTCGCCGGAGGAGAAGTACACGCCGATACCGGTCGCGGCGGCCTGGATGAACGAGTCCTGGAACGGCTTGATGTACCCGTTCGGCAGCGCCTCGCTGCTGAAGCCGTACGAGTTGGTCACCATCGTGGCCAGGTGCTTGTCCACGACCTCGTTGAGCGCGGCGTCCAGGTCCTGGTAGTTGTTCGGCGCGCCGACGTACACGATGTCCGCGCCGGGCGCGATCGCGTGCACGGCCTCGACGTCCAGCGTCTCCTCGCCGTACCAGCCCTGCGGGTCCTGGACCGGGCCCTTCTTCGGGTTGTTCGCGCCGGATACCGGCCGCTTGTAGGTGCCGGGCGCGACCTGCTGGCTGAACTGGCCGCCGGTGAACCGCGGCTGGCCGTGCGCCGCGGCGTAGGCGTCGGCGTCCTGCAGGATCGTCGGCGAGGCGTAGGCGTCGATGATCGCGACCGTCTGGCCGCGGCCGTCGTTGCCGGCCGCCACCGCCGGGGCCACGCCGTAGGCGGACTGGAGCTGCGAGGGCGTGTAACCGCACACCGCGAACGGCTCGGTGCCGGGCAGCACGGTGCCGTCGAGGGTGGCGGTGTTCGCGGTGGTCTTCTGCCCGTAGTAGTCCGAGCAGGGCTTGCCGTTCACGAACGCCGGCGACGGCGGCGCGTCCGGCGTGTGCGAGACCAGCGCGGCGGAGTCGTCCAGGCCCAGGACCCCGACGACGGCGTTCAGCGAGCTCGGCACCGACAGCTCGGACTCCGGCGAGTGCAGCGTCAGGCCGCCCTCGGAGTAGAGCCCCATGGTGGTGCCGAAGGCCGCCTCGGCCTGGGCGACCGTGCCCTCGGCGGAGACGTAGTGGTTGTTGCTCGGCGTGTAGTCGACGGTGAAGCCGGCGCCGCGCAGCCACTGCTGCACCGCCGTCACGTCGGCCTGCGACGGCGCGAACTCGGCGCGGAACTGCGCCGGGGTCAGGTACTTGCCGTAGTTCGCCGAGCCCGGGGTGGCCACGCTCGCGGCCAGCGCCTCGGCGGCGGCCGGGTTCTGCCAGCCGAGGTAGACCCGGAAGCCGACGTGGTCGGTCTGCGGCGCGTCGCCGACCTTGGTGGCGGCCTTCGCCCAACTCGGAACGCTGCCGGGCAGCGCGTGCCGAGCCGCGCCCGAGGACGCCATGGCGGTGCCGGCCAGACCGGCCGCCGCCACCAAGCTCAGCGAGACGGCGCCCGCCAACATGATGCCTTTTCTTCGCATGACCTCTCCGATTCCCGCGGCCGACCCGGTCCGGGCCCGCCGACATCGAACAGCGCCCCGGCCGCCCGTCCCGGCCGGGGCCTACGAAAAACGCACGCGGGGTGGCCCGTCAGACGTCCCAAGGAGGGCCCGCAGTGATGAAAAGGCGTTGGCGGTCCCGATCGCGTTACCCATCGGTATGGCGGGCGGGGAGGCCCGCACACGCGACCTCCCCGCCCCGACGCCCCCGGACCGGCTGCGATCGGTCCGCGGGCGCCACCCGCGTCACTCCCCGCCGTCCCCACGGCGGACACGGGCGATCACGTCGCGCAGCCACAGGGCGCTGCGCTTGGGGGTTCGGATCTGCGTGTCATAGTCGACACGGACGATGCCGAACCGCTTGTCATAGCCGTAGGCCCACTCGAAGTTGTCCATCAACGACCAGGCGAAGTACCCCCGGATGTCCGCGCCGCGCCGGCGAGCCTCAACGATCGCGTTCAGGTGCGAGTCCAGGTATGCCGTGCGGTCGGTGTCCTCGACGAAGCCGTCGGCGTCCGGCGCGTCGTCGTAGGCGGCGCCGTTCTCGGTGATGACGATCGGGAGCCCCGGGTACTCGCGGCCGACGCGGGTCAGCAGGTCGGCGAAGTCCTCGGGCATGACCTCCCAGTCGATGTAGGTCTTCGGCTTGTCCCCGAACTCGATCGTGCGGGTCACCGGGCGGCCGTCCGGTTCGGCGGTCGAGCCGTCCTCGGCGTAGCCGGTGGTGCGCTCCGAGCGGTAGTAGTTCACGCCGATGGTGTCGAGCGGTTCGGAGATGGCTTCCAGGTCGCCGTCCTGGACCGGGATCTCGATGCCGATCGCGGCCAGATCGGTGACCAGGTCCTCGGGATAGGCGCCCTTGAAGACCGGGTCCATGTAGAAGCGGAAGTTCAACGCGTCGCCGCGGCGGGCCGCCTCGACGTCCACCGGGTCGTCCGAGGCCGGGATCGCGTTGCCCAGGATGTGGGTGATCGCCAGGTCCACGGGGCGGCCCGCGGCGGTGGCGGCGGCGCGGATGCGGCCGGCCGCCAGGCCGTGGCCCAGGAGCAGGTGGTGCACGGCGTGGACGCCGGCGGCGAAGTCGGTGCGGCCCGGGGCGTGGACGCCCTTCACGTAGCCCAGGTAGGCCGAGCACCAGGCCTCGTTGAGGGTCGTCCAGTGCTCCACCCGGTCGCCGAGCTTGGCGTAGACCAGCTCCGCGTAGTCGGCGAACCGGTAGGCGGTGTCGCGGTTCGGCCAGCCGCCGGCGTCCTCCAGCTCCTGCGGCAGGTCCCAGTGGTACAGGGTGAGCCAGGGGTCGATGCCGGCGCCGAGGAGCTCGTCCACGAGGCGGTCGTAGAAGGCCAGGCCGCGTTCGTTCGCCGGGCCCGAGCCGGTCGGCTGCACCCGCGGCCAGGCCACCGAGAAGCGGTAGGTGTCCACCCCCAGGGTCTTGATCAGCGCCACGTCCTCGGGCATCCGGTGGTAGTGGTCGCAGGCCACGTCGCCGGTGTCGCCGTTGTCGATGGCCCCCGGGACCCGGCAGAAGGTGTCCCAGATCGAGGGGGTCCGGCCGTCCTCGGACACCGCCCCCTCGATCTGGTAGGCGCTGGTGGCCACACCCCACCGGAAGTCGCTGGGCAGCTCGTGAATCATGGTTCTCCTCATACGCAAAACACGCGAAAAGCAGGGCGGGTCTTCAGGCGGCCGGATGCAGCCAGCAGGCGACGGTTCGGTCATCGGTGCCGGAGGCGTCCCCCGGACGCGTCAGCGGCGGCAGGTCGGTGTGGCAGGGGTCGAAGGCCTTGGCGCAGCGCGGGGCGAACGCGCAGCCGACCGGCATGGCCCGCAGGTCCGGCGGGGAGCCGGGGATGCCGGCCAGGCCGCGGCGCGGTCCGTGCAGCGCCGGGAACGAGTGCAGCAGGCCGTGGCTGTAGGGGTGCATGGAGTCGGCGTAGATGTCCGCCGAGGGCGCCTCCTCCACGATCCGGCCGCCGTACATGATGGCGATCCGGTCGCTGAACTCGGCCAGCAGCGACAGGTCGTGCGTGATGAAGATGACCGAGAAGCCCAGGCGCTGCTTGAGCTTCACCAGCTGGCGCATGATCTGGCGCTGCATCACCACGTCCAGCGCGGTCGTCGGCTCGTCCATGATGACCACGCGCGGCTCCAGGGCCAGCGCCATGGCGATCATCACCCGCTGCCGCATGCCGCCGGAGAGCTGGTGCGGATAGCTGGTGAGCCGGTCCGAGGCGATGCCCACCAGGTTCAGCAGTTCGGCGGCGCGGGCGACCCGCTCGTGTTTGCCGGACTTCGGCCGGTGCTCCTGAATCACGTCGGTCAGCTGGTCGGCGATGGTCGCCACCGGGTTGAGCGAGTTCATCGCGCCCTGGAAGACGATCGAGAGCTGGTCCCAGCGGAAGGCCCGCAGCTCGGCGTGGGTCATCCGGAGCACGTCCACCGGCGCGCCGTCGTCGGGGTGGTAGACCACCGATCCGCCGGCGACGACGCCGGGCGGGGGCAGCAGCCGGGTGGCGCCGTAGGCCAGGGTGGACTTGCCGGAGCCGGACTCGCCGGCCAGGCCGAGCACCTCGCCGCGGCGCAGGGTCAGGTCCACCTCGCGGACGGCGCGCACCGCCTTGTCGCCCAGGCCGTAGTCGACGGACAGCCCTTTGATCTCCAGGACCGGGGTCATCGGCCGCCCCCATCGTTCGAGTTCTGGTTCTCGTTCTGGTTCTGCGAAAGCACCGGGGTGAACCCGATCTGCATCCGCACCTTGCGGCCGTCGGCGGCCTTCACCACGGCGCGGCCGCTGCTGCGCAGCCGCGGGTTGACGATCTCGTCGATGCCGAAGTTGATCAGGGACAGGGCGGTGCCCAGCAGGGCGATGCACAGCCCGGCCGGCACGAACCACCACCAGGCGCCCAGGGACAGGGCCTGCTGGCCCTGGGCCCAGAACAGCACCTCGCCCCAGTTCCACTCGGAGATCCCGGAGACGCCGACGAAGGCCAGGGCGATCTCGGTCAGCACGGCGAACATCACGGTGCCGATGAACGAGGAGGCGATGATCGCCGTCAGGTTCGGCAGGATCTCGAAGGCCACGATGCGCCAGGTGGACTCGCCGTTGGCGCGGGCGGCCTGCACGAAGTCGCGCTGCCGCAGCGAGAGCGTCTGCGCCCGCAGCAGCCGGGCGCCCCAGGCCCAGCCGGTGCAGCCGATCACCGCGGCGATCGCGACGTCGCCGGAGTTCGGCACCACGTTGGTGACGATCACGATCAGCGGCAGCGCCGGGATCACGATGAACACGTTGGACACCGTGGACAGGCTCTCGCCGGCGAACCCGGTCAGGTAGCCGGCGGTGACGCCGACCAGCACCGCGATCACGGTGGCCAGGATCCCGGCGGCGAACCCGACGAACATCACGCTGCGGGTGCCGACCAGGATCTGGCTGAAGATGTCCTGGCCCAGGTGGGTGGTGCCGAACCAGTGCTTGCCCGAGGGCCCCTGCAGCAGGTCCTTGCCACGCTTGGACGGGTCGTAGGGGGCCAGGGCCGAGCCGAAGACCGCCACGAAGGTGAACACGGCCAGCAGCGCCAGGCCGACGGTGACCTTCAGGCTCGGCATCCGGAGACGGAAGCGCACGGCGCTCAGCCCTCCTTCCGGGTGCGGGGGTCCAGGGCCATGTAGGCCAGGTCGGCCAACAGGTTCGCGACCAGGACCGCGACGGTGACGACCAGGAACACGCCCTGGATCAGCGGGTAGTCGTGGCTGGAGATCGCGTTGAGCAGTTGCAGGCCGACGCCGGGGTAGGAGAACACGTACTCGACCAGGAACGTGCCGCCGACCACCAGGCCCAGCGCCATGCCGAAGCCGGAGACCGAGGGCAGCAGCGCGTTGCGGGCCGCGTAGCGGGTCATCACCCGGCCGCCGGACAGGCCCTTGGCGTGCGCGACGGTGATGTAGTCCTCGGCGGTGACGGTGACCATCATGTTCCGCATCGCCAGCAGCCAGCCGCCGACCGAGGACACGATGATGGTGGCCGCCGGCAGCAGGCTGTGCCGCAGCGCGTTGCCGATGAAGCCGAGCTGCGGGCCCGGGATCAGGCCCGGATCGTAGCCGCCGGAGCTGGGCAGGAAGCTGTCCGGACCGGTGAACCACGCCACCGAGATCAGCCCGAGCCAGAAGTACGGGATCGAGGACAGGAACGAGGTGGCCGGCAGCAGGCCGTCCAGCCAGGTGCCGCGACGCCAGCCGGCCACGACGCCGAGCGCGGTGCCGATCAGGAACGACAGGATCGTGGTGACGCCGATCAGGCCCAGCGTCCACGGCAGCGCCGAGCCGAGCACGGTGGTCACCGGCTCCGGGAAGTTGTTGAAGCTGATGCCGAGGTCGCCGTGCGCGAGCTGGCCCAGGTAGTGGAAGTACTGGGAGAGCAGGCTCTGGTGCTTGTCCAGGCCGAACAGGACGTTGAGCGACTCCACGGCCTTGTCGTCGATCTGGCCCTTGCGCTGCGCGATGAGCGCGTCCACCGGGTTGCCGGGGATCAGGCGCGGGATGAAGAAGTTGATGGTGACGGCGGCCCAGAGGGTGAAGATGTAGAAGCCGAGGCGGCGAGCGAAGTACTTCACGACACGACCTCCTGTTCCTTCTCCGCGTCTGTGGTCTCGGTGTCCGGTGTCTCGGCGTCCGGTGTCTCGGCCTGTGCCGCATCGGCGTCTGCCGTCTCGACGTCCGTCTTCTCGTCGTCCGTCTTCTCGGCGAACAGCCAGCAGGCGGCCCAGTGCCCGGGCGCGTCGGTCAGCTCGATCCGCACCGGCACCTGCGCCTCGCAGATCGCCATCGCGTGCGGGCAGCGCGGGTGGAACCGGCAGCCGCTCGGCGGCTCGATCAGGCTCGGCGGCTCGCCCAAGTCGTCCTCGTCCTCGTCCCCGACCGCGCTGAGCCGCTCGGGGTTCGGCGCGGAGTCGACGAGCAGCCGCGTGTAGGGATGCGCGGGGTTCTGCGTCACGGTCTCGGAGTCGCCGCCCTCGACCATCCGCCCGGCGTACATCACCAGCGTCTCGTCGGCGAAGTAGCGCGCCGAGGCGATGTCGTGGGTGATGTACAGGATCGCCAGGTCCAGGCGTTCCTTCAGGTCCCGCAGCAGGTTCAGCACCCCGAGCCGGATCGACACGTCCAGCATCGACACCGGCTCGTCGGCGAGCAGCGCCTCCGGGTCGGCGGCCAGCGCCCGCGCGATGGAGACGCGCTGGCGCTGCCCGCCGGACAGCTCGTGCGGGTACTTGTCCAGGTACAGTTCGGCCGGCGTCAGCTGGACCCGGCCCAGCAGTTCCCTGAGTCCCTGCTCGTCAGCCTTCTTACCGTGGATCTTCAGGGCGCGGGTGAGGTGGTACCGCACCGTGTGCACGGGGTTCAGCGACGCGAAGGGGTCCTGGAAGATCATCTGGACCCGCTTCGCGTACGCCTTGAACGCCCGGCCGCCCTTGACCGCCGTCGACTGTCCAGCCAACCGGATGTCGCCGTCAGTTCGGGGATACAGCTGCGCCAGCAGCCGCGCGACCGTCGACTTGCCCGAACCGGACTCGCCGACCAGCGCGGTCACGCGGCCGCGGTGCAGCGCGAGCGTGACGTCGTCCACGGCGTGCACCACGCGGGGCGTGCGGGTGAGGGCCGCCCGCCCCCGCGCTCGGACCGGGAAGTGTTTGGTCAGTCCCTCGGCTTCCAGGACCACCGCGCCCGGCGGTGGTGCCGTGTCCGACATCTGTTACTCCTCTTGCTGCCGAACTCGGATGCTCAGGACGACGACGGGGTCAGGTGCAGGACGACGTCGAGCATCCCCCAGCGGGTCGGCTGCGGCGCCGCGTAGGCGTTGTCTGCGCTCGGCCACCCGCTCCAGTTCTTCGTCGAGAATTCGGCGCCGAGGTTGCCGGCCGAGGTCGGGATCATCGGCATCTGCTCGACGAACAGCTTCTCCAGGTTGTTCATGGCCGTGGTGCGGCTGGCGTCGTCGGGGGCGTTGGCGTAGGCCTTCAGCGCCGCGTCGACGTCGGCGTTCTTGAACCGGCCGAAGTTCTCGGTGGCCGCGGTGCCGATCGGCTGCACCGCCGAGGAGTCCATGATCTGCTGGTACATGTCGTACGGCGTGGTCCCGGAGTTGGTCCAGTGCAGCGCCGTGTCGAAGTCGCCCTTGGCGATGTTGTCGAACCAGGCGTCGTCGTTGGCCTTGTCCACGGTGGCGTCGATGCCGATGGTGGCCAGGTTGTCCTTGATGATCGCCAGGTCGGTCTGGTAGTCGTTCCAGTCCGCCGGGTCGGTCATGGTCAGCGTCACCGGCTTGCCGTCCTTGCCGATGAGCTTGCCGCCGGCGTAGGTGTAGCCGTTGTCGGTCAGCTCCTTCTTGGCGGTGGCCACGTCCGCTTCCGGCGCCTTGCCCTTGTAGTCCGGGGCGATGTAGGGCTCGCCCTGCGGGGTCGGGATGCCGGTGATGTTCTCGATCTTCGGCTTGAAGTAGCCGGCCTCACCCTGGTTGAAGATGTCGTCGCGGTTGATCACCATGCTCATCGCGCGGCGCAGGTGCGGGTCGTCGAACGGCTTCTTGGTGGTGTTGAACCACAGGCCGTCCGCCGAGAGCTGGGCCGGGAAGTAGAGCTTGTAGTGCGTCGGGTCCTTGGCCACGAAGGTGCTCTTGGCGTCGGACATGAAGTAGTAGCTCCACTCCGCCGCGCCGGAGGTGAGCGCCGAGCCCATGGTGTCGTTGGAGCTGTAGGTGGTGAAGTTGATGGTCTTCACCTTGGGCGCGGTGCCCCAGTAGCCGTCGCGGGCGGCCACCGTGACCGTCGAGGGCGTGGTGCTCTTGATGGCGTAGGGGCCGGTGCCGACCGGGGTGGCGACCGTGTCCTTGCTCGGGTCGGCCATCGCCGACCACTGCTTCTTGTTGATGACCTGGGTCGCCAGGACCTTGGTCCGGTTCACGTACTGCGAGCCGGTGAAGGACACCGTCACCTGGTTGCCGCTGCTGCTCACGTCGGCGATCGGCAGCGAGTAGTAGTTGACGCTCTTGTTGTCCTTCTGGATCTGGAAGGAGTAGGCGACGTCGTCGCCGGTCAGCGGGGTCCCGTCGGACCACTTCACGCCGTCGCGCACGGTCAGCGTCACCTTGGAGTAGTCCGGCGACCAGTCCCACTTGGTGGCCAGCCACGGCTTGGGGTCCTGGTCCGGCTTGGCCTCGTCGGTCATCGCCAGCGGCTCCCAGATCAGCCAGGTGTAGCCCAGCTTCTTGGCGAACGAGGAGTCCAGGAACGGGTTGTTGTTGGCCGGGAGCGTGGCGCCGTCGGGCATGCCGATGTTCAGCACGGTCGCGCCGCCGCCGCCGCTGGTGCCGGTGGCGCCGGCCACGTGCTTGGCGCTGCCGCAGGCCGAGGCCAGCGTCACGGTGAGGCCGGCGGCGGCCAGCACGGCCAGCGGACGCCGGGCTGCGAGCGGACGCCGGGCTGCGGTGCCGGGTGTCGCGAGGGTCATAGCTCCTCCTGAGCTTGGGCGGTCCGTCGCCGCGTGAGGGTGTGCGGCATCGCGGCACGGCGCCTGGTGCGGTGGCGCCGTACTGGGACGGATCCGGTGTCTGTGGGTCTAGGCCTGTGGTGCGGTGGAGCCCCGGACGACGAAGTCGGTCGGGATCACGACGGGCTCGGTCGGGAACGGCTCCCCGGCCAAACGCGCCAACAGCATCCGGGCCGCCAGCACCCCCATCTCCCGCAGGGGCTGGCGGACCGTGGTCAGCGGCGGCGTGGTGAGCGCGGCGAGGTCGACGTCGTCGAACCCGACGACGGCCACCTCCTGCGGCACCGCGCGCCCGGCCTCCCTCAGCGCCTGCATGGCGCCCGCAGCGGAGAGGTCGTTGTGCGCGAACACGGCGTCGAACTCGACACCGTCGGCGACGGCCCGCGCCACGGCGGCACGGCCCGACTCCAAGGTGAAGGCCCCGGCGAGCAGGGCCTGGGCCGGCAGGGGATGGCCGGCCTCGGCGAAGACCTCGAAGAAGCCCTCGGTCCGTTCGGTGACACAGCCGAAGCCGGGGGTCCCGGAGACCACGAGCGGTCGCCGGCGGCCCAGCTCCAGCAGGTGCGCGGCGGCCTGGCGGCCCCCGGCGCGGTTGGTGGTGGCCACGGACGGGAACTGCGGCCGGGACTCGCGGTCGTCGATCAGGACCACCGGGAGCCCGGTCGAGTGCAGTTCGGTGATGTAGTCCAAGGCGTTCTCGATGTAGTCCAGGGTGCCTTCGGGCTCGATCACCAGCAGCCCGTCGAACGCCCGGGCGTCGACCTGGCTGGCGAACTGCCGCATCGACCCGTCGCCCTGGTTGCAGGTGAAGAGCATCAACCCGTGCTTGGCGCTCTCCACGGTGTCCACCGCGCCCTGCAGCACCTGCCCGATCCACGGCCAGGTCAGCGAGGGCACCAGCATCCCGATCACCCCGGTGCGCCCCCGCGCCAGCGACACCGCGCGGGCGCTGGGCACGTACCCGAGCTCCTCGATCACCCGGCGCACCCGCGCCTCGGTGGCCGCGTCCAGCTCACCCCGGCCGTTGAGCACCCGCGACACCGTGGTCTTGCTGACCCCGGCCCGCGCCGCGACGTCGGCGATAGTGATCGGCATGCCCTGGACTCCCCACCCGGATGTGACTGCTGGCCTCGTACTCGATGACGGTTGGAATTGTGGCACGGTGCCGGGCGGCACCGGTTCCGGTACCGGTTGCGAAACCGGTTCCGCCGCAGAGTCAACACCGCCGGAACCGGTTCCGCAATCACGGAGTGATAACGGATTTCTTTTGCCGGAAATACGGCGGGCCGCACGGCGGCCACCGGACGGGGGTGGGGAGAGACGCAAAACCCTGCTAGAGGCTAGGGTTGGCTCCGCTGGAAGCCGCGAACCCTGAAAACGGAAGTCCCATGCACCTGCTGGAGGACCTCGGCAGTCTGTCCCTCCGCGCCCAGAACTTGCTGCGGCGCACCGGCCGGCGGGAAGGACCGGATTCCGATCCGGCTCTGGAACCCGTGCGGCTTCACGACCGCGACGGAGGCAGGCTCTCGGCACCGCTGCCGCCGGAGCTGGTCGCCTGGCGGGAGGGTTTCCTCCGGCGGTACGGCGGCCTGCGCTATACGGTCCGATCCAGCTTCACCGCCAACGGCAAGCGATATGAACACGCCCGCGACTGCGCCTTCGACCTCGGCGATCTGGCGTGGGCCGATCCCGACGGCGGTTGGTTCTCCGACTGGTGCGGCGAGATCGTGTCGGCCCCGATCCGCTTCCTCGTCCACACGGACGGCCGGGTCGGAGGCATGGACGGCTGGGGCGTCTTCCTCGAGATGGCCCCGACGATCCCGGCCTTCATCGAGTCCCATGCCCTCACCGACATGGTCGCGTCATGGGAGCCGCTGCCGGCCGGCGAACTCCGCGGATTGCCGGCCGACGCCCTCGAAGATCTCGCCGACGTTCCGGAGGCATCGGGGCCGACCTGCCGCTGGCGGCTCTCCGAGGATTACGCGGTCTGTCAGGCCCAGATGGTGACGAGCAAGGGCGACCGACCCTGGCTGACAGAGCTGTACGCTCGCCCCTCCCCCGCTCCCCGCGCGATGCCGTCCGGCTGACGTGGCACGGGCACGCCGAAGCGGCGGAGCCACAACCCCCGTGGCTCCGCCGCCGCTCTCAGCCCCCTGAGAGTCTTATCCCGCTCAGTACGAGGTGGTGATCGTCACCCCGCTGAACGCGGTCTGCCCGTACAGGCTGATGTACTCGTAGCCCGAGGGCGGATTGCTGATCGTCAGGCTCTGGGTCGTGCCGTTGTTCAGCGAGCCCTGCGTGTAGGCGCTGGGTGTGGCCCAGGTGCTCGGGTTGTACAGCAGGTACGCCGTGCCGGTGCCGCCGCTGGTGGTGATGGTCAGGGCCGGGGTGCCGGCGGGGATGTAGATGTACAGGTAGTCGAGCTGGCCGGCGGCTGCGGCCAGGCCGGTGCGGGAGCAGTTCTGGCCCATGGCGCGGGTGTCGGCGCCGGGGCAGGCCGTCACCGGGGGCGGGGGCGGGGTGGTGGTCTGGCAGGCGCCGGCCGCGCACTGGTCGAGCCAGGCGTTGAAGTCGGCGTCGTAGGAGGTGCCGAGGCTGTTGTAGACCGCGTAAGCGCCCTGGTAGTCGGCGGTGCGGAACTTCGCCAGCATCGCGGAGACCGTGGACGGGTGCTTCTCGAACATGTAGCGCACCGCCAGGTAGCCCCAGGGGTAGGTGCGGGTCTCGTCGCTGTTGTCGTACGTGCTCTGGAACAGCGTGCTCAGCGCGTAGCGGTGGGTCGCGGCCTCGCTGATCGCCCCGGTGTCGGGGACGTCGCGGTAGCTGTAGGACACGTACTCCGCCACGCCCTCGATCCACCAGATGTCCGGCACCGTGATCTGGGTGCTGAAGTCGCCCTTCATGTCGTACTCGGCGTCGAGGGCGTGGGTGAACTCGTGGTTGAGGTTCCAGACCCGGGCCACGAAGCCGTTGTCGGTCGGCCACTGGTACATGATCGAGCGGGCGATGTTGTTCGGGTCGGTCGGGTCTCCGGTGAGGGTGATGCCGCCGTTGTCGGTGTCGACGCCGTAGATCACGCCGGCGTAGGTGACGTAGTCGTTCCGGGAGCCGAAGACCGTCAGGACGTAGTTTCCGTCGTTCTGGCCGGGGATCGGGCCGGGGTCCCGCACCAGGTTGTGGAAGTACGAGTACTGACCCAGGATGCTGGCGCAGACCGCGGACAGGTCCGACGAGGTCAGCGCCTGCGACACCACGGTGTGGTTGGAGTCGCAGTGCGTCGTGGTGGTCAGGACCGCGGCGCTGAGCTTGTTCGCCAGGTCACAGACGTTGTAGTAGGCGCAGTTCGCCTGGTCGTAGTAGTCGGCGTTGCCGGCCACCGCGACCCACAGCCCGGCCGTCGGGCCGGTCATCGACGAGTGGTCGAGCAGGCCCAGCATCAGCGGGCGCACCTTCGCCTGCAACGCCGCGTGCTGCACGAACCGGCTCAACTCCAGCCCCGCGTTGGAGTCCAGGAAGGAGTTGTCACCGCCGAGCAGGCTCAGGTGGTTCAGCGCGAAGCTGTTCAGCGTGTCGATGATGCTCGGATCGGCCGTCACCGCCGTCACGAACGCCGGGAACTGGTGCCCCCGGAACAGCGGCGTGTAGACGTTGTTCACCGCGTTGAGCATCGTGGAGTAGGCGTCGTACGAGCTGTTGTAGGCGTTCAGGACCCGCTTGTACGTGCCCAGGTACCGCGCCTGCTCGTCCGCGCTGTCGGTGAGGGTGATCGTCTCCCCGAGCACCGGGCCGTTGTCGTCGTTGACGTCGAGCAGGTGCGGGCTCGCCACGAAGGCGTCGAGCGCGCCCTCGATCGCGGTGGCCAGCGCCTGGCTGTAGGCCGGGATGGAGCCGTTGCTGTAGTACTGCACGTAGTACCCGGCGCGCAGGAACAAGACCAACTGCTGCACGCTGGTCGAGTCGTCACCCGGGTAGCTGGACGCGCCGGTGTGGAACGCGTTCGCGATGGTGATCATGTTGGCTTCGCTGAAGATCGTGGCGCCGGTCGAGCCGGTCACGGTGAACAGCGTGTTGACACAGTCGGTGGTCGAACCCTTGACGTACGTCGCGAGCGTGCTGCCCGAGCGCGAAGCGAAGTCGGACGGGGTGCAGGACTGCGCGGCGACGGCGGCCTCGTGGACGCCCGCGGAGGTCTTGGCGCGGCCCGGCTGCTGCGGAGCGAGGTCCCCGACGCCCGTCGCCTTCTGGGCCACGGCGGAGCGGTCGGAGGCGGCGGACTCCCCGGAGCCCTTGGGCGCGTGCGGGTCGTCGCGGGTGGCAGCCCCCTTACTCGTGGCGGCCTGGCCGGCCGGGGCCGCCTGAGCCGACTGAGCCGTCCTCGCGGACGCGGGCATGGACGTGGACGCGGAGGTGGCCGCGGCCGCCGGGCCGGTCGCCAGACCGGCGACGACCGCGGCCGCGGCGAGCACCGCGGTGCCGATTCCGGGCATGCGTGATCGGTGGCGCATCACTGCTCCTTGATGGTTGGCGTGCGCCTCAGGGCGATGTGGGAGGAGGCGCGGGACGCAATCTGGCAGCCGCGCAGGCCCCTGACAACGGGGTGTGGGGATAGGACTATGGCACGCGCGCCCATAACTCTTGTGTCGCGCCTGTTCAGCTGTGCAATGTCACAGATTAAAGATGCTGCTGATGTATCCGTGGATCGGTTCGCGGTGGTGGTTGGTGGGGTGGGGTGGTTGGTG
>JABFXP010000282.1 GCA_013361685.1 Catenulispora sp.
CGCCAGTGCGCTGGGCGCGCTGGTGACCGCCGCCGTCGTGCACGCCACCACCGCCTCTGCCGCCGCCACCGCCGTACAGCCCCGATCGCGCCTCGGCGCCGCGCACGCCGCCGTGCCCGCCTCGGCCGCCGTCTGGCCCGTCATCCTGGCCGCCGTCGTGATCCTGGCCGCCACCCAGGCCGCCGTCGTCCACCGAGACCGGCTCCGACAGCTCGTCCGCCGCCTGACCGCGAGGAGCAGCGCATGATCCGGGCCGTGGGCCTCACCAAGCGGTACGGCGACCGGCTCGCCGTCGACCACGCCGACTTCACCGTCGAGCCCGGGACCGTCACCGGCTTCCTCGGCCCGAACGGCGCCGGCAAGTCGACCACGATGCGCATGATCCTCGGGCTGGACCACCCCACCGCGGGCTCGGTGACCGTCGACGGCAGGCCGTACCGGCAGCTGCCCGCTCCGCTGCGCGAGGTCGGGGCGCTGCTGGACGCCAAGGCGGTGCACGGCGGCCGGTCCGCGCACCACCACCTGGCGTGCCTGGCCAAGTCCAACGGCATCCCGCTGAAGCGGGTCGACGAGGTCATCTCGCTGGTCGGGCTGGACCAAGTGGCGAAGAAGCGCTCGAAGAACTTCTCGCTGGGCATGGGCCAGCGGCTGGGCATCGCCGGCGCGCTGCTCGGCGACCCCGGCACGCTGCTGTTCGACGAGCCGGTCAACGGCCTGGACCCGGAGGGCATCCTCTGGGTCCGGAACCTGATGAAGTCGCTGGCCGCGCAGGGCCGCACGGTGTTCGTCTCCAGCCACCTGATGAGCGAGATGGCGCTGACCGCCGACCGGGTGATCGTGATCGGCCGCGGCCAGATCAAAGCCGACACCACGATGCGCGAGTTCATCGCCCAGAACGCGACCACCCACGTCCGGGTCCGCTCCCCGCACATCGGCAAGCTGCACGAGCTGATGACCGGCAACGGCTGGCAGGTCGAGGCGGCCCCGGACGAGGACGGCGCGCTGCGGGTCCACAACGTCACCTCGGACGCGGTCGGCGAGCTGGCCGGTCAGAACGGGCTGTGGCTGCACGAGCTGGCGGTGGTCCAGCCGTCCCTGGAGGAGGCGTTCATGAGCATGACCGCGGACAGCGTCGAGTATCACGCGGGGCTGAACGGGCTCGATCCGGGAAGCACAGGCGGTGTGCCGGGCTCTGGGGTGCCTGGCACGCCTGGCACGCCTGGTGCCGCGGGCGCCGCCGGCACGCCGGGCGCGCCCGGAGCCGCCGCGTCCGACCAGCCGAACGGAGGAGCCCGCTGATGTCCACCGCGACCGCGACCGCCGACGCCCCCACGGGGCCAGCCTTCCGCCGCGCCGGCTTCGGCGACGTCATCTCCAGCGAGTGGCTGAAGCTCCGCACCGTCCGCTCCACCTTCTGGACCCTGATCACCCTGTTCGCCGGCTCCGCCGCCGTCAGCCTCCTGATCTGTGTGGCCGCCGCCGACCAGTACGCCAAGGACCGCGCCGCCGGAAACCCCGACGCCTCCCCCGACATCGTCCTGCTCGGCCTGGCCTTCGTCGGCCAGATCGCCGCCTACGTCCTGGGCGTCATGACCATCAGCACCGAGTACACGACCGGCGCCATCCGCACCAGCCTGACCGCGATGCCCCGCCGCGTGGAGATCCTGGTGGCCAAGGCCATCCTGCTGGCGGTGATCGTGTTCGTGGTGGGACTGGCCACGGCCTTCGCCTGCTTCTACCTCGGCAACATCCCTTTGCGGGCCAAACACGTCGGCGTGGACCTCTCCGACCCGGGCGTCCTGCGCGGCGTCTTCGGCAGCGGCCTGTACCTGGCCGGCCTGGCGGTGTTCGGCCTGGCCCTGGGCTTCCTGCTCCGCCACACCGCGGGTGCCATCACCATCGGCCTGGCCCTGATCTTCATCATCGGCGGCCTGGTGCAGCTGATCCCCGGCTCGATCGGCCGGTGGCTGTACAAGGTGATGCCCGGCAACGCCGGCGGCCAGATCACCCAGTTCGGCGAGCGGAACCACAACGCGGACAAGAACTTCGCACCGTGGACCGGCTTCACCGTGTTCATCCTGGAGGTTCTGGTGCTGCTGATCATCGGGGCGATCCTGTTCGAGCGGCGGGACGCCTAGCCGCTGGCGAATCAGGCTCCTGCCACGGTGCCGAGTTCGCCCTCAGAGCGCTCAGTCGTCCTCGCCGCCGGCCGCCACGACTTCGACCTCGAACCCGGCCGCGTCCACCAGGTACGCGGCGTAATGCGCCGATCCCCCGGCATGCGGGTACACCGAGGCGAACAGGCGGCGCCAGCCGTGGTCCGGACCGGCCCGATGGATCCGGTCCACCGTCTCGCGGTCCGGGGCGTGCACCGCCAGGTGGTTCAGCCCCGGGCGCATCCGGTCGTACGGCAGCCCCGGCCGCACCGCCGAGGACTGCTCCACCACCAGGTAGGAGTCGCCGATCCGCCAGCTCCGCCCCTCCGGCCAGTTCTGGTACGCCTCCCAGCCGAGCTCGCCGAACAGCCACTTCCACGAGGGCTCGACCAAGGCCAGGTCCGTCACCCAGATCTCGACGTGGTGGAATCCGGACGGCGGCATGCGGCCTCCCCGTTCTGGCGGCTTACAGGCTCCTACTTCACCGCCGCGGCGAGCTGACCGCAAGCCCCGTCGATGTCCCGCCCCCGGGTGTCGCGCACGGTGACCGGCACGCCCCAGTCCTCCAGCCGCCGCACGAACTCGGCCTCGTCCTGCGGACGGGACGCCGTCCACTTCGAGCCCGGGGTCGGGTTCAGCGGGATCAGGTTCACGTGCACCAGCTTGTTGCGCAGCATCCGGCCCAGCCGGTCGGCACGCCAGGCCTGGTCGTTGATGTCCTTGATGAGCGCGTACTCGATCGAGACCCGGCGCTTGGTCTTCGCGGCGTAGCGCCACGCGGCGTCCAGCACCTCGGAGACCTTCCACCGGGTGTTGACCGGGACGAGGGTGTCGCGCAGCTCGTCGTCCGGGGCGTGCAGCGAGACCGCGAGCGTCACCGGGATGCCCTCCTCGGTCAGCTTCTCGATCGCCGGGACCAGGCCGACGGTGGAGACGGTGATGTGCCGCGCCGAGAGCCCCAGACCGTCCGGCACCGGCTCGGTCAGCCGCCGCACGGCCCCGATCACCGCCTTGTAGTTGGCCAGCGGCTCGCCCATGCCCATGAAGACCACGTTGGAGACCCGCCCGGGGCCGCCGGGCACCTCGCCGCGGGCCATCGTCCGGGCCCCGGCGACGACCTGCTCCACGATCTCGCCGGTCGACATGTTGCGCGTCAGCCCGGCCTGGCCGGTGGCGCAGAACGGGCAGTTCATGCCGCAGCCGGCCTGTGAGGAGACGCACATCGTGGTGCGGTCGCGGTAGCGCATCAGCACCGACTCGACGGTGGCGCCGTCGAACAGCCGCCACAGGGTCTTGCGCGTGGTGCCGGCGTCGGCCGTCTGCTCCTGGATCGGGGTGAGCAGCTTCGGCGTCAGGATGTCGGCCAGCTCCTGCCGCTTGGCGGCCGGCACGTCGGTCCACTCGGCCGGGTCGTCGGCGAGGTGGCCGAAGTAGTGCTTGGAGATCTGAGCGGCCCGGAAGCCCTGGTGGCCGAGCTCGGCCAGCGCGGCCTTGCGCTCGGCCGAGGTGAGGTCGGCGAGATGGCGCGGCGGCTTGCCACGGCGCGGGGCGGTGAACGTCAACTCACCGGGGCGCGGCGGCTTCGGCGCGATCTCGAGGTCGACCAACGGGGTTTCAGGGGCTTCCGCAGACATAGTGTTACTAGTTTCGCACGGCCGCGCGCCCGCCCTTGTCCTCGAGCTCCCCGATGGTCTTCTTCAACCACTGCAGTTCGGTACGGCTGGTCGCCCGCGCGATCTCCAGCACGCCGCGGCGGAAGGGGTCGTCGAGGTCCTCGGCGCTGAGGGGCTTGTCGCCGTCGTAGAAGAAGCTGGCCGGGGTGGAGAGGAACTTCAGGCGGCGCTTGAGGACCGCTGCCTGCGCCGCCGGGTCCTCCAGATGGCGCAGGAAGGCCAGCAGGCAGAACCAGTGGTTCTCATCAGTGATGTAGACCTCCTCCGGCTCTCTCAGCATGCGCAGCAGCCTGCTCTCGCCGACGGGGCTGAGCTCCAGCATGTGCCGGGGCGCCGCGATCGACCCCGCCTCGATGTTCTTGAGCACCAGGGTGGCATCGACCAGCCGCTTGATCGCCGGGTACAGAGTGCCGTCGGCGACGGGGCGGACGTGGCCGGTGAGGGCGGAGATGCGGGTGCGGAGCTCCCAGCCGTGGAGGCGGGAGTCGTAGAGGAAGCCGAGGATGACGAAGTCCAACACGACTTGAGCATACCTCGGCGCCGATGTATTTTCCTGTCTAGATACCTCGGCACGGAGGTACCTAGATGACACAGTACCTAGTTCACGAGGTACTCAGACAGCACGGTACCTAGTTCTCGAGGTACATAGACGACACGGTACCTTCGCGACAAGGTACCTAGATGAGGGGGTATCGCCATGACGATGCACGCCGCCGAAGTCCGCCCCGACGGCTCATCGATCCGCTGGGTGGAACTGCCCGGCACCGAGCCGGCGCGGGTCTACATCCACGGGCTCGGGTCGAGCTCGGCCCCGTACTTCGCCGAAGTCGCAACCGCCGCGCCCGGCCGCAGGTCCCGTTCGCTGCTGGTGGACCTCCTGGGCCACGGGATCAGCGACCGGCCCACCGACGTCGGCTACACGATGGAGGAGCACGCGGACTGGCTGGCCACAGCCCTGCGAACCGCCGGCGTATCCGAGGCACAGGTCATCGCGCACAGCATGGGCGGCGCCGTCGCCACGCTGCTGGCCGTGAAGCACCCGGACCTGGTGGCGAGCCTGGTGCTGATCGACTCCAACCTCGACCCGGCCCCCGAGATCCCGGCGCCGGGCTCATCGCAGATCGCCCGCTACGGCGAGACGGTCTTCGTGCATGGCGGCGGCCTGCAGGAGACGCTGGAGCGGGTCGGGCCGTCCTGGGCCGCGACGATGCGGCTGGCCGGGCCGGTGGCGCTGTACCGAACCGCGGCAAGCTTGGCGAAGTTCGAAGGCCGCGAGGCGCTCAAGGGCCTGACGATCCCCCGCACCTACCTGTACCCGGCCGCCGACGGACCGCTCCCGGGAGCGTCCGAGCTGGCCGCCGCCGGGGTCCGGGTCGTCGCGGTGCCGGACTGCGGGCACAACATCATGCTCGACAATCCGGCCGCGTTCGTGGCGGAGGTGCAGGC
>JABFXP010000191.1 GCA_013361685.1 Catenulispora sp.
TGCGCCGCCGGGTGGCCGGACGCGGGCGGGTGCTCCTGGTCGGCGACGCCTCCGGCTACGTCGACGCGCTGACCGGCGAGGGCCTGAGCGTCGGCCTGGCCCAGGCCCGGGTCCTGGCCGCGTGCCTGGCCGCCGACCGGCCCACCGATTACGAGCGCGCGTGGCACCGCGTCTCGCGCCGCTCGAACCTGATGACCGCGGCGCTGCTGGCCGCGCGGCGCAATCCGCTGGCCGGGGCCCGGATCGTGCCGGCGGCCCAGGCGCTGCCGTGGGCGTTCGGCGGTGCGGTGCGGATGATCACGGGGTGAGCGCGCACTCACCACACCCCGACTTGTCAAGAAGGTTCACTCGTCCGGGTCCTCAAGCACGATCTTGCGAGTGTTCCCAAGAACTGGCGTTCCTAGTACATTGACGTACCGTGGCGCTCTACGTCACCGAGTGTTACGAAATCAGGGTATTGCCACCGTCGCCCGCCGCCGGGCACCTGTTACAGCCGGGATGGAAGCATGGCCGACGCCGGACGGGTTCCCCTGCCACGCACCTTCTGGTGGTTCCTGGCGGCCGGAGCGGTGTCCTGGCTCGGCGACGGCGTCATCGTCGTGGGGTTCCCGCTGCTGGCGGCGAGCCTGCACGCCTCCCCGGTCGGGATCGCGGCGGTGGTGGTCAGCGAACGGCTGGCGCCGATGCTGCTGGCCCTGCCGCTGGGCGCGCTGGCCGACCGCTGGAACGCGCGGCGCACCGCCGCCGCCACCAACGTGGCGCAGGCCGCGCTGTTCAGCGGGGCCGCGGCGCTGGTCGCCGCCGGGCACCTGGGGCTGGCCGGGCTGATCGTGGTCGCCTTCGCGGCCAACGCCCTGGGCACGCTGTTCAGCTGCGCGACCGGCGCGCTGCTCGCCGACGTCGTGCGCCCCGAGCACTTCGCGTCGGCCAACACCTGGCTGCGGGCCTCGAACGCCTTGATCGCCTACGTCGTCGGTCCGGGCGTGGGCGGCCTGCTCTACGCCACCGGCCGGCAGCTGCCGCTGCTCGTCGACGCCTGCTCCTTCGTGGCCGCCGCCGGGGTGCTGGCGGTGCTCCGCACCCCGGGCCAGCGGCAGCGGCCGGCGCGGGCCGACCGGCGGCGCTTCCTCGACGAGACCCTGGACGGCATCCGGATCGCGCTGAGCTCGGGGACGTTCCGGGTCATGACGATCTTCCAATGCGTGATGGTGGCCGCGCAGGCCGGATCGGTGGCGGCGATCGTGGTGCTCGGCACCCGGGTCGTGGGGCTGAGCAAGGCCGGCTTCGGCTGGTCGCTGGCGGCCGGCAACATCGCGGCGGTCGCGGTGATGCTGTCCCTGCCCCGGCTGCGCACGCTGCGCGCGTCCTCCACGGTGGTGCTGAGCATCTGCCTGGGCGCGGTCGGCGAGCTGCTGATCGGCCTGGCGCACAGCGGGCCGCAGATCTCCGTCGGGCTGGCGATGGACGGCGCCTCGGCGCTGATCGTCGGGGTGACGCTGGGGACCGTCCGGCTGCGGCTGGTCCCGCGCGAGCAGCTGGGCCGGATGACCGGCGGCTTCCAGGCGATGGTGTACGGCGCGGGCGCGGCCGGGACGATGATCGGCGGGCTGCTCGCGGGCCTCAGCGGGCGGGCGCCGTATCTGACGTGCGCGACGGTCTACACGCTGATGGCGCTCACGATGGGGCGGTGGATCAAGGCGCTGGACGCGGAGTCGGGGCCGGTCGGGCTGCCGGAGAAGAAGGTGCCGGGGCAGGCTGTGGCGACGCCGGCCGCGTCCGGTGCGCCGGCCGGAGCAGCCGCCTCGCAAGCCGCGGCGGAGTCCGCGGTCGCCGGCGACTGAGACGGCCACAACACTTCGTTGTCCCCTCCGCACGAACTGGTTGTTTCCCCGCGCGCGCCGCCGTCGGCATGCTTGATCCGGTGCTGATATCGCAGCCCTGACATCCGCCGCCGGAAGGAACCGCCATGCCCGTCCTCCCCCACCGCGACCTCGAAGGCAAGGTGGCGATCGTCGTCGGCGGCAGCCGCAACCAGGGTGCCGCCATCGCGGACGCCGTCGCGGCCCGCGGCGCCGTCACGGTCATCACCTTCGCCAACGACGAGGAAGCCGCGCAGCAGACGCTCGAAGCGCTCGGCGAACACGGCGGCACCGTCGAGGCGATCCGCTCCGACGCCCGCAGCTCGGCCGACGTCGCCACCCTCTTCGAAGGCGTCCTGGCCCGGCACGGCCGGATCGACATCGTCGTCCACACCCCGGGCGCGGTGCTGAAGAAGCCGCTGGCCGACTTCACCGACGCGGACTTCGACCACCTCATAGACCTGAACACCCGCAGCGCCTTCAACACCCTGCGCGCCTCGTGCCGCCACCTCTCCGACAACGGCCGCTACGTGGTGCTGTCCACCACGCTGACGTCGGTGATGACCGGACCCTACGGCCTGTATTCCGGGTCCAAGGCCGCCGTGGAGCGCATGGTGCTGGCCGCCGCGAAGGAGCTCGGCGCGCGCGGCGTCACGGTCAACGCGGTGGCGCCCGGACCGATCGACGACGACTTCTACCACGCCGCCGAGACCCCGGAAGCGGTCGAAGCCGCGACCCATCACAGCCCGCGCAACCGGCTCGGCCGGCCGGAGGACGTCGCGCCGGTCGTCGGGTGGCTGGTGTCGGCGGAGGCCGGCTGGGTCTCGGGGCAGACGGTGCGGGCGAACGGGGCGATGTTCTGACGCGCCGGAGCGCGCGTATCAGCCCCCGGACACTCGTACCAGAGCGCGCGGGCCGCCGCAGACGCACGCCGCCGCATTATCGTCGAGACGTGATCGACATCGACCTGCGGCACCTGCGGTCGTTCCTGGCCGTCGGCGCCGCGTCCAGCATCTCGCAGGCGGCGACCCGGCTGCACATGACCCAGCAGGGCGTCTCGCAGCACCTGCAGCACCTGGAGCGGGCACTCGGGGTGACGCTGCTGGTCCGGACACCGCGCGGGGTCGCGCTCACCGCCGCCGGGGAGCGGCTGGCCGCGGGCGCCGCGCCGCTGGTGGCCGGGCTCGACGACCTGGCGCTGGCGGTGCGCGCGACCGGCGGCGGCGAGCCGCGCGGCCGGATCCGGCTGGTGTCGGCGGCGTTCACCATCACCCAGCTGAGCATCGAGATCGCCAAGTCGCTGGAGGCCGCGCACCCGGGCGTGGAGGTCGAGGTGGCGACCGCGCAGCGGCCGATCGAGGCGATGCGGATGCTGCTGGAGGGCCGGGCCGACGCCTCGATCATGTGGCTGCCGACCGGCGAGGACCGGCTGACGGCGGCCCCGGTGCGGTCCGACCCGCGGGTGGTGCTGCTGTCCGAGCGGCACCGGCTGGCCGGCCGGGCCTCGGTGACGTTGGCCGATCTGGCCGAGGACCCGGTGGTGGTGGTCGACGCGTTCGCCTCGGCGCAGGCGCTGGCGCACCGCGTCGTCGACCCGCGGCCGGACGGCCGGCCGGCGGTGCGCGGCCCGGTGGTGGCGACGCTGGAGGAGTGCCTGACGCAGCTGCGGCGCAACCGCGGGGTGTGGTTCGCGCCGCGGGCGATGGCCGAGTGGGCGGTGTGCAGCGGGGTGCGGCTGGTGCCGGTGGCGGACATCGAGCCGACGCCGCTGGCGGTGGTGTGGCCGGCGGCGGCGCCGCGCGGGTTGGTGGAGTTGCTGGTGGAGCATGTGCGGGAGCGGATCGGCGAGTTCTGAGGAACCCGCCGATCCGCTCCGCGTCTCTCCTGCTCAGGTCGCGGTGAACCCGCTGACCTCCGAGTCGTTCCGCAACGCGGTCCACAGCTGCGTGGCCTTCGTCTGGTTCCACAGGATCGAGGAGCCGACGTTGGGCACGTTGTAGTCCGGGTTGGCGATCGGCACCACGATGGTGTGCCCGCCGCCGCCGTTGACCGACTTCATGTTCGAGAACAGGTCGTACAGGTCGCCCAGACTGGTGCCGTTGCTGGTCTTGAACGCGGCCAGCGAGTCGTCCAGGGTCGGCACCAGCTTGAACGGGTTCAGGATGACGCCCATCGACGACACCTTGTGCGCCAGCGCCGCGAGGAACTGCCGCTGCCGCTGCATCCGGCCGATGTCGCCGAGCGGGTCCGAGTACCGGGCCCGGACGTAGGCCAGCGCCTGCGCCCCGTTCAGCGTCTGGCAGCCGGCCTTGAGGTTCGCACCGGACAGCTCATCCTTGAGCGGCTTGTCCAGGCACATGTCCACCCCGCCGACAGCGTCGGTGACCTTGACGAACCCGCCGAACCCGACCTCCGCGAAGTGGTCGACGCGCAGCCCGGTCGTGGTCTCGATGGTCCGGATCAGCAGCGGGGCGCCCCCGAACGCGTAGGCGGCGTTGAGCTTGTTCTTCGACTCCTTGTGCTGCTTGCCCTTGCCGTCGGTGTAGGCCGGGATGGTGACGTAGGAGTCCCGCGGCAGGCTGATCAGCGAGGTGCCGTGACTGCCGGAGTGCAGCAGCATCATCGAGTCGGTCCGCTGCGTGTCCCCGGTCACAGCCCCGGTCCCGGTGTGCAACGCGTCCTGCTGATCCCGCGTCAGCCCCTCCCGGTCGTCACTGCCGACCAGCAGCCAGTTCGTGCCCTTCCCCTCAGCAGGCCGCCCCGGATAGTCCTTGAGCACGTCCTCATGCCGGATCTGCCCCGAAGCGTGAAAGTACAGCCACGTACCGTAACCACCGATGAGCAGCACCAACACCACCACACCGGCCAGAATCCGCTTCGGCCAGCTGAACCGCCGCTGCTTCCGCGGAGCCCGCCCCCCGGGCCCATCGGGCCCACCCGGCGGCCCCTCCGGGCCCCCGTACTCATCCTGCCCGTACTGGCCCGGCACCTGCCCCGGACCCGACCCACCGTAAAACCGATCATCAGGCTGCGTCACCGCCCCCTGGCCGGACCCCCGGGACAACGGCAACCGCCCGCGCAGCTTGTCCCACCGCGAAGGCTGCCTCAACTCCAGCGTGGGCTCCGGCTCCTGCGGGGGCCACGCCCCGTATCCACCACTCATACCCACGACCATGCCATCCCCGGGCCCCCGCCGTGCCAAGCCCCGGTAATAACTCGGCAACGGTGACCACGACGTGCCCGCGACGTGACGCCCGGTTAAGGATTTCAAGACGCCCCCGGTGTTCTGCTAATGTTTCACCCGTCAACACGACACCGGCAAGATCAAGCGCCGCTAGCTCAATTGGCAGAGCAGCGGACTCTTAATCCGCGGGTTCGGGGTTCAAGTCCCTGGCGGCGCACCCGTAGCA
>JABFXP010000046.1 GCA_013361685.1 Catenulispora sp.
CATGGGAAAGGATGGCGCCATGCAGACCGAACAGCTCGCCGTCGCGGTGATCGGCCTCGGGGACATCGCCGCCAAGGCCTACCTCCCGGTCCTGGGCACCCGCGCCGACCTGAGCCTGCGGCTCATGACCCGCAACCGTGAGCGGCTGAGCGAGTTGGGCGCCGCCTACCGTGTGCCGCCGGAGTGTCGGTTCACCGAGGTGGCCGCCGTGCTCGACGCCGCCACCGGACTCGGCGCGCTGGACGCCGCGTTCGTCCATGTCGCGACGGTCGCGCACGTCGAGGTCGTGACCACGCTGCTCGACGCGGGCGTCCCCACCTACGTCGACAAGCCGCTGGCCGCCAGCCTCGCCGACTCCCGCGCGCTGGTCGAGCACGCCGAGCGGACCGGTACGCCGCTGATGGTCGGGTTCAACCGGCGGCATGCCCCGGCCTACGTCGAGGCGGCCCGCGCCCCGCGCGAGACCGTGATCCTGCAGAAGAACGAGGCCGACGCGCCCGGTACGGTGCGCGACATCGTGTTCGACGACTTCATCCATGTGGCGGACACGCTGCGCTTCCTCGCGCCGGAGTCGATCGAGGACGTGACCGTCTCCGGGCGCGTCGAGGACGGGCTGCTGGAGCACGTCGCGCTGACCCTGTCCGGCCCGGGGTTCACCGCCTTCGGGGCCATGAACCGGCGGGCCGGCCGCAAGGGGGAGCGGCTTCAGGTCATCGGAGACGGCCATACGAGGGACATCGTCGACCTCGCCGACGGCCCGACCGGATGGGCGCCGGTGGGCCGGGTAAGGGGCGTGGAGCAGATCTGCGAGCACTTCCTCGCGGCGGTGCGCGGGGAGACCGGGTATCCGGCGCTGCAGGACGCGCTGGCCACGCACGAGCTGTGCGAGCTCGTCGTCGGGCGGCTGGAAGAGTGACGCCGCGCCCCGGTGGGGTCGGCGGGGTGCGGAATGGGGAATACGGCCGTTGATGAGCGACAGCGGTGATCAGAGGCCTGCGGGCGGCGACGGGACGCGGCTCGGCGTGCTGCCGCGCAGCGTCACCATCGTGCTGGGCGTCCTCGGCCCGGTGGTGCTGACGACCGCGTACTTCACCCTCCCGTTCGGCCTGCTGAGCGACGGCGACCACATCGTCGTGTGGGTGCTGCTCGGCGGCCTGCTGACCCTGCTCGGCCTGGGCATGGTGGTGACCACGGTCCGGGTCATGACCGACCGGCCCGGCCATCCCGGACTCGGCATCCTGCTGCTGGCCTGGGCCGCGATCCTGACCTTCGCCGCCAGCTACTGGTCGCTGGCGATCGGCCACGGCCAGTTCTCCGGTCTGAAGACGCGCCTGGACGCCCTCTACTTCACCGGCGTCACCATGGCGACCGTCGGCTACGGCGACATCCATCCCAGCGGGCAGGTGGCGCGGGCGCTGGTGCTGGTGCAGATCGTCTACACCTTCGCCTTCGTGGCCGGCGGCATCACGGCGGTCGGGACCCGGGTGCGCGGCCATCTCACCCGCCGGATAGCGCGGTAGGGGCGGCTGGTCCGGGTGTTCGACTGGCTAGCGAGCCTGCCGCCGGCGTTGATCTACGTCGTCGTCGGGTTGCTGGTGTTCACCGAGGACGCGCTGTTCATCGGATTCGTGGTGCCGGGGGAGACGGCGGCGGTGGTCGGCGGCGTGCTGGCGCACCGGGGGACGGTGTCGGTCTGGGGCATGGCGGCGGTGGTGGTGGTCGCGGCGATCGCCGGGGACAGCGTCGGCTTCGAGGTGGGCAGGCACTTCGGGGACCGGCTGCTGAACGTGGGTCCGCTGCGCAGGCACCGGACGCGGATCGACGATGCGCGGGGGCTGATCCGGCGGCGCGGCGCCGAGGCGGTGTTCCTGGGGCGGTTCGTGTCGTTCTTCCGGGCGCTGATGCCGCCGCTCGCCGCGATCTCGCGGATTCCCTATGGGAGGTTCCTGACTTTCAACGCGCTCGGTGGGCTGGTCTGGGGCGTGGGTTTCACTCTGTTGGGCTACTTCGCAGGGGCTGCGTATCAACGGGTCGAGCACACGGTGGGCAAGGTGCTGGCCGCCGTCGTCGCGCTGGTGGTGATCGTCGCTCTGGTGGTGTGGAAGATCCGGCGGGGGCGGGCCGAGCAGGACTGAGGGACTCGAGCGGACTTGAGTGCCCAGCAGGCTTGAGGGCCGTCAGCCGACGAGCTGCCCGTCGCGCGCCACCACACGCCCGTCGCGCACCACGACCTCTCGTGCCGGGACGTCCACCACGACCTGCGCCAGGCACTCGCCGGAGACCAGGAAGAAGTCGGCGGGGGAGCCCACGGTCAGGTCGCCGGCCGGCAGTCCGACCAGTTCCGCGCCGTAAGTCGCGGCCGTGTGGAAGCCGAGTTCGAGGTCTTCGTCGACGCGGGCCCGCAGCGAGCGGGCCATCAGATGCGCGCGGTGCAGCATGTCGGCGTTGCCGAACGGCGACCACGAGTCGCGGACTCCGTCGGAGCCCAGGCCGACCCGGACGCCCAGATCGCGCAGGCGCCGGACCGGCAGGGTCGAGCCGGCCGGGGCCACCGTGGTCAGGCCGACGCCGGCTTCGGCCAGCTCGGCGGCCCGCCGGTCCAGCTCGGCGTCTGGCAGGCCGACCAGGGCGAAGGCGTGGCTGACCGTTACCCGGCCGCCCAGGGACAGGGCGCGGGTGCGTTCCACGACCGCGTCGACCACGTCCAGGCCGTCGCGGCCCCGGTCGTGCAGGTGCAGGTCCACGCCGACGGCGTGCCGGTCGGCGAGCGTGAACAGCAGGTCGAGCTGGCCGGTCAGGTCGTGGTCGAAGGCGATCGGGTCGATGCCGCCGACGAAGTCGGCCAGGCCGGTGCGCACCGCCTCCTCCAGCAGCTCGGCGGTGCCGGGTGCCACATGCACACCGTGCTGGGGGAAGGCGACGGTCTGCACGTCCACGATCCCGCGCAGCTTCTCGCGGGCGTCGGCCACGCCTTGCAGGCCCGCCAGGCCGAAGGCCGGGGCGACGTCGGCGTGGGCGCGCATGGCGCGGGTGCCCTGGGCGGCGGCGTGCGCCATCAGGCGGTGCGCCCGCTCGCCGACCGGGGTCGGCAGGGTGCGGAACAGTTCGGCGTCGGCCCGGCCGAGTTCGGCGATGCCGAGCGCGCGCTTGCGGGAGACCCACGGCTCGCCCCACGCGGTCTTGTCCGGGTGGATGTGCGCGTCGACCATCGTCGGCAGGGCGATCCGGCCGGCGCCGTCGACCACGTCCGCTGCCGGGGCGGTGGCGGCCGCGGTGCCCGACGGGGCGTGCCGGGTGATGACGCCGTCGGCGACGACCAGGTCGACGGGCTCGCCGCCCCAGGGGCGGATCCCGGTGAAGACGGTGGGGGTGGCCATGGGTCTCCTCTTCCAGGTGCGGGCAGTTCTTCGTATGGACTGCTCTGCGACTGTGCGTCTTACTACTTGGTGATCGCGTCGGCCCCGGCCTGAGCGTACGCCTCGTCCATCGCCCCGCTGGGCGCGCCGGCCACGCCGATGCCGGCGATCGGGGCGCCGGCGTTGTCGACCGGCACGCCGCCGGCCAGGAACAGGGTGCCCGGGATGTCCTTCAGAGTCGGGTTCTGCTGCAGGTTGTTCACCAGGACCGAGGTCTTGTTGTTCCAGGACACGGCGGTGAACGCCTTCTTCTCCGCGGAGTCCCACGACTGCGGGCCGGCGCCGTCGCCGCGCAGCTGCACGATCACGTTGCCGTCGCGGTCCACCACCGACACCGAGATGTGCTGGCCGGCCTTCTCGCCGGCGTCCAGCGCGGCCTGCGCGGCCTTGGTCGCGGCGTCGATCGACAGGTGCTGCGTGGTGATGACACCGCCGGCCGGGGTGACGGCGGCGGGCTTGGCGTCAGCGGCCGGGGCCGCGGGCTTGGCGTCCGCGTCGGCGGACAGCGCGCCGAACGTGGCGGCGCCGACGACGGCCAGACCGGCGGTCCCGATGACGACGCGGGTGCGGGTGGAGAACGTGCTCATCATTTCGCTCCTTGTTCGGCGGGCTTCGCTTGCTTTCCAGCCTGCTGCCGGATCCGGCGCGGGAGATCGGCGCGACGGGTGGACCCGGCGGTCCGGCCGGACGACCGGGGGGTCGGCCGATCGGCTGATGCCGGGGGCATCGGCGCAGGTCAGGATGGACAGGAAGGGAGTGGGACATGATTCGGCGGAAGGACGGGCGCATGAAGGAGGACGGCTCCTTCGACCCCGACGCGCGCTGGCTCGCCGCGGTCATGCACTCCGCGTTCTTCCTGCTGCTGGTCGCCTCAGCTGTGCGCTTCCTCCAGCACCACCGCGGCGAGCCGCGCGCGCCGTGGGTGATCGCGCTGTCCGCCGCGCTGGCCGTCGGCTACGGCGCCGGGCTGGTGCTCGGCATCACCGGCCAGCCGGACGTGGCCCGGCCGACCCGGGCGCACCTGGTGTGGCTCGGCACCGTGACCGCGTTGTGGGCGGTGCTGGTCCTGCTGGCCCCGTCGTTCGCCTGGTGCGCCATCCCGCTGTTCGTGACCGGCCTGCGGACGCTGCCGACCGGCCCGGCGCTGGCCCTGGTGACCGGGGTGACCGTGCTGGTGGTGGTGGCGCAGAACCGGCTGGCCGACGGGTTCGACCCGAACCTGACGATCGTGCCGGTCGCGGTGGCCGCCGTCACCGCGGGCGTGATCACGCACATGCGGCGGCAGGCGGTGCGGCTGCGGGAGTCCGAGCGGCGCGCCGGGACGCTGGACGAGCGGCAGCGGCTGTCGATGGAGATCCACGACGCGCTGGCGCAGGGGCTCTCCAGCCAGACGATGCTGTTGCAGGCCGCCGAGCGGACGTGGGACGCCGATCCCGGCGCGGCCCGCGGCTACGTGGACACGGCCTCGAAGATCGGCGCGCGGAACCTGGCCGAGGCGCGGCGGCTGGTGCAGGACCTGGCGCCCTCGGACCTGGCGGACGCCACGGTGGAGGAGGCGCTGCGGGCGGTCGCCGAACGGCAGCCGGCGCCGCCGACGACGTTCACCGTGGACGGCACGCCGCCGTCCCGGCCGCTCCCGGAGCGGGTCCAGTCCTCGCTGGTGCGGATCGCGCAGGGCGCGCTGGCGAACACCGCCGAGCACGCGGCCGCGCGGCGGGCCGTGGTCACGCTGACGTATCTGGACGACCAGGTGGTGCTGGACATCGCCGACGACGGGCGCGGGTTCGATCCGGCGGCCGTGCGGCGGGCCGGCGGCGGTTCCGGCGCCGACCCCGGCGCCGGAACCGCCG
>JABFXP010000616.1 GCA_013361685.1 Catenulispora sp.
GCTGCGGCGCAGCACGCTGGCCGCGCGCATCACCAGCTCGCGCGGGCTGAACGGCTTGGTCACGGAGTCGTCCGCGCCGACCTCCAGGCCGAGGATGCGGTCGCCCTCCTCGCCGCGCGCGGTCAGCATGATCACCGGGACCTCGCCCAGGTCGCGGATCCGCCGGTGCACCTCGTAGCCGTCGAAGCCGGGCAGCATCAAGTCGAGCAGCACCAGGTCGGGCAGCCGTTCCCGGGCCGCGGCGACCGCGGCGGGGCCGTCGGTCGCGCGGCGCACCCGGTAGCCCTCGCGGGCGAGGTAGGCCGCGACCACCTCCGCGACCGTCGCGTCGTCCTCCACCACCAGGACGTCCACCTCCGGCAGCCGCGCCGCCTCGGTCCGGGCCGCGGCGGTCATCGGGTCGCCACCCGGCCGTGCAGCAGCACCGGGGCCGCGACCAGCGTCGTGGCGCCGGCCACCAGCAGCGCGGCGGCCAGGATCCGGCGGACCCGCGGCGTGGTCCGGCGCGTGGCCGCCCAGCAGAGCACGAAGACCACCGGGGCCAGCACCAGGTCGTGCAGGACGACCCCGCCGAGCAGCCAGTACCCCACCTGGCGCGGCTGCCGGATCTCCGGGGCGGTCAGGAGCCCGAACGCGCCGTAGACCGCGACGGCGGCCCCGCCCAGGATCGTCGTCCATCTCAGGACCTTCACGCGATCACCGCCATCTGCTGGACCCACTTCGTCTGGAGCACCCCGGGCCGGTTCGGCACGATGATCCGCGCCGGATAGCCGTGGTCCAGGGTCAGGGGCTGACCGTTGAGCCGCAGCGCGAGCAGCGCGGAGGGGTCGCGGGCGTATTGGCGTTCCATGACCATGACGGCGTACGCGCCGTTCTTCTCCAGCGACGTCACGCGGATGTCGGCGTCGTGCGGGGCGCCGGCGAGGTCCAGCAGGTCGCCGATGCGCACGCCCTGCCAGTGCGCGCCGACCGACCAGCCTTCGACGCAGGCGATGGGCAGCGCGGCCGAGGTCTGCGCGAGCGCGGCGAGGTCGTCCAGGCTGAGGCTGAGCGGCCGGGCGCCGCCGGTCACCCGCAGCCGCCAGTCGGCGCCGGTCACCGCGCGGGTCACCCCGGCCTGCGCGGCGGTGCGGTTGACCGGCAGCCGCTGCTCGCCGACGGTGACGTCCCGCGGTGACAGGACCGACACCGTCGCCAGCGGCGTGACGGACTCGCCGACGGTGGCGACGGTGACGGCTCCGGCGGCGACCGCGGTCGTGGTGATGAAGGCCCGGCGGGACACGCCCCGCCGCTGCGCTTCGAGATCGGCCCGGTAGGCCTCGACGAGCTCCTTCTTCGGGCTGCGCAGCCCGCGGGCGATGGCCGGGGCCTTGACGCCGACGTGCACGACCAGCGCGCCGACCGTTATCCACGCGACCCAGTAGTGGGTCTGGACGAACGGGAACTGGGCGCCCCAGACGTACCACTGCGCGGAGTTGAGCAGGCCGGTGACGAGTTCGAACACCGCCCCGGAGAACAGCACCAGGATGCTGAGACGCTCCAGCGCGTGCAGCACCGACTTCAGCGGCGGCCACTCGAACAGCTTCGGGTAGACGGTCCACAGCTTGGCCAGCAGCAGCGGGATGGCGGCGATGCCGCTGGCCACGTGCAGCCCCTGCGTGAGCCGGTAACCCCAGCTCGGCCGGGTCGGCAGGTGGTGTGCCAGCCAGGACGGCGGGTGCTGGAGCACGTGGCTGACCAGCCCGGTGAGGAAGGCGGTGGCGAAGGCGGCGCCGAGCGCGGTGCCGATCAGCGACGCGGTGCGCTCGTCGTGCAGCCGGCTGCGGAAACGCGGCAGGGGCGGCTGTCTCAGGAAGGACGTCAGGTTCTCCGGGATGGGTTTCCTCACGCGAACAGGAAACCGCCTCATCCGGGGCGCGGAGGGGAAGCGGCGCCTTACGAAGTGGTGACGTCTGCCGACGCGCTCCGCAGGTCTTACAGACCGGTGAAGGCTCGGCGTGGGATCTCATCGGGGCGCCCTGTCGTCGTCCAGGGTGAACCCATGGTGATGACAGATGTCGCTCGCGTGTCGGGGCCACGGCCATCGCGACCGGATCCGGCACGCTTGGCCGCCGCGCTGCTCCTGCTGGCCGGTCTGGTCGCGGGGGTGGCGGTCGTGGTGCGGCTGCCCGGGGGGTCGCCGTGGTCGCTGGGAATGCCCGGCTTCGGGCTGCTCGCGGTGCTGTTCGCGGTCTACGTCCTCGGCGCCCGGGTGGTCGGCTCGCTGACCCGGGGCTGGGCGGCGGTGCTCACGCTCGGCGGCGCGGTGGCCACGCAGCTCGCCGCGCTGACCGTGCCGCCGCGGTATTCCGATGATCTGTACCGCTACGTCTGGGACGGCCGGGTCCAGGCGCACGGCATCGATCCCTACCGCTACGTGCCGGTGGCCACCCGCCTGGTGGGGCTGCGCAGCCCCGACCTGTTCCCGGCCACGGCGTCCCCGGCGCATTGCGTGTCGTCGGGGCCGGACATCACCGCCGGCTGCACTCTGCTCAACCGGCCGCTCGTCCACACGATCTATCCGCCGGTCGCTCAGGCCTACTTCTGGCTGGTGCACTGGTCCGGGCCGAAGGGCGTCCAGGTGACCGCCGGGATCGCGGCGGTGCTGGTGGCGGCGCTGCTGGTCTGGGGGCTGCCGAGGGTGGGCGTGGATGCGCGGCGGGCGGTGCTGTGGGCGTGGTGCCCGCTGGTCGCGCTCGAGGCGGGCAACGGCGGCCACGTGGACGTCGTCGCCATGATCCCGACCGCCGGGGCGCTGCTGGTCCTCGGCTCCCGCCGGGCTCTGACCTCGCGGCGGGCCGCCGTCGCCGGCGCGGTGCTGGGGCTCGCGGTCTCGACGAAGGTGACGCCGGGGCTGCTGGTGCCGGCGGTCGCCCGCCGCCGGCCGCTGCCGTTGCTGGCGGCGCTGACCGGCGTGGTCGTCGCCGTGTATGTGCCGCATGTGCTGGCGGTCGGTGACGGTGCCGCGGGCTTTCTGAGCGGTTATCTGAGCGAAGAGGGCTACGACAATGGTCGCCGCTTCGCGGTGCTCGACTTGTTCCTGCCGCAGGGCTGGACCACAGCCGCGGCGGTCCTGGTGCTGGCTGCGACGGCGGTGCTGGTGTGGTGGTTCGCCGATCCGGAGCGGCCGTGGAGCGGGACGCTGGCGGTGACCGGGGCCGCGCTGCTCGTCGCCGCGCCCGCGTATGCGTGGTACGCGCAGTTGCTGGTGCTCCTGGTCGCCTTCGGCGGATGGCGCGTCGCGCCGTGGCTCGCTGTCGCGGTGGCCGGCTACGCCGGACAGCTCGGCGAGAATCTCGGATGGAGTTATGGCGCGGCCGGGTTGTTCGTGGCTTCGGCCGGGTTGCTTGCCTGGCTCGGCAAGGCGCGCCGGGCGGAGCCGACGGTGCCCGCCGGTCCGGCCGTGGCCGGTGGCCCGGAGGACACGACGTCGGCTCAGGCTCCGGTTCTGACTCCGGTTCCGACTCCGGTTCCGATCGACGTGATCCTGCCGTGTCTCGACGAGGCCGCGGCGTTGCCCTTCATGCTGAGCCGGATGCCGTCGCAGTACCGCGCGATCGTGGTGGACAACGGCTCGAGCGACGGCTCGCCGGAGATCGCCGCCGGGCTGGGCGCGCTCGTCGTCCGCGAGCCGCGCCGCGGGTTCGGCGCCGCCTGCCACGCCGGGCTGCTCGCCGCCACCGCCGACGTCGTCTGCTTCCTGGACTGCGACGGCTCGTTCGATCCGGCCGACCTGCCGAAGGTCGCCGAGCCGGTGCTCGCCGGCCGGGCCGATCTGTTCCTCGGGCAGCGCCGGCCGACCACGCGCGGCGCCTGGCCGCTGCACGCGCGCCTGGCCAACCGCCTGCTCGCCCGCCGGATCCGCCGCGAGACCGGCGTCAGCCTGCGGGACCTGGGACCGATGCGCGCGGCGCGGCGGGAGGCGCTGATGGCGCTGGACCTCGGCGACCGGCGGTTCGGCTACCCGCTGGAGATGGTGCTCAAAGCCGCCGAAGCGGGCTGGCGGATCGGGCAGACCGACGTCCCCTACGCGCCGCGCACCGGGAAGTCGAAGGTCACCGGCACGGTCGGCGGCACGCTCAAGGCGGTCGGGGATATGCGCAGGGTCTGGAAGGCGGCCACCGAATGAGCGCCCTCATCGTGCTGGCCAAGGCCCCGGTCCCGGGCCGGGTCAAGACCCGGCTGACGCCGCCGTTCACTCCGGGGGAGGCGGCGTCGCTCGCGGCGGCGGCCCTGGAGGACACCTTGCAGGCGGTGCGGGAGACGGAAGCCGGGCTCCGGCTGCTCGCCTTGGACGGCGCGCCGCGCACCGAGTGGCAGCAGGATTTCAGCGTGGTGCCACAGGCTGTCGGCGGCCTCGATCGCCGCCTGGCGGCGGCCTTCGAGGCGGCGGCGCGCCGCGACCCGGGGCCGGTGGCGCTCGTCGGGATGGACACTCCGCAGGTCACCCCGGATCTGCTGCGCTCCTGCCTGCCCACCGGCGAGGAGGACGCCACACTCGGGCTCGCCGACGACGGCGGCTTCTGGAGCCTGGGGCTGCGGCAGCCGCGCCGTCTGGACCTGCCGGCGCTGCTGTTCGACGTGCCGATGTCCACCGACCACACGGGAGCGGACCAGCTCCGCAGGCTGAGAGCGGCCGGACTGCGGGTCCGGCTGGTACCGGCGCTGCGCGACGTCGACACCGCCGAGGACGGCGAACACGTCGCGGCGTGCGCTCCGCAGACGCGGTTCGCGACCCGGTTCCGCTTGCTGCGGCAGCAGCAGCTCGACCTTCCGGTCCGGTGCTGATGGCCGGCGCGAGCGCGTTCACTGATGAGTGGACGTCTGCCGCCGCGAGCGCACCCGCCGCCGGGACCGCACGTCCCACCGCGACCGGGCACGGCACCGCGCCCGCCGCCGCGACTGTGCCCGGCAGCGCGACCGCGCCCGCCGCCACCCCAGGCGCGTCCACAGGCGCGTCCACCGGCGCGTGGACATCCAGCACCCCCTACGCCCGAGCCCTGGCCGACCCCGCCAGCCCGCTCATCCTGCGCACCAGCACCGGCCGCGCCCTGACCCTGGACGCGGCCCGCTTCACCGCCGCGCCGGACGCCACAGACCACGCCGTCCTGGACCGCTGCCATGGCCCGACCCTCGACCTGGGCTGCGGCCCCGGCCGGCTGGTCGCCGAACTCGCCCGGCGCGGCATACCGGCCCTGGGCATCGACGTGGCCCCGGCGGCGGTCCT
>JABFXP010000908.1 GCA_013361685.1 Catenulispora sp.
GGCGGCTTCGGCGCCCAGGTCGCCGCGGCCGCCGCCGAGTACGGCGAGACGGTCGCGGCGGCGATCGCGGACCTCGCCGCCGACGACGGCACGCGCGTCCTGCCCAAGGTGCTGCCGCAGATCCCGGACTGGGCCGGCCCGGCGGTGCTGCCGCAGATCCGGCTCCGGGACGGGGCGACGGCGCTGCCGCCGGAGGCCACCGGGCACCTGGTGTTCATGGTCGCGATCTCCAAGCCGGACGCGCCCTATCCCGGCGTCCTGCTGGCGCGGGAGCTCTGCGACCCGGCCTCGCTCGCGGCGTTCGCGTGGGGGCTGTTCGAGAACTGGCGCGGTCTGGACTGTCCGGCGAAGGACAGCTGGGCGTTCGAGGCGCTGCGCTGGTTCGGCGACGACGGGACGGTGCGGCGGCTGACCCCGCTGATCCGGATCTGGCCTGGCGAGAACGCCCACCACCGCGCCGTCGCGGGCTTGGACGTCCTGGCGGCCATCGGCGGCCACACCGCCCTGATGCACCTGTACGGCATCGCGCAGAAGGCCAAGTTCAAAGGTCTCAAAGAACGCGCGACGCAGCGCATCACCGAGATCGCCGAAGACCTCGGCCTGTCCGCCGACCAGCTCGGCGACCGCCTCGTCCCGGACCTGGGGCTGGACTCGTCCGGGACGCTGCTGCTGGACTACGGCCCGCGGCAGTTCACCGTCGGCTTCGACGAACAGCTCAAGCCGTACGTCACGGACCAGGCCGGAAAGCGGGTCAAGGCCCTGCCGAAGCCGGGCGCGAAGGACGACGCGGCGCTGGCTCCGGCGGCGTATCAGAGCTTCTCCGCTCTGAAGAAGGACGCGCGGACCCTCGCCTCGGACCAGATCGACCGCTTCGAACTCGCGATGGTCGCGCAGCGCCGCTGGACCCGCGCCGAGTTCACCGAGTTCTTCGTCGGCCATCCGCTGCTGCGCCATGTGGTGCGGCGGCTGGTCTGGGGCACGTATGTGGAAGACCGCCTGCACGTCACCTTCCGGGTCGCCGAGGACCTGAGCTCGGCCACCGTCACCGAGGACGAATATCAGATCCCGGATGAGGCCGTCATCGGCATCCCGCACCCGCTGCACTTCGGCGAGCTGATCCCCGCATGGTCCGACGTGTTCACCGACTACGAGCTCCTTCAGCCCTTCGACCAACTCGCGCGTCCCGTCTACTCGCTCACCGGCGAAGAGCGCGCATCGGACAATCTGACCCGCTTCCTGGGCATCGACGTCCCGCTCGGCAAGGTGCTCGGCCTCGAACGGCGCGGCTGGCGGCGCGGCCGGCCCCAGGACGCGGGGGTCCAGCAGTGGATCAGCCGGCCGCTCGCGGACGGCGGCTCGGTCACGGTGGCCCTCGACCCCGGCGTCGCCGTGGGCCACGTCGCCGGATTCGGCGAGGTCCAGCGGTTCGAGGCGGTGTTCATCAGCCCCTACCGCGACGGCTCGGGCCACCGCCCGCGCCAGGACCACCCGGCGTTCTCCGCGCTCGACCCGATCACCGCCTCCGAGCTTCTCCGGGACCTGACCGAGGTGACAGCGGGATAACCGCGGGCTACGCGACCACCGACTTCGACCCGCCCGCAGTCCACAGCCGACAGCCGGCGGGACCGTCCCATATCAGCCCTTTGTGTGTTCCGCCAAAATGCCAGCTATGGGAAGGTGGGGAGCTGATCCCCGTCAGCACCGTCAGCACCACCGAGTGAGAGGCCGGAGACGATCGATGTCCGAGTTGTTGCGATGGCAGTCCGCCGACGGCCCGATCGTGGTCGAGGTCGACGTCCGCGACTCCGGCTACCAGAACGTGCGGACCAAGGGCGGCGAGATCATCGATGTGGAGGGCCGTTTCGAGGAGGCGCTCGCCTCGGCCCGGGCGACGGCCGTCTCGGCTCTGAAGACCTTCCGCGACAAGGCGCTGGACGCCGACGAGATCGCGTTGGAGTTCGGCGTGAAGCTGACCGCCACGGCCGGGGCGGTCATAGCCAAGGCCTCCGCGGAGGCTGCGATAACGGTCAAGCTCAAGTGGTCCAAGGGTGACGCCTCGACCACATGATGGACGGCATGCTGTGGCGTGCCCGCGTCGAGGTCGGCAACGCCGGCGGCTCCGGCACCCTGGTGACCCGGGACCTGGTCCTCACCTGCGCGCACCTCGTCCAAGGCCTCAGGGATCCGAACGGGGATCCGGCCGAGAACGGGGGCGCGGGCCTGAGCGACAAGGCTTACGTGACCTTCCCCGGCAAAGCCGAAGGCCTGCCCGCCACCCTGTATTGGCGCGGCGCGTGGAAGGAGCAGGGCAACCTGCACGACATCGCCGTGCTGCGGCTGGACCGGCCGGCGCCGGAATCGGTGCCGGAGTGCGTCTTCGACGCGATCGAGTCCTCGCTGCGGCCGAAAGAAGGCGAGAAGTCGGTCCAGATCCGCGGCCTGGGTTTCCCTCCCACGGTCTGGGAGACCGGCACCCACGTCACCTTGCGCACCAGCATCGACCGGGTCCTGAAGGACGAATGGCTCGAGGTGGATGTGGAGAAGGCCCACCTCCAGCAGCTCAGCGGCGGTTTCAGCGGCGCCGCCGTGTACCTGCCGGAGAACGGCGCGGTCGTGGGCATGCTCACCGACGCGATCCTGAAGGACGGCCGCGGGCCCCTCGGCAAGATCCTGCCCCTGGACACGATCCGCAGGCACTGGGAAGAACTGGACGACCTGCTCGACCTCGACTGGCTCGAGCCCGAACCCCGGCGGGAGTTACGTCTGCTCGTCGCCGGAGCACAGCCGGAGAAGCACCTTCGAATACCCCTGATGAAAGCGTTCCCGGATCTCGTGCCGCGGCACATCCCGGAGTCGTTCTCCTCGGTATGGGACGCGATCCGCTTTGTCGGCGAGGAAGTGAAGCGGACGGGCGCCGTCGCGACCTTCCTCAGGGAGCTGGCCGGATATCTGCCGGACCCGCCCCGATCGGCGCTGCTCGCCTGGTGTCAGCGGCACTTCCCCCAGCCCGCGGAGGAGAAGCGGCTCCATGGTTCGATCGTCGTGCGCGCCGTGCGCCTTCGGGACCAGGATCTGCACATGGTCTGTTACGCGGTTCACAACGGTCGGCGGATGAACACCCCGCCGGGCGAGCCGGTCCCCGCCGACGCGGAGCAGATCCGGACCTGGGTCGAGGCCAAGGTGGCCGAGCAGATCCCCTTGTTCACCAACGACAAATGGATGGTCGAGTTCGTCGTCCCCCGAGGCGAGCTGATGAGCCTGCCCTTCGACGAGTGGTCGATCCGCGAGGGCGACGAGGAGTGGCCGGTGCCGATGCGGACCAAGGCGGTGGTGGTCCGCGACGTGGGCCGGCTGGATCCGGGCTCTCTGGCCGCCCAGGCCTGGCCGAGCCGCTGGCAGACGATCCTCGGCCGTGGCTTCGTGGAGATCCACTCGGTGGACTGCACTCTGAACTACGGATACGAGCACTTCTACAGCTGGCTCGACGGCGAAGCCGATATCGGCGTGCTGGCCTACGCCTCGCATCCGAAGGCGGAATGGCTGGCAGCCGCCCTGCGCTCCGGGATCCCGATCATGTTATGGCACCGGGCGGACTGCCCGGTCCCGCACCCTCCGGACAGCCACCGGACGTTCCTGGAGACGCTCACCGAGAAACTGTCGACCGCGACCCCGGACCAGGTGCCGGCGGTGGTCATGAAGCTGCGCAAAGAGGCCTGGTCACCGGTCACGGGCGGGGCCGACCACTGTGCACGGACCTTGACACTGCTGTGGGACGACCCGGACCGCGACACCGATCCGCCGCTGATGATGGGAAGTGCCTGAGATGGCCGACTGGAAGATCTACACCGGCGACCGCGTCCAGCACGACGGCATCAGCCGGCTGCCCAAACCGCCACCCTGGCGGACGTTCGACGGCGCCCCGACCCTGCCGGTCCCGCCGGGGGACTCGGGGAACACCCACTCCGCCCGGCAGTACCGGCCCAGCGCGGAGGCGGTCGACCACGTCAACGCCGCGCTGTATCTGCGGCGGCCGCTGCTGGTCACCGGCCCGCCGGGCACCGGGAAGTCGACGCTGGCCTACGCGGTCGCGCACGAGCTGGGACTCGGCCCGGTCCTGCACTGGCCGATCACCAGCCGGGTCGTACTACGGGACGGTTTGTACGAGTACGATCCGTTGACCCGCTTGTACGCGGCAGGACGGCGCGAGCGGCACGGCCCGCCACGGGCCGCCCGCGAAGAGAGCCGGGACGGACGCGAAGAACGGGTGGGGCCGGAGCAGCCGGCCGGATCGGAGCCGCGGCGCCCGGCCGCCGATCCCGACACCGTCGCCGCCACCGTCACCGACGACATCGGCGGCTACATCCGCCTCGGACCGCTCGGGACCGCGCTGCTGCCGCACGAGGTGCCGCGGGTCCTGCTCATCGACGAGATCGACAAGAGCGACGTCGACCTGCCCAACGACCTGCTGACGATCTTCGAGAAGGGCTCCTTCGAGATCGTCGAGCTGGCCCGGCGCGCCGACCCCGAGGCCTGGGTGATGACCGCCGACCGCACCACCGCCTCCCGGGTCCCGATCCAGAACGGGACCGTCACCTGCAACGCCTTCCCGCTGATCGTCCTGACCAGCAACGGGGAACGCGAGTTCCCGCCGGCCTTCCTGCGCCGCTGCGTGACCGTCGAGCTGACGCAGCCCACTGACGCCGCTGAACTGGAGGCCATCGTCGCCGGCCATCTCGGTGCGATGCTGACCGTCCAGCGTGACGCCGGAGGCGGGAAGCGGCCGCGCCTGCTAGACGTGCCAGACCAATCAGCCCAGCCAGATCCGGCGGAGCCGCCGGCTCCGGCCGACCCGCCGAACCCGCTGGCCACGCCGGTCCTGCCCGAGCAGGCGCAGCTGATCATCGACCACTTCCTGCACCGCCAGAGCGACGGGATGCTGGCCAACGACCAGCTGCTCAACGCCGTCTACCTGTGCCACAACGCACTGCGCGACGGCCGCCCGGACTCGGTGCTCAGACTCGCGAACCTGGTGATGCCGTACCTGAGCACGGAGACCGGTCCCGATGTCCGTTAGCCGGCTGCTGGCCGTGCTGAACGCCATCGGGCCGCCGGTGGACACGGTCGAGCTGGCCGAGATGCTGTGGCTGGCGGGTCATCTGCCCGCGCCGGCGCCGGAAACGGCCGCGGACCCGGCCGGGCCGGACGGCGGCGCCGGATCCCAGAACCCCGACGACGCGAGCCGGCCGGGCGGCGCGGGAGGCCC
>JABFXP010000328.1 GCA_013361685.1 Catenulispora sp.
CGCCAACCGCGCTCCGCCCATCCGCGGCCATCCGCGATCGTCTCTCACCCTCTCCCCCCGGTCATCCGCGCAGGTTTTCAACGATTCGCAGCGCCTCGTCAACGGACCCGGCAGGATCCGGCACCGGATAAAGGACTCCGCGCACGACCCGTGCCGCGTCGACAATCAGCGTCGCCCGCTTGATGCGATCCGCCCCCGCAGCCCGAAACGACGGCAACCGCAGCGCGGTGGTGAACTCCAACTCCTGATCGGACAGCAGCGGAAACGGCAGCCCCTGCGTCTCAGCGAACTGCGCCAACTGCTCGGGACGCTGCGTGCAAACACCGACGACCGCCGCATCAACCTCGGCGAAGTCAGCCAGACGATCCCGGAACGTCCGCGACTCCAACGTGCACCCCGGCCCCCCAGGCACCTCATCCCACCCGGGAGCAAGCCCAGGCTCAACCGACGGCGAACCAGGGAACGTATACACAACGGTCCACGCAGCCCCGGCAGCCACCGGATCGACAGCCACGCCGTCCACGCCCGGCAACGCCAGCACCGGAATACGCCCGCCGACCAAAGCATGCACCCGCCGCGCCTCAGCCGAAGCAGGCTCAGAAGTACCAGTCATCGTCCCATCCCCCATAACGAACCGCGCTCCCCAGTTCTGCAACGCCACCAGCACCGGCAACAACCCCCGCCCCGCCTCAGTGAGGTGGTACTCAAACCGCGGCGGCCGCTCAGAGTACTGCCGCCGCTCCAGCACTCCCCGGTCAACCAGCAAAGCAAGCCGCTCCGCCAGCACCTTACGACTGACCCCCAACTCCCCCGCCAAATCCGAGAACCGGTTAAATCCCCCAGCCACATCCCGCACGACCAGCAGCGTCCACCAGTCCCCCACCACATCAAGCGCCTGCGCAATAGAGCAGTCACTGTCGCCGATCCCGGTGTACTTCACCCACCCAGTATAGTCAGTTCCGAATGGGAACTGACTCATGGGGAGGGCACGTCCTTGACCACCACGCCGAACACCACCACCGAAACGCCAAGCGACTCCGCCGACGCCACCAAAGCCCACCCACCCGCAACCGCACCCCAAACCGCCCTCACGGCAACAGCCACCACCCCGATCGAGCCGCCTGCCCCCACCCACTCCTGGTTCTGGCGCTACTGGGCCGGCTCCACCGTCAGCCGCGTCGGCACCGCCGTCACCACCGTCGCCCTTCCCCTGGCGGCGCTAGGCCTGGCACACGCGTCCAGCTTCGAGGTAGGCGCGGTCACAGCAGCGGGATACGCAGCATGGGCGATCATCGGCCTGCCCGCCGGAGTCCTGGTCAGCCGACTGCCGCTACGAGGCACACAGATCGCCATGGACCTGACACGCGCCGCCGCCCTGGCCACGGTGCCGATCGCATGGTGGACCGCATCAGTGACAGTGATACAGCTGGTGCTGGTGGCACTCGTCGTAGGACTCGCATCAGTGGTCTTCGACGTCGGCAACTCCACAATGCTGCCATTCCTGGTCAGCAAGCAGGAACTGACCGCACGCAACAGCCTCACATCCGGAACCGAGGCCGTCACCGGACTCGCAGGACCCTCACTCGGCGGCACCCTCGTACAAGCAATCGGAGCAGCAGCCAGCATCGTGGTAGACGTCGCCAGCTACCTGACCTCGGCCTTCCTCCTGCGCAACATCCCACGCCCACCACGAGCAGCGACGCCAGCAACAACCGGCCGCGCCACCATCCGAGCCTCAATCCGCGAAGGATGGCTCTTCCTGATGCACGAACCGATCCAGCGCGCCAACCTCTGGTACGCGACCGCAGTCAACTTCGTCTGCGGCGCCCTAACCGCCCTCACCCCGCTGTTCCTGGTACGCACCCTCAGCCTCACCCCGGCATCAGTAGGCGCGATGATGGCCACCGAAGGAGCGGGCAGCCTGCTCGGCGCCTCCCTCACCCCACGCCTGATCCGACGCATCGGCAGCGGCCGCGCCCTCACCACCGCCGCCCTCACCCTCCCCCTGTCATTCGCCCTGATGCCCGCCGCCGGCCACGGCTGGGGCGTGACAGCATTCGCCCTCGGCAACGCCGCCTTCGCCGCCGGCGTAGTCGTGACAAGCATCGTCGCCCGCACCTACCGCCAAATCGCCACGCCCACCGAACTCCTGCCCCGCGTCATGGCCACCGTCCGCTTCGTGTCCTGGGGCGTGATCCCCCTCGGAGCACTCACCGCCGGCACCATCGCCTCCTGGCAAGACCCCCGCACCGCCCTATGGTGGACCACCATCGCGGCACTCCCGATCCCCGCCGTCATCCTCGCCAGCCCGATCCGCACCCGCCGCGACATCACAGAGGCCTGACACCCACACCGACCAGGCCCCACGAAATCAACGACTCAAGGGCGCCGGCACTCCCCAGCGCCGGCTCCCACCTCTCCCAGCGGGAGCCCCAGCAGGGCCCCCACCCGAGAGCAACTACCAACCGCCTACAGCGCCACGCCCAGCAGCGAGTCCACAATCCGGCTGATCTGCCCGGGCGCCGCAGTATTGCGCTCCACCGCGCCGGACCCCACGTCCTCCCCGCCCCCAACAGCGTCCGCCGCCTCCTGCCGGGCCGCCCACGCGTCGATCACGGCCAGCGCGCCGGGCGTGTCCAGGTCGTCGGCAATCCGCTCACGCACCGCATCCAGCACATCGTCGGCCGGCACCGCATCCGGCCGCGACACCGCCGCCCGCCAGCGGGCCAAGCGAAGCTGGGCCGACTCCAAATCCGCGTCGGTCCAGTCCCAATCGGCGCGGTAGTGATGCGCCAGCAGCGCCAGGCGGATGGCCATCGGGTCGACGCCGGCATGGCGCAGCTTGGAGACCAGAACCAGGTTCCCCTTGGACTTGGACATCTTCTCACCGTGCAGGCCGACCATGCCAGAGTGCACATACGTCTGGGCGTACGGCCGCTCGCCGGTCACCACCTGCGCCTCGGAGGCGCCCATCTCATGATGCGGGAACGCCAGGTCGCTCCCGCCGCCCTGCAAATCCAGACCCATGCCCAGGTGCTCAAGGGCAATGGCGGCGCACTCGATGTGCCAGCCCGGCCGCCCATCACGCAGGCCCGCGGCCCGACCCGCAGCGCCAGGATCCCACGCTGGCTCACCATCCCGACCGGCCATCCAGAGCAGACAGTCCAGCTGGTGCTTCTTGCCCGGCCGCTCCGGGTCACCGCCACGCTCAGCGAAGGTCTTGAGCATCTCGGCGCCATCCAGATGCGACACCGAGCCGAACGTCGGGTCAGAGTGCACCGAGAAGTACACATCCCCGTCCACGTCGTAAGCGACGCCCTGCTCCAGCAGCCGCACAACCAGGTCCACGACCAGCGGGATCGACTCCACCGCGCCGACGTAGTGCTCCGGCGGCAGGATGCGCAGCGCGGTCATGTCCTCGCGGAACAGCGCGGTCTCCGACTCAGCCAGCGCCTCCCAGTCCTGACCGGTGGCAACGGCGCGCTCCAGCAGCGGATCGTCGACATCGGTGACGTTCTGCACATAGGACACCGGATGGCCGGCATCGCGCCACGCCCGCTGGATCAGGTCGAACGCCAAATAGGTGTTGGCATGCCCCATGTGAGTCGCGTCATACGGCGTGATGCCGCAGACATAAATACGGGCCGGCTCGCCGGGTCCAGCCGCCGGCGTGGGCACCAGGGCCCGCGCAGCAGTGTCGTGGAGCCGGACGGCAGGGCCGCGGCCGGGCAGTTCGGGGACCTCGGGGGCGGGCCATGCGTGCATGCGAATGATCCTATCGGGGTCGGCGTGGACGATGCCGGGTCTGGGTGGCGGAGCACAGCGCGGCGCCGCTGCCAGGCGCAACAGTGCCATGGTGCTGGTTGTTCCGGGCAGGACTCACCCCACCGTCCCGCGCCCCCAGGCGGTCAGCAGCGGCCGGTACCCGCAACGGCTCCAGAAGGGCCCGGACAGCGGGTTGCACGCGGCATAGTGCAGCAACGTCGCGCTGATGCCCGCAGCGTCAAGCTCGGCGTGCACGCGCCGGACCAGCGCCGTACCGACCCCGCCGCCACGCTCCTGCGCCGCAACGATTCCGCAGGTCAGATATGCAGCCGGGGCGGCGCGGACGGTCTTCGCCGCCCAGTCCGAATAGCCCGGCGGCTGCACGACGACCAGGCCCACGAGCCGGCCCTCCCGCTCGGCGACCCAGCCCCACTTCTCGTCGCCGGTGATGGTCTGGGTGACCTGGTCAGCGATTCGGTCGCGGGTGGAGCGCCGTAGGGCCGCGACGCCGAATTGCGCGTCCCACCGCACTTCGTCGAGCCACAGTTCGGCGGCTGCCTCGGCGTCGCGCTCCTCGATGCGGCGCACGGCTATGTCGACAGTGGCGCCGTCGCGGGCGCCGACGGTGCTGCTGGCGTCCGGGGCGGCGGCGCGGACGTTGTTTCCGGCGGGGCCATCGGCGGTGGCGACCTCCGCGTCAGCGCCGGCGCTGGTGGCAGCCTCGGCGCCGACTCGATCGGGGGTGCCGCCGTCGGTTCCAGGGCCGGTGACGCGGTCGGCGCTGGTGCCCGTGTTGGCGCAGGCGCACGCGCTGGCGGCGGTGTTGCTGTCAGGGCGGGCGCAGCGGTCGGTGCTGGTATCGGTGCTGGCGGCGCCCGTCATGGACCGGCCGGCGAGGCGCACCGCGAGGATCGTCAGCGGGGCGAACCCGCGCTCGAGCAGCGGTCGTGTCATCTCGGTGTCTCGGGACGGCCATGTGATTGTCGCGATGCTGTCCGGTCCTGGGCGGTAGCTGTCTTGGGCGGCCCAGAGGTCGAGCAGGCGGGCGAAGGGCTTCGGGCCGTTGGCTTTGGCGGCCAGGCGTGATTCGTGGGCTGCGACGAAGCTGAAGACGAATGCGTCGGGGTCGGCCTTGGTCGTCTGGACCAGTCCGGCTGCGCCGGGGCAGGTCAGCTCGGTGCAGTTGTCGGCGGGGGCGGGTAGCGGATTCGAGGGGGAAAGCAGTGGATCTACTGCGTCGCGGCGTGCTTGGTGGGCTGCGAGTAGCTGCGGGCTCTGATCCATGGTTGATGTTCTCCCCGTGTGCCGCGTTCTGAGTGACCGCTTGTGGGCGGTTGTTGCGTAAGTCAGTATGCGGGCGGGCGGGGCGCGTGTTTGGGGGCTGTCTCGTGTGGTGGCATGGGGTATTGCCCGGCGGTGGGGTGCACTGCCGGTGGTGCCGGGTCCCGGAGCGGGGGTGGGGAGGGTGTCCGGGCCCGGCG
>JABFXP010000563.1 GCA_013361685.1 Catenulispora sp.
CGGGGCGCGTCGGCCGTGGTGTCGACCGCGGCCAGTGCGGTGAGCGGCCGGGATCGGGAGGCCCGCACCGCCGCGCCGCCGGCCGCCGCGGCGGTGACGCCGATCCCGACGACCAGTGCCGCGACGACGGTGTGCGCCGCGACCACGGGAGCGCCGTCGGGAAGTGGGAGGCCGAACGCCCCGAGCACCGCCTTCAGAGCCGCGGCCAGTCCGATTCCGCCGGGCAGCCCGACGAGGCCGCCGGCGGCGCCGACGAGCAGTGCTTCGGTCAGGATCAGGCGTGCGGTCTGGTTGCGGGCCGCGCCGACGCAGCGCAGGAGCGCGAGTTCGTGGGTGCGCTGCGCGACGGTGATGGTGAAGGTGTTGGCGATCAGGAGCGCGGCCACGAGCAGGGCGATGACGGCGAAGACGCGCAGGAAGGTCCCGATGAGCGTGGCGACGCCGCCCGCGGCGTCGATGAGCTGGCCGGCCTGCTGGGCGCCGGTGCGGACGGTGTAGTCGCCGCCGACGGAGTGGTCGATGCGGTTCTGCAGCACCGCGGGGTCCAGGCCGGCGGCGGGCACGGCTTCGATCGCGGCGAAGCTGCCCGCCGAGCCGAGCAGCCCCGGGGCGGCGCCGGAGGTGAAGCCGACGACGGACAGGCCTGCGATGTCGTCGGCGCCGCCGAAGGTGGTGGTGCCGGCGACGGTGAACGTCCGTGCTCCCGCGGTGAGGGCGACGCGCAGGGTGTCGCCGGGTCTGAGGTGCAGGCTCGCGGCGGTGTGCGCGTCGATGACGATCTGGCCGGGATCGGCGGGCCAGGCTCCGGTGGCGAGTCGCAGCATCCGCATGCGGGGGTCGGCGGGGATCGACAGGCCGATACCGGTCAGTGTGGAGACCGCCTGACCGTGGCCGTCCAGAGGCATGGCATAGCCTTCGGCAACGCCTTCCGCGGCCGCGACGCCGGGGATCTGCCGGATCCGGTCGACCAGGTCGGGCGGCAGGGTGGGCGCCCCGAACAGGCCGGAGCCGCCGAAGCCGCGGGTGTCGGTGACGATCACCGGGATGCCGGACGTGGCGTCGGTGGCCGACCGCTGGACGCTGGCGTCGATGGTGTCGGTGAGCACATAGCTGCCGGCCAGGAATGCCACCGCTGCCGCGACCGCGATACCGGTGGCCGCGGTCCGCGCCGCGCGGGCTGCCAGTCCTCGACGAAGCACCGTCCAGATGCGCATCAGTCGTCACCCTCCAGTGCGTCGAGCCGCTGATGGATCACGGACGCGGACGGGGCGTCCAGCTCGTCGGCGATCCGGCCGTCGGCGAGGATCAGGACCCGGTCGGCGCGAGCGGCGGCGGCCGGATCGTGCGTGACCATCACGACCGTCTGTCCCATCTCGTCGACGCAGCGCCGCAGCAGCCCCAGCAGTTCGCCGCCGGAGCGCCGGTCGAGGTTGCCGGTCGGCTCGTCGGCGAACACCACCTGCGGCCGGGTGATCAGGGCCCTGGCGACGGCGACCCGCTGGATCTGGCCGCCGGACAGCTCGGCCGGCCGGTGCGCCAGCCGGTCGGCCAGGCCCAGGAGCTCCACGACCGAGGCGAGGTGTCCGGCGTCGACGGTGGTGCCGGCCAGTTGCAGCGGAAGGACGATGTTCTCCCGTGCCGTCAACGACGGCAACAGGTTGAACGCCTGGAACACGAACCCCACCCGCTCCCGGCGCAGCCTGGTCAGCTCCCGCTCACCCATCCCGGTGATGTCCGTGTCGCCGAGCACGACCCGCCCGGAGTCGACCGTGTCCAGACCGGACAGGCAGTGCAGCAGCGTTGACTTCCCGGAGCCCGACGGCCCCATGATGGCTGTGAACGACGCTTCGGGTATGCGGATGCTGACATCATCGATCGCGGTGACGGCGGTCGCTCCGGCGCCGTGGCGCTTGGTGATCTCGACGGCCGCGACCGCCCCCCGCGTCAGGGCCGCGACGGCGGCGGAGGTACTGCTCTCGGACATGGTTCTCCTGTCGGGCCGGCCGACGTCGGCGGCCCGTCGGGTCGAGGACGGGCCGGGGTTCCGGCCCAATGCCTAGACAGCCTAGGCTTTAGATTGTCTAGGCATCAAGGCCGTCACAGAGTCTTCACCGATGCGCTGGACACGCTCCTGGGCCGCCACGCCGCATGGGGGCGATCAGGGCCCGGAGTCGTCACCTCACAGGGTCCGGTCGCGCCGTCGTCAACGGACGCGGCTACCTCGACCACCGTGCGCCGTTGCACGAGGTCGGCGCCATGCTGGAGGCGCGTGCCGTGCACGCCGGAAGCCCGGACCCCGCACCGCGCGGCAGAAGAACCACAGGTTGGAAACCGGGATGACGGGTACCCGGCGGCCGCGCTCAAGACCTCGTTCAGCCAGGCTCACACGCACACGACCCGAGGAAGGTCACCTCCAATGGCCGCGGACCAGACAGATCCCACCGCCTCGACCCGAAGCACCCGGCCTGAAGCGCCGCCGGAAGCAGCGAGCGATGCTCCCACCGGTCACCCGTTCCACCCGCGCCCGATTCTGGCGGACGGGATGGGCGAGCTGGACCGGCGTGCGATCGACACGGTGCGCGTCTTGGCGATCGACGCCGTGCAGAAGACCGGCAACGGACATCCTGGCACCGCCATGAGCATGGCCCCCACGGCATATCTGCTGTTCCAGAAGTGGCTGCGCCATGATCCCCAGGACCCGGGTTGGCCCGGCCGGGACAGATTCGTACTGTCCATGGGTCACTCCAGTCTGACCTTGTATATCCAGCTGTTCCTCTCGGGGTACGGCCTGGAGCTGTCCGATCTGAAGGCGTTGCGGACCTGGGGATCGCTGACCCCCGGTCATCCGGAGGTCGGCCACACACCGGGGGTGGAGACGACGACCGGTCCTCTGGGCCAGGGCGTGGCGAACGCCGTCGGTATGGCGATGGCCGCACGCCGGGAGCGCGGTCTGTTCGACCCCGACGCCGCGCTCGGGCAGAGCGTGTTCGATCACACCATCTGGGCGTTCGCCTCCGACGGCGACCTGGAGGAGGGCGTCAGCGGCGAGGCTTCATCGCTGGCCGGCACCCAGGAGCTGGGGAACCTGGTCCTGATCTACGACGCCAACCGGATCTCCATCGAGGACGACATCGACATCGCGTTCACCGAGGACGTGGGCAAGCGGTACGAGGCGTACGGCTGGCATGTGCAGCACGTCGACGACGGCGAGGATCTGGCCGCGGTCGACCACGCTCTGGCCGTGGCCCGCGCCGAGGCCGCCCGCCCCTCGCTCATCGTGGTGCGGACAGTCATCGGCTGGCCGGCCCCGACCAAACAGAACACCGGCGCCGCGCACGGAGCCGCCCTCGGCGAGAGCGAGGTCCGCGCGACCAAAACCATTCTCGGCTTCGACCCGGAGGCCACGTTCCAGGTCGCCGACGAGGTACTCACGCATGCCCGCCAGGTCGCCGAACGCGGCGCGCAGGCACATACCGACTGGCAGCGACGCTTCGACACCTGGCGCACCGACAACCCTGATCAGGCCGCGCTGTGGGATCGACTGGCTGCCGGCGAACTGCCGCAGGGCTGGGCGGACACGCTGCCGACCTGGCCGGCCGATCCGACCGGGGTGGCCACCCGCAAGGCCTCCGGTGAAGTCCTGGCCGCCTTGTATCCGCGGCTACCGGAGCTGTGGGGCGGTTCGGCGGACCTGGCCGAGAGCAACAACACCGCCGTGAAGGGAGAAGCCTCTTTCCTGCCGGCCGACCGGCAGACCAAGATGTGGTCCGGCGGTCCGTACGGCCGCACGCTGCATTTCGGCGTCCGCGAGCACGCCATGGGCGCCATCATGAACGGAATCGCCCTGCACGGTGCCACGCGCGTGTACGGCGGCACGTTCCTGACCTTCTCGGACTACATGCGCGGGGCCGTCCGGCTGGCCGCCCTCATGCGGTTGCCGGTGACCTACGTGTGGACGCACGACTCCATCGGACTCGGCGAGGACGGCCCCACCCACCAGCCGGTCGAGCACTACGCGGCGCTCCGCGCCATTCCCGGTCTGGACTTCGTCCGCCCCGCCGACGCCAACGAGACCACGGTGGCCTGGCGCACCATACTGCAGCGGCGCGACCGCCCCGCCGGTCTGTCGCTGTCCCGGCAGAACCTGCCTGTCTTCGACCGCGAACGCTTCGCCTCAGCCGACGGCGTGGCCAAAGGCGGGTACACACTGGCCGAGGCCGCCGGCGGCTCCCCGCAGGTGATCCTGATCGGTACGGGCTCAGAGGTGCAGATCGCCGTCGCCGCCCGCGAGATGCTCGAAGCCGACGGCGTTCCCACCAGGGTGGTGTCGCTGCCGTGTTGGGAATGGTTCGCCGCGCAGGACCGCGCCTATCGCGAGCAGGTTCTGCCACCCGATGTGCGAGCCCGGGTCAGCGTCGAGGCCGGCGTGGCTCTGGGCTGGCGGGAGTTCGTCGGCGATGCCGGCCGTATCGTCAGCCTGGACCACTACGGGGCCAGCGCGGCCTACACAGTTCTGTATGAGAAGTTCGGAATCACCGCCGACGCCGTGGTCAGCGCGGCACGAGAAAGCCTTGCCGCCGCGCAGGCAGCACCGGCGGCGCCGAGCGGTCCGGCCGGATCCGACCCGTTCAGCACCGGTGGGAGAAGCGATTAGGCCTGGCCTGCTCCGGCCCGCGGTGGGCAGCCGTGAGGACTTTGACCGCGACCGGCCGCCACCGCGGCATGCCCGTGGCCTCGTAGATCTCGGCGATGCCACCTCAAGCGGTGCGCTCACCGAATCGATATCGATCCGGCGAAGCCAGGGCGCGCAACGGCGATGAGTGTCACCGGCGCCGGATATCCCCGTTCCTGCTGCTTGCACGTGTTCGACTGTTCATCGCCGCAGCAGGAAAAGGATCAGAAGGATGACCAAGATCGCGACGATCACGCCGCCTCCGATATACATTTTCTTCCTTTCGCAGTAACATTCCGCCAAATTCTCCGGCACCGTCCGGATGTCCATTCGCCCGGGAATCAAACTGCGTCTCGTCGGGTCCCCCGCGGGGGGCGGGCGGCTATTGCTCCTCCTGCGCGGCGCGTTCTTGCCGGTTCTCTAGAAGGAACGAGCCGTTCATCCCCGCCAGGGCGGCGATGAACACGACGCCTGTGGCAAACCCCGCCACCATCACCCACCTGCCCGGTCTCGTGGCAGGCACCGGATCGCCCTGCTGGCCGACGACGACCGACAACGTCCACACGAGCGC